>JBMOJH010000065.1:0-18930 GCA_049316905.1 Microthrixaceae bacterium | reverse complement strand
CGAGGTCCCCGAACCCCGATCCCGGGAACAGGGCCTCCCAGTCCGATCGCCGGAGCCGGTTGACCCAGATGCTGCGCCGCGACGCCATCAGCTCCCACAACCACCGCGGGTACCGCAGGAAGTCGTACATGGTGGCCGCCTCCCGCCGCCCGCCGTGGTGCGTCTCGAGGTCCACGTAGGCCACGTGCACCCCGCCGGGCCGCAGCACGCGCCGCACCTCGGCGAGCGTGGCGGCGGGGTCGCGTAGGTGCTCGAGGACCGAGGAGGACCACACCACGTCGAAGGTGGCGTCCGGCCAGGGGAGGAACGGCGGTGGGCCCACTCGGAGGTCGATGTCGAGCGCGGCCACGTCGGCCGGCGCCGCGTACTCGGCCACGTCGAACGCGGCGCAGCGTGCGCCGGCCGCGGCGGCGAGCCGGAGCAGGCCGAGGCCACGGCCCGGGCCGAGTTCGAGCACCCGGGCGCCGCCGAGCCCGGCCCGGCCGCCGGGCAGGCGGGCGGCGATGCGCTCGAACAGTTCCGCGGCCAGCAGCGGGTCGTCCATCACGCCCGTGACGTGGCGGGCGGCGGCGCGGGCGCGCACCGGCGGCAGGGCCATCGCCAGGTTGTAGGCCACCTCGCGGGGAGGGAACACGTGTCGCCCCTTTCCTGCGATGACGGTACCGGTACCCTTGGGGAGATCCCATCCCCGGGCGGTTGCGAAGGAGGCCCCGTGAGCACGACCCAGGTCATGAGAGCCCTCCGCATCCTCGCCCTCGGGCTGGCCGCGATCGCGGCGGTGGTGGTGTTCGTGGTGGGCGGCCGCGACGGCGGCCAGGACTGGCAGGTGCCCGCCCTGGTGCTGATCGGCGTGCTCGCCCTGATCGTGGCGCTGATCACCTCGCCGTACACCCGGGCGGCGGTCGCGGTGCCGGTGGCGGCCACGGGAACGGTCCCCTCGCCGGCGGTGCCCGGTGGTGTGGCCGGTGTCGCGGCCATCCACGGCGTGGGTCCGCACCATCTGGCCGACCCGTCCGCCGCCGAGTCCGGCCCGGTGGCGGGCCTGCCGGCGGACGCCCACGGCCTCCCCGGTGTGGTGGTCCCCGCGTCGTCCTTCCCCGACGCCGGCCACTCCCACGGCCCGGTGATCGCCGTGCACGACGGCTCGCCGCCCCCACCGCTCCACGCAGTACTGGCGCCCGTGCCGGCCGCGTCCGCGGCCCCCGCCCCGGCGGACTTCACCGCATCGTCGCCCGACTCGGTCATGGTCGACCTGCGTCCGGAGACCGAGGAGCCGATGGTCACCCGGCTCCTGGACCGACCGCCGCCCGCGCCGGGGGACCGGGCCGACGTGGCCGCCCCGCCGGTGGCCGACGGGCCGGTGCCGCCCGCGCCGCCGCCCTGGTCGCCCCCGACGACCTGAACCCGGTCCGTCCCCCGGACCTCCGCGTCGTGACGCGTGGCCGAGGTGCTCCCGCCGCGTGGCGGAGCGGTGGGGGTGGGGCACTACCCTTCGGCGCCATGCGGACCCGGGGGCGAACGGTGCGTGTGGCCGCACTCGTGCTGCTCGTCGGAGCGGTACCCGTCCTCGCCGGGTGCCTGCGGGCCGAGGCGTCGATCACCGTCCGCGACGACCGCTCCGCCACCGTCGAGCTGCAGACCGTTGCCGACGCCACGGAGGTGGCCGCGCTCGGCGGCGAGGCCGGCATCCAGCAACTCGCCCGGCTGATCGACGGACTGCCCGGCGACGTGGAGGCCCAGGTGGTCGAACGGCGCGGACTGCCCGGGCTCGAGATCACGATCGAGCTCGACGACGTGGCCGCGCTCGCCACCCCGCTCACCAGCCCGGCCCGGCCCGGGGCCACCGCCCGCTTCTTCAACCGTTTCGACCTCACCGAGACCCCCGACGGGTGGCTGCTGGCCGCCGAGGCCGTGCCGCTGCAGCAGGTGGTGGCGGGGGCTGCCGTGCCGCTCGCGCTCGCCGACGCGCGCTACGAGCTGAGCATCACGCTGCCCGGCAACATCACCGGCACCAACGCGAAGGACCAGGAGAAGGGGACCGGGTACTGGACCGTGCGGTCCGCGCCCCAACCCATCTCGATGCGCACCCGGACGGGCACGACGATCAACCCGGTGCTCGTGGTGGTCGGCGTGGCGTTCGGCGTGATCCTCCTGGGGATCCTCATCGCGGTGTGGGCCCGTGAGGCCTCGGTCCGGCGCCGGCTCCGGAAGCAGGCCGCCGCGACCATCGCCGCCGGGTCGCCGGGTTCGTGGGCGCCCAGGTCCGGGGACGCGCCACCCCGGTCCGCCGGCGGGGCGGCCACACCGGCGGCCTCCGTGGAGGGGATGTACCCCGAGATCCACGACGGGTCGGTGGCCGTGCCGGTGGGCGGTAGCGCGTGGGGGCCGCCCCCTTCGGCTCCCGGATCCTCCGCGGCGCCCGCGGCCGGCGCCGCTGCTCCTTCATCGGCAATGTCGGAGGTGCCCCCGGAGCCGACCGCTGCCCCGGAGCACCCCGCCGCCCCGGAGCCGACCGCTGCCGTCGCCGCAACCGCACCTGTCGCCCCCCTGGTCCCGCCCGGTTGGTACGACGACCCCGACCGACCCGGCGGCCATCGCTACTGGGACGGCACGAACTGGACGGAGCACCGCACATGAGGACGGCCACGACATGAGGACTCCGGCGGAGGTGGCGGCCGCGCTGCGGTACGCGGTCGGCCAGTCGGTACGCGGCAAGCCCGCGGAGATCGATCTGGCGCTCACCGCACTGCTCGCGGGCGGGCACCTGCTCGTGGAGGACCTGCCGGGCACGGGCAAGACGCTGCTCGCCAAGAGCCTGGCCGCGTCGCTCGGCGGCTCGTTCGGTCGGGTGCAGTGCACCCCCGACCTGCTCCCGACCGACATCACCGGCACCAGCATCTTCCGGCCCGACGGCGGCGAGTGGGAGTTCCGGGCCGGTCCGGTGTTCGCCAACGTGGTGCTCGTCGACGAGGTGAACCGCGCCTCGCCCCGGACCCAGGCCGCGCTCCTCGAGCCGATGGAGGAGCGCCAGGTCACCGTCGACGGCCGCACCTGGCGCCTGCCGGAGCCGTTCTTCCTGGTGGCCACGCAGAATCCCCACGGCCAGATCGGCACGTTCCCGCTACCCGAGAGCCAACTCGACCGCTTCGCCGTGGTGATGAACATGGGCCTGCCCGGCCGGGACGCCGAGCGCGAGATCGTCACCGGCGTGGGCGGAACTGCGGCGCTGGCGGTCACGGCCGCGGCGTCGAGCCCCGAGGAGGTCGCCGCGACGGTGGCCGCGGTGGGCGGCCTGCACTGCGACCCCGCGGTGGTGGAGTACCTGCTCGACCTGGTCGACGCCACGCGCACGCACCCGCACCTGGGCCAGGGCGCGTCGCCGCGGGCGGCCGGTGGGCTGATGCACCTGAGCCGGGCCCGCGCGGTGGTGGCCGGCCGGAACTACGTGACCCCCGACGACGTGCAGGCGATGTTCGTCCCTGCCCTCGCCCACCGGGTGACCGTGGGCGACCGGGTCGACACCGCCGTGGCCCGCGGTGTGCTGGCCGGGGTGCTCGCGACGGTGCCGGTGCCCCGGCCCCCGGCCTGAAGGAGCCCGGTGCGGATCCGGCCCACGCTGCGGGGGGTCCTGCTGGCCGTGGCCCTGCTGCTCGTGGTCGTGGGCACCCCGCCGGCCACGGATCCGTTGGTGGCCGGGTTCGTGTGGGCGGCCTTCGCCACCGTGTGGGTGGTGGGGATCGTGTGGCCGCTCGTCGCCGTGCAGACCGTGCGGGTGCGGGTGGTGGCCGCGCCGGAGGACCTGCTCGTGGGCGACCCCGCCTCGGTGACCGTGGAGGTGACCGGCGGGCCGGCCGATCTGGCGCTCGGCGTGGCCGGCGGCGACGGCGGACCCACCTACCGCGACGGCCCCACGGCGGACCTGCCCTTCGAGGTGGACCGTCGCGGGGTGCTGGTCGGCCTCCACGTGGACGCCCGAACCGACGGACCGTTCGGCATCGTGCGGGTCACGCGCCGGTTCCGCCCGGACCTGCCACGGACGCTGTGGGTGGGCCCGTCGCCGGTCCTGATCACGGCCGAGCCGGGCCCGGTGCCGTGGGACGGCGAGACCCTGCCCGCCGCCGGCCCGCCGATCGCCGGGGACACCGTGCGTGCGGTGCGGCCCTACGTGCCCGGTGACCCCGCGCACCTCGTGCACTGGCCGACCACGGCGCGCACCGGTGCCCTCGTGGTGCGCGAGCTCGAGCCGCCCGCGCCGCTCGGCCTGACGGTGGTGGCCGACCTCACGGTGGAGGACGGAGCGGAGGGTGTGGCCGCCCGGGCCTCGGGGCTGTGCCGGGCGCTGCTCGGCGGTGGATCCCGGGTGGTGCTGTGCACCCACACGTTGGACGGGCCCACGGCGCAGGAGGTGCGGACCACCCGCGACATCGACCGCACGCTGGCCGCGGCCATGCCGGGCCCGCCCGCCGCACCGCCGCGGGGCTGGCCGGTGGAACGGATCGAGGTGCCGTGAGCGGCTCGCGGCGCCTGCTCGGCCTGCTGGTCCCGCTCGAGCGGGCGCCCGACCGGCGCGACCTCCCGGGTTGGCGCCTGCTCGCCGTGGCCGCGCTGGTGGGCACGGCGATGTGGTTCATGGCGACCGCCGTGTCGATCGGCGCCGAGCCGGCGCTGTTGCCCCTCGCCGCGGCGGGCGTGGGCGCGCTCGCCGTGGTGGGTCTGCCGTCGGTCCCGCTGCGGCGCGCCACCTTCACCGTGATCGTGCTCGGTGCGGTGGGCCTGGCCGTGCTGGGGTCGGCCCAGGGCGGGGGGACGGGCGGCACCGTGGCGGTGCCCGCGCTGCTCGGCTGGGCCGCCGCGTCCGCCGGGGCGATGGCCCTGGCCTCGGCGCGCGGCCGCTCCGCCCGCCCGCTGTCGACCGCGGTGGCGGCCGCCGCGCTCGTGTGCATGGGGGCGTTGCTGCTCGGGCCGTGGGCCGCGAGCCGGTTCAGCTCGAGCCAGCGGATCACCGACGCGGTCGACAACCTGCGACCGGACCGGCCCAACCCCGCGGGCTCGCCCCTCGACAGCCCCAACCTCGACGCCACGGGACGCCCGAGCCCGAGCGACGAGGTGGCCCTGGTGGTGGAGGCCCCCCGCCCCGCCTTCTGGCGCACCAGCGTGCTGGACCGTTGGGACGGACGGAACTGGCGCCTGGGCGACGCCGAGTTCCGACCGATCGGCGCCGAGGGCACGGTTCCACCCTCCGACGTGGACGGCACGATCGTCCTGGCGGGCGAGCCGCAGGTGGTGCAGGGGCGGCCGCTGCGCCAACGGGTCCAGATCCGCGCCCCGCAGGCCCTGCTCCTGCCCGGTGCGTCCACGCCGTCCGCCGTGGAGGCGCAGGTGTCGGTCGTCCAGCTGGACAGCGGCACGCTCGCGGCGGTCGACGGACCGGTGGCGCGCAACACGACCTACGAGGTCACGTCGCTCCAGCCGCGCGCCACCGCCGCGGAGCTGCTCGCCGCCGGCACCCGCCCGGTGCCCGCGAGCATCGAGGACCGCTACGCCGGGCGGCCCGTGGCGACCGCGCGCACCGTGGCCCTGGCCCGGCAGCTGGGTGCGCAGGCCGACGCCGCGGCCGCGGCGGACGGTCGCCCGCGGTCGTCGCTCGACGTGGTGGAGGCGATCGAGGCGTGGCTGGGTGACAACGTGAAGTACTCCCTCGACGCGCCGCTCGCCCCGCCGGACCAGGACGTGGTGGACCACTTCCTGTTCGAGTCCCGCCAGGGCTGGTGCGAGCAGGTGGCCAGCAGTCTGGTGGTGCTCGCCCGGCTGAACGGGGTGCCGGCCCGGCTCGCCACCGGGTTCACGCCCGGCGAGTACGACCGGGCCACGCAGCGCTTCGTGGTGCGGGCCCGCGACGCCCACGCGTGGGCGGAGGTGTACGCGCCCGGCGTGGGCTGGCTCACCTACGACCCCACCTCCCGCGTGAGCCCGTTGGGCGACCAACCCCGCCGGGACGCGCCACCCACGGCCACCGACGACGTGGGCCGGGTGCTGCTGGTGCTCGCCGCGGTGGTGGCGGTGGTGCTGCTGGCCCGGCCGGTCGCCCGGTTGGTGGCGAGGGCCGCCCGGCGGTGGCGGAACCGCCGCCGGGACCGCCGGGCCCTGGCCCGGCGCCGCGAGGGGGCCTGGGACCAGCGGGCGGAGCTGGAGCTCGAGGAGCGCGGCCGGGCCGCGGGCCGGCCGCGGAGCCCCGGGGAGACCGTCACGACCTACGCCACGGTGGTGGCCGACCTCGTCGAGGAGCCCGAGCTCGTGTCGGTGGGGGAGCGGATCCACCGCGACCGCTATTCCGCGGAGTCCCCCGGCGACCTTCCGCGGGGGCCCACCTGAGGGTCCTGCCGGGTCGGGTAGATGTGCCCCCGGGGCACCGTTGACACCCCTTCGGGGGCCGCGGGAGGCTGTTCCGTCGGTCCTTTCAGGCCGCCGCGGGCGGTCGACCGGGTCGTCCGGCACGGGATACGGAGAGGTCAGCGGTGCACATGCTGCGGGCGTTGTCGCGGCTGGGGCGGGAGTCGCCGTGCCCCGTCGCGCCCCGTCGTCGCCGCAGTTGCTCCGATCGGCACCGCACCCAGGCCGGGTTCTCCCTGATCGAGGTGCTCGTGGCGGTGGGGCTCGCCGGCACCGTGATCGCCGCCCTCGCCGCCGGCATCCTCGCCATGCTCCGCTCCACCGAGGTCACGTCCTCCCAGCAGCGCCTCCAGGCCGCGGTCACGAGCTCCACGGAGAGCGTGAAGTCGCTGCCCTACCGGCCGTGCACCGCCGGGGTGGCCGCATCCGGTGGCGGGCAGGCCGCCGCGCCCGCGGCATACGACGCCGCCTACGCGGCCTGGCCCGGTCGGTGGCAGCCCTCGGCCGCGTCGGGAGTGGCGTCGGTCCGCATCACGGATGTGGAGTACTGGACCCCGGCGTCGAGCAACGCGGCGCTCGGCTCGTTCCTCCCCGCCTGCCCCGGGGCGGGCGGTGACCGCGGTGCGCAGCGTCTGACCGTGCGCGTCGCCATGTCCGACGGTGCCACCAAGGACGCGCAGGTCGTGCTGCGGAGGACCTCGTGACCCGCCCTCGGCCGTCCGTGCGGCGGCGCACCACGGGCCAGGCCGGCCTCACGCTCGTGGAGCTCCTGCTCGCGCTCGTGATCAGCGGCGTGGTGATGGTCCCGCTCGGGGCCTGGGCGGTGAGCGCCCTCGGCGGCCAGACCACCACCCGCACCCAGCTCGAGGCGGCGAACGGCACCGGGCTGGTGACCACCTGGTTCACCCGTGACGTCACCTCCGCCAGCACGGTGACCGCGGCGACCGCGTCGGACTGCACCGGCGGTGGCGGTGGCAGCGGCGCCGGGACCACCACCGTGGTGGGTATCACCCGGGCCGGGTCATCGGCCACCCGCGTGTTCTACCGCCTCGCGCCGGCGGACGCCGACGCGTCCCGCACCGGCCTCTGGCGCCGGGCGTGCGACCCGTCCGGCGCCCTCATCGAGGCGATCGAGGTCTATCCGAACCTGGCCCCCGGTGGCGCCGCGGTCACCTGCCCCGACACGGCCGGCTCGGGTGCGCCCGACCCGTGCGCGGTGGACGCCAACCGGCAGGTGCAGCTCACGCTCTCGCCCGCCGACACCCGGCAGGTGACGGTGCGGGCGACCCGCCGCACCGACAGCTCCTCGATCGGCACCGGGCCCGCGGCCGGGATCCCGCCCACACCGGACATCACCGTCAACCAGCTCTCCGGCTACCGCGACAGCGAGTTCGTGATGGACGCGTCGGCGTCGGTCGGTCGCGCGGGCGCCACGATCAGTTCGGTCACGTGGTCGTTCCCGAACGACGCGCCGTGCACCGCGGGCGACGGCACCACCACCACGCTGGTCGGTCCGGTCCCGAAGGACGCCAAGGTGCGGTGCCGCTTCTCGCCCACCGTCAGCGGTTCCGGTGGGGCGTCCGTGGCCGTCACCGTGACCGTCACCGACAGCCGCGGTACGTCGAACACGGCGAGCACCTCGCTCGCGATCCAGAACCGTTTCCCGAGCGCCGCGGCCGACGGGCCCACCGCCGGGGTCGCCCGGGGGGTGGCGTTCACCCTCGACGCCTCGCGCAGCTTCGATCCCGACACCGCCGACCCCGCCCAGCTCCGCTACGACTGGGACCTCGGCGACGACCTCCCCGACGCCGAGCGGTTCCTGTCGGGCCGCACCGTCAGCGCCACGGTGCCCACCTCCGCCCTCGGCGGACCCCGTCAGGTGACCCTCACCGTCACCGACACCGCGGGGGCCAAGGACCAGGCGGTGGTGACCGTCCAGATCGACGGCGGCCAGGACACGGCGGCCGTGGTCGTCACGCCCGCACCCGTGAACGTGGGCGGCGGCCGGGCCCCGCGGGTGGGCACGGTCGGCCCGGGCCTGCCCGCACTGTCGGTCGCCTTCACCCCGCAGGTCCCCATCCCGCCGGGCGGCACCGGCTGGCGCCTCACCCGCGCGGACGGCACCGAGGTGGCGTTGAACTGCGCGGATCCCGCCACCTGCACCCACCAGTTCGGCGAGAGCGACGCCGGCGTCTACTCGATCGTCCGGCTCTCGGGCGCGGACGCCTCCGCTCCCGTCACGTTCCGCGTGAACCGGGCGCCCACGGCCGACATCGCGGTCACCGCCCAGGCCGGCACCGTGCCGCGGATCATCACCTTCGACTCCGCCGGCTCCACCGACGCCGACGGCACGGTCCTCGCCCGGCGCTGGAACTTCGGGTTCTTCAACAACTGGCTCTCGAGCGACCCCGCGCCCACCCAGTCGTTCACCGCGGCGGGCACCTACGTCGTGACGCTCGAGGTGATCGACGACGACGGCGCAGCCACCACGGCCACCCGCGTCGTCACCGTCGGCTCCACGCCCGCGGCGCCGGCCGCACCGAACTTCGCCGGGTGGGACCTCGTGTGGGACGCGGTGCCGGGCGCGCAGAGCTACTCGGTGTCGGTCGACTACGGCAGCTGCGGCTCGCCCGGTGTGGTGACCGTGGCGGTTCCCGCGTCGCCCACGCCGCGGATCTCGGTGGTGCCGCCGTCGGTCCGGTGCGGCACGGCGGGCACCGTCCTCGCCACCGTGGCCGTCCGCGCCAACGACCTCACCGGCCCGCCGTCGTCGCCCGCCGGGACCTCGGGATGAGCCCGGTCCACCGCATCCTGGTGGCGCTGCGGCATCGTCGGGCCGCGGCGCGGTCACAGCAGGGTTACACCCTGCTGTTCGTGCTGGGCGTCATGGGCCTGACCTTCCTGACCACGGGCGCCCTGCTCGGCCTGGCGCTCACGTCCTCCCTGGTGGCCGAGCGCCAGGCGACCGGAGCGGAGCGCAACCGCGCCGCGGACGGCGCGCTCGAGGCCACCGTGGCCCGGATCGCGCGCACCACCGCCGGCTCGCCCTGCGCCGCAGTGCCCTCCTCGGGCGGCACGGTGGCGATGGGCCCGGGCGACGTCACCGTGGAGTGCACCTACGGCACCTCGGCCAGCCCGCCGGACCAGCCGATCGGCGTGGGGCCGGTGGACCTCCTCGGCGCGGATCCGGACCAGCCGTCGGCCTCGCGGGCGGGGCTGTACCACCGCAGCGCCGTGGGCCCGCTGCCGTTCGACTCCGACGTGGTCGTGCGGCGCAACGCGGACGTGGCCGGCACCGCGGCGGGCCCGGCGGTCACCGCCACCGGCCAGTACGAGCAGGGCCAGCCCGGCCCCGGCGCCACCGGCACGTCGTGCGGACCGCTCGGCACGACCGGGACCAACCAGGTGAAGGACCGGGACGACTCGCCGGTGTGCGGCAAGAGCTTCCCGGCCACCACCCTGTCGGAGGCCGACCCGCTCGCCAACTACACCACGCAGGACCCGCCGGCGCTGCCGGGTTGCCCGGCGTCGCAGCCGAAGGTGCTGCGGTTCGCGGCGGGGCCCTACCGGGCGGACCAGGTGAAGACCCTGAACTCCCTGCTGCGCACCTGCAACGACGCCACCTTCCTGTTCGAGTCCGGCGTGTACGAGTTCGACGCCAACGACCCGTCGGCCACCGACGTGGACGCCCGCACCGGTTTGGTGATCGACAACCCGACCGTGTCGGTGGTCTTCGGCCGCCCCTCGGGCTGGGATCCGGCCGTCGCCATCGCGCCGTCCGGTGCCTTCCCGCAGGCGTGCGACCCGAACGTGGCCGGGGCGAGCATCCAGCTCTCGGGCCGGACCGCGCTGCGCCACACGGCCGGGCGGGTGGCCATCTGCCCCGCTCGGGGCGTCTCCGGTGCGCCGCTGCCCGCCGTGGTGCAGGTGCCCACGGCGACCAACCTGCCGCGACCCACACTGGTGGCGAGCGACTTCGGGGTCACCGGCGACCCGAACGACTCGCCGACCGCGCTGGTGGTCGACAACGGGGGCTCCGCCCGCGCCCGCCTGCCCTACTGCCCGGGTGCCCTCTCGACCGTCTGCTACCGCAGCAAGTCCTTCACGCTGCAGTGGGGCAACCTGCCGCCGGGGAACATCTCCGACGCCCGGCTCCTGCTGACGACCCGGGAGACGCCGAGGGCACATGTGGCCGACCGCGGCGTGAACGTCGCGTTCCGGGATGCGGCCGGCGCGGTGATCGCCTCCTGCAACAACGTGCAGGTGGGGCGCACCAACCAGATGACCTCCACGATCGATCTGGCCGCCTGTGCGCCGTCGCTCGTGGGCCGACCCGCCACGGTGCTCGAGAACAGCCGGATGCAGGTGACCTACAACTACTCGTGGTCCTGCATCTGGTTCGTCGACTGTTACCCGGTGCCGAGCTCGGGCGAGGTGATCGACCTGTACCTCGCCAATGCCCGCCTCGAGGTGAACTCGGCGGCCAGTCCCGGGCTCGCCACGGGCACCAGTGCCGCGTCGTCGTCCACCGACGGGGCCTCGGTGTTCGGATCCGCCGCGAACGTCCTCGCGAACGACGGCGCGTTCAGCAACGCGAACCAGCCCAACGACTGCGCCCTCAACGGGCTCTTCCCCACGCTCAAGTGCTCCAAGGACACGATGACGAAGGTCCAGTCCTCGCCGGACGTGTGGCGGGGTCCGACGCGGTCGGTCACCGTGCGGAACCTGCAGTTCGGCGCCGGTGACCCGCTCGGCGACACCTCCCGGGCGCTCCCGCTCAACTCGCTGTACGCGGTGGTGGCGAACGCGCCGAACGGCGCCGGCATCGGCTCCTACGTGTCCGACCCGATCGACGAGACGCAGGTGACGGCGTCGTTGCGCCTGCCGAATGGCGCCAACTGCCAGATCACCCTGCCGGGCTTCGCCGTGGCGCCGGGGATCACCCGGCTGAACCTGCTGCGGAACTCATGCGCCGGGATCAACAGCCGTGACGTGGTCGGTGCCGACCTCACCCTCAGCTATCGGAGCGGCTGCGCGTGGAACGGCCAGTTCCGGTACCCGGTGGTCGACGGCAAGTGCGAGACGCTGACCGTCCCGCCGGTGCAGTTCCTCGCGCTGCAGGCCTCCACCTCGACGGTGTTGACGAGCCCTCCGCGATCGCTCGTGACGGTCGACGTCAATGGCGCCACCTCGGGCCGCGTGGCCGAGTTCCACGCGTTCGGTGGCGCCCGGCTGCCCTCGACGACACTGGACCTCAACTGGGCGGGTGCGGCCCGGCAGGCCACCGACATCGTGGACACGCCGCTGTTCGGTGGTCAGGTGGTGCTGAACGCGCTGCGGTCCGCCGGTGCCGGGACGCCGGGCACGGTGTGCTGCACGCCGCCGGGTGACGCGGTCACGCTCACGGCGAAGATGGGCGGATCGGTGGTGGGTCGGGCGGTCGTGAAGGTCGACGCCTCGGTGGCGCCGACCGCCTCGACCGGTCGGCCGGTCCAGGTGCTCGACTGGCGCCTCGGCTCCTCCTGACCCCTCTCAATCCCCTGCTTTGTGATGCTGCTGACGACACATACGTCGTCAGCAGCATCACAAAGCCGGGGTCGGGGGTTCGGGGTGGGGCTGAACCGGGCACCGATCCCCGCTGACGCGAGCTGAGGGGGCCGTCACGCTGGGATGCCGTGTACGACGAACTGGCGGTTGCGCTCGCCGAGTCCTCGCACGGGATCGTGGCCGTTCGCGACCTGCGGTCGGCCGGCGCGACCCGCCACGACATCCAGCAGCTCCGCCGCTCGCGGCACTGGGAGGCCCCCACCCCTGCCGTGCTTCGTCGCGTCGGCAGCCCGGCCACCACCGGTCAGGCTGTGGCGGTCGCTGTGCTCGACGGTGGTCCGGGGGCCGCGCTGTCGCACATGTCGAGCGCGGGCTGGTGGGGCCTGCGTGGGTGCCCGTTGTTCCCGCTCCACATCGTCCGCCTCGGCGCGCGCCGTCGCTCGACCGGGGGCGTGACGGTCCATCGGGTGCGAGCCCTGCCCGTCGAGTGGGTGACGGAGCTCGAGGGCATCCCGGTGGTCCGCCCCGAGCTGTGCGCGCTGCACCTCTTCGCCGTCTGCCACTACGAGCGGGCCGAGCGGCTGGTCGATCGTCTCTGGGCCGACCGGCTCCTGTCGGGTTCGTCGCTCCGCCGCTTCGTGAAGGCCATGGGTGCCATGGGACGTAACGGCACGGCCGGAGTGCGTCGCTATCTCGACGACCGGCCCGGTGGATGGGTGCCGCCGGCGAGCGGGATCGAGTCGCGGATGCAGCAGCTCTGCCGTGAGGCGGGTATCAGCGTCCGTCGTCAGGTCGATCTCGGGTCCGACGTCGCATGGTCGGGCCGGGTCGACTTCCTGGTCGACGGCCTCCCGCTCATCATCGAGGTGCAGAGTGAGCGCCACCACACGGCGCTCACTGATCGGACGGCGGACGCCAGCCGGCGCGCCGCGCTCGAGGCGGCGGGGTTCGTGGTGGTGGAGGTGTGGGACGCGGAGGTCTGGACCCGTCCCGACCTCGTCGTCGCCCGTATCCGGCGCGCGATCCGCTCGCTGACCCCGGCTTTGTGATGCTGCTGACGACACATTCGTCGTCAGCAGCATCACAAAGCGGGGGGTTGAGAAGGGGAGGGGCGACGCTAGGGTCCGGCGCCATGGAGATCGGCGTCGCACTCCCCACCATGGCCGCGGACTACACCCGGGCCACCACCCTCACTTGGGCCGCTGGCATCGACGCCGGCCCGTTCAGCTCGATCTCCTGCGGTGAGCGCATCACGTTCCGCAACCAGGAGCTCCTCGTCACCAACGCCGCGGCCGCGGCGCTCACCGAGCGGGTCCGCGTGTTCGTGAACCTCGTCGTGCTGCCCATCCACGCGGCGCCCGTGATGGCCAAGCAGATCGCCACGCTCGACGTCCTCTCCGATGGCCGCGTCACGCTCGGCGTGGGCATCGGAGGCCGCGAGCACGACTACCTGGCGGCCCACTCGTCGTTCGACCGTCGCCACGCCCGCCTCGACGAGGGCGTGGCCGAGCTCCGTCGCATCTGGGCCGGCGGCACCCCGTTCGAGGGCGCCGATCCGGTCGGCCCGCACCCGGTCCAGCCGGGCGGGCCGCCGATCCTCGCCGGCGCGATGGGACCCAAGGCGCTGGCCCGTGCCGCCCGATGGGCCGACGGTGTGTCGGGCTTCGCGCTCGACGCCGACGGCGCCGGCATGGCCACGGCGGCCGCCGCCGCCGAGCTGGCGTGGGCCGAGGCCGGCCGCGACACGCCGCCGCGCAAGGTGACCGGCTGCTTCGCGGTCCTCGGCACCGACGACGACCGCGGCGTGCTGCAGGCCTTCACCTACGACTACCTGGCGATCTTCGGCGAGCGCTTCGCGGAGGCGATGGCCAAGGACGCGCCGGTGTGGAACGTCACGCGGCTCCAGCAGGCGCTCGACGAGGCGGAGGACGCCGGCGTGGACGAGTTCATCCTCGTCCCCGGCACCACCGACCCGGCCTGCCTCGACGCGTTCGCCGAGGTCGTCAGCGCTCGCGGCGCATGAGGAGCTTGGCCACCTCGAACTTGCCGCGCTCGTCGCCGTAGTCGCGCAGGCCGAGGGTGGCCTCGACCACCCATCCGGCATCGAGCATCTTGGCCAGGTCGGTCAGGTCCTCGTGCATGGATCGTTGGGCCTCGTCCTCCAGCCGGCCCGGCGCGGCCTCCTCCGAGTCGACCCAACCGCCGGTGCGTACCGACACGATCTGCAGTTCGCTCGCCATGTGTCCCCCAGGGTGCGGTCCGATGCGTGGATCGTAGGCCGACCCGGTCAGGCGAGGTCGCCGGCCACCACGGCCTTGCGCAGCTGCTCGTCGAGCGCCGCGAGGAACTCCTGGGTGGTGAGCCAACCCTGGTCGGGCCCCACGAGCAGAGCGAGGTCCTTCGTCATGCGGCCGCTCTCGACGGTCTCCACGCACACCCGCTCGAGGGTCTCGGCGAAGGCCGTGACCTCCGGCGTGCCGTCGAGCTTGCCGCGGTGCGCGAGGCCACGGGTCCAGGCGAAGATCGAGGCGATCGGGTTGGTGGAGGTGGGGTTGCCCTTCTGGTGCTCCCGGTAGTGGCGGGTGACCGTGCCGTGCGCGGCCTCGGCCTCCACCGTGCGGCCGTCGGGCGTCATCAGCACCGAGGTCATCAGGCCGAGCGAGCCGAAGCCCTGCGCCACGATGTCGGACTGCACGTCGCCGTCGTAGTTCTTGCAGGCCCAGACGTAGCCGCCCTCCCACTTGAGCGCGGCGGCCACCATGTCGTCGATCAGGCGGTGCTCGTAGGTGAGGCCGGCGGCGTCGAAGTCGGCCTTGAACTCGTCGTCGAAGACCTCCTGGAAGAGGTCCTTGAACTGGCCGTCGTAGGCCTTGAGGATCGTGTTCTTGGTGGACAGGTACACCGGGTAGTTGCGCTGCAGGCCGTAGCGGAACGACGCCCGGGCGAAGTCGCGGATGCTGTCGTCGAAGTTGTACATGCCCATGACGACGCCGCCGCCGTCGGGGATGTGCACCACCTCGTGCTCGATCGGGGCCGAGCCGTCGTCCGGCGTGTAGGTGATGGTCACCGTGCCGGCGGTCGGCGCCTTGAAGTCGGTGGCGCGGTACTGGTCGCCGTGGGCGTGACGACCGATGACGATCGGCTTGGTCCACCCCGGCACGAGGCGCGGGATGTTCGAGCAGATGATCGGCTCCCGGAAGACCACGCCGCCGAGGATGTTGCGGATCGTCCCGTTGGGGGAGCGCCACATCTTCTTCAGGCCGAACTCCTCCACCCGGGCCTCGTCGGGCGTGATCGTGGCGCACTTCACGCCCACGCCGTGCTCGAGGATGGCGTTCGCGGCGTCGATCGTGACCTGGTCGTCGGTGCGGTCGCGCTCCTCGATGCCGAGGTCGAAGTAGCGCAGGTCCACGTCGAGGTAGGGGAGGATCAGCTCCTGCTTGATGAAGGCCCAGATGATCCGGGTCATCTCGTCGCCGTCGAGTTCCACGACGGGGTTCTGCACCTTGATCCGGGCCATCACTCGCTCCTTCCCCTCATCCAGCGGAGGGTTCCTCGTCCAGCGGAGGTCGCCCAGATTGTAGACAGGTTGAAGACAAGTTGACGACCGGTGGTGCGCCGAGGTTCAGCGCGGGGCGCGGGGCGCGGGCACCACCCGTCCGCCGTCGAGGGTCCAGACCTCCGGGGGCACCCCGTCGAGCGACGGTCCGACGGCCACCTCCACCTCCGCAGGGTCCACCCGGCGCACCGCCACAGCGCCCGCGTCGGGCCCGGCCGGCCGCGGCGACACCTCGGTGAACCGCGCTCCCGCTCCGCCGAGACGCACCCGCCAGGTCCCGGTGCCGTCGGCGGGCGCGGGCATGGCCGCTGTCGACACCTCCAGCGCGCCGTCGGCGCGGGCCGACGTGGCGGCCCACACCAGTTGCGGGGACCGCCATCCCCGGCGTTCGGCCAACTCCGCCGTCAGGGCGTTGCGGGCCACGTACGCCCCGCCCCGCTCGTCGGGCAGCACCAGCAGCACCACCGGCCGGTCACGGGGCAGCCGGTCGAGCGACGCCACGAACCGGGCGGCCTGGTCCCCGGCCCGGGTCCAGCGGTGCACGGCCGCCACGGTCGACGGCACGAGCGCCGCGGTGACCAGCACGGCGGCGGCCACCCCCCAGGCCGCCCGGGTGGACCACACGGCCAGCAGCGCCAGCGCGCACAGCAGCACCACGGGCACCGAGGCGAGGAACGTCAGCCGCTCGCCGATGGAACCGTCGGCGGAGGCGCCGAGCGCGGTCCCCGGCAGCGCGGAGATCGCGGCCGCGGCCACCAGGGCGGCGGGCAGGCGCCAGGCCTCGCCCCCGGAGCGGCGGATGACGGCCGCGCCGGCGCCGAGCAGCACCGCGACGGCGCCCACCGCCACCAGCCCGCGGCCGTCCAGCGGGGGGACCGCGGCACGCACCACCACGGACGCGAGGCGCCGCACCGGTCCCCACGGCGCGCCCTCCCATGCCGGCGGCGGTCCGCCGGAGGCCGCGACGAGGCGCGTCGACCGCCAGACGAACCACACCACCGCCGCCGCGACGAGGGGCCACACGCGCAGCACCGCGGCCCGCACCCGCCCGCGGGCGCGGTCGGGTCCGGCGAGCGCCGCGGCGAGCACCGCGACCACCAGCGGCCACACCACCGCGGACTCCTTGCCGGCGAGCGCGGTCACGATCGCGACGACCGACAGGACCCGCCAGGCCAGTGCGGACCGCGCGGCGCGATCGTCGTCCCGCAGGCGGTCGCTCCACCAGCCCTCCGCCGCGCCCCAGCACCACAGGCAGGTCAGGCACCCGACGACGGCGATCAGGTCACCGCGGCCGCCGATCCACGCCACGGCCTCGGCGTGCGACGGCCAGAGCACGAACCACCCGGCTGCCGCTGCGGCGGCGACCCACGGGCGTGGCGCTCCGGACCCGACCGGCGGCCACCGGCGGCCCAGGCCGAACGCGACCGCGCCCACGAGCCACGCGGCCACCGCGGCCAGCAGGAGACCGGTCAGGTGGAACCCGCGGGGGTCGAGGCCCCAGAGGTCCCGGTCCAGGTGCAGCGACCAGAGCGCGAGCGGTCGGTACAGCGGCGCCGCGCCCGATCCCGCGTCCGTGCTCCCCGCCGCTCGGGCCACGCCCTCGAGGTCGTCGCCGAGGAAGCCGATGCCGAGCGTCGGCCACCACACCGCCAGGGTGGCGGCCACGCAGGCGACCAGCGTCCCCGCCACCACCGCCGCGCGGCGGACCCCGCCGCCCGTCTCGTCCATTCCCACCAGTGTCGCCGACCCCGGGCGCCGCCAGGGTTGCCCGTTGGGGTTGCCCGGTGGGGCGACCCGCGGGGCGACCGACCGGGGTCGAGGGATACCATTCACCCGCGGTCGCCACGGCGCCGCGACCAGCCGGGGGCTCGCCGAACGGGTCCCGCATCGCTCCAAGGGGGATCGCGTGAAGGTCTACGACAAGCAGTTCATCGGTGGGCAGTGGGTCGCCTCCACCGGGTCCGAGACGATCGACGTCATCGACCCGGCCACCGAGGAGGTCATCGCCTCGGTTCCCGCCGGCACGGCCGAGGACCTCGACGCCGCGGTCGTCGCGGCCCGGGCGGCGTTCGACTCGTGGTCCCAGACCCCGCACGACATCCGGGCCAAGTACCTGCGCGACATCGGCGCGGCACTCGGCGCCAAGTTCGACGAGATCGCCGAGACGATCACCGCCGAGGTGGGCTCGCCGAAGATGTTCTCGCAGTTCGTCCAGGCCGGACTCTCGGTCGGCGAGTGGGAGACCTACGCCGGCCTCGTCGAGTCCTTCGACTGGGAGACCAAGGTCGCCAACTCGCTCATCGTGAGGGAGCCCATCGGCGTGGTCGGGGCCATCACCCCGTGGAACTACCCGCTGTACCTCATCATCCTGAAGGTCGCCCCGGCCCTCGCCGCGGGCTGCACCATCGTGCTGAAGCCGTCGGAGATCACCCCGCTCAACGCGCTGATCCTGGCCGAGGCGATCGAGGAGGCGGGTCTGCCCGCCGGCGTGTTCAACCTGGTCAACGGCACCGGCCCGGTCGTGGGCGCCGCCATGTCGGCGCACCCCGAGGTGGACATGGTCTCCTTCACCGGGTCCGGCCGCTCGGGTGAGGCCATCCAGAAGGCGGCGGCCCCGACGGTCAAGCGGGTCGGCCTCGAGCTCGGCGGCAAGTCCGCCAACATCGTCCTCGACGACGCCGATCCGGCCGCCATCGCCATGGGCGCGGTGTTCGGCTGCTTCATCAACTCCGGCCAGACCTGTCAGGCGCACACCCGCCTGTTGGTGCCCGAGTCCCGCAAGCAGGAGTTCATCGACGCGGTGGTCGCCGAGGCCGCCCAGGTGCAACTCGTCGACCCCAAGGCCGACGAGCCCGACATGTTCCACGCCCTCGGCCCGCTCGCCTCGAAGGCCCAGCAGGACCGGGTGCGGAACTACATCAACAAGGGCATCGAGGAGGGCGCCACCCTCCTGCTCGGTGGTCCGGAGCAGCCCGAGGGCTTCGAGAAGGGCTACTACGTGAAGCCCACGGTCTTCGCCGACGTCACCCCGGACATGACGATCGCCAAGGAGGAGATCTTCGGCCCGGTGCTGTCGATCCTCACCTACACCGACGACGACGACGCCGTCCGCATCGCCAACGACAGCCCGTACGGCCTCCACGGCGGCGTGCAGTCGGCCGACGTGGAGCGGGCGAAGGCGGTGGCCAAGCGCATGCGCACCGGCCAGGTCGACATCAACGGCGCGGCGTTCAACACCCAGGCGCCCTTCGGCGGCTACAAGCAGTCGGGCAACACCCGCGAGCGTGGCCAGTGGGGTCTCGAGGAGTTCCTCGAGACGAAGGCCATCCAGCTCCCCGAGTGAGCCGGCCGGGTCCTCGGACCCGGCATCTCCACCGTTCCGATTGCACCTGACTACCGATCCGGTGGTCAGGCGCAACGGGTTTCCGGCCCCG
>JBMOJH010000064.1:0-18951 GCA_049316905.1 Microthrixaceae bacterium | reverse complement strand
GCCTCGAACGCCGTGCCGCACAGGTCGCGCTCCTCGCCCGGGTCCTCGGCCAGGTCGTGGCACCGCGTCACCTGCGGCCGCCCGTACGCCCAGAACGGGAGGAGGTCGCCCTCGGCGAACGGCTGGCGGATCACCGGGATCGACGACCCGGGCATCCGGGCGAGCTCCGCGCGGTCGTCGGGGTCGGGCATGCGCAGGTCCGGCAGCGCGTGCACCGGCATGGTGGACCACCGGTTCGACCACATCGACAACGGCAGGTTGCCCGAGCCCTCCGCGGCGCCCCGCACGTACTTCCCGTGCCCCGACAGGAGGTGCACCTCCCGGCCCCACACCCCGGCGAGCGCCCAGTCCCGGACGGAGTCCGACGTGCCGTCGAGGAGCGGGCGCACGGAACGGCCGTGGCCGCCGGGCGACGCCACGCCGAACACATCGCAGATCGTGGCGTACAGGTCGACGTTGGTGGTGAGGGCGTCGACGGTGGCCCCCGGTGTGGTGATCCCGGGCCAGTGGACGAACAGCGGCGTGTGCAGCAGCGGCTGCCGGATCCACACCCCCGGCTTGCCCCACCGGTCGTCCTCGCCGAGGTAGTGGCCGTGGTCGGTGCACAGGACCACCACCGTGTCGTCCCACCAGCCGCCGGCATCGAGTTGGTCGAGGACCCGACCCAGCCAGTGGTCGATCATCGACAGCTTCGCCCCGTACTGGGCGCGGATCTGGCGGCCCTGCCGTTCGGTGATCACGCCGCCGGCCACGCCCTCGTGCGT
This sequence comes from Microthrixaceae bacterium, assembly GCA_049316905.1. Classification (GTDB taxonomy): domain Bacteria; phylum Actinomycetota; class Acidimicrobiia; order Acidimicrobiales; family Microtrichaceae; genus CAIPVR01. Next base: position 18,187 of record JBMOJH010000064.1, on the reverse strand, counting down.
GTAGGGCGGCCAGATCAGGTGCGGACCGTCACGGGCGGCGTCCCAGTCGGGGTCGTACCGCGACGCCCACGGCTCCGGCGTGTCGAACGGTTCGTGCGGGTCGAACTCGTCGACGAACAGGAGCCACGGGGTGCCGGCGTTGCGGTGCACCGGCGCGTCCTCGGCCAGGAACCGGGCCGCGGCCGCCATGGTGCGTGGCCCGGGGAAGTCCGCCTCGTCGCGGAAGAACCCGCGGGAGTCGTCGTACGGCGTGTGGCCCCGGCCGAAGTCCGGGGCCCCCACCCACGACGGGTCGGGTCGCGTGCGCCACGGGTCGCTCTCGTGGCCGCGCAGGTAGTCCCACGCCGTGAACTCGCAGTGGTAGTTCTCGCCGCCGGTCTCGAACAGGTGCGGGTGGTCGGTGACGAGCTGCGTGACCACACCGGCGCGGCGCAGCGTGCGCGTGATCGGCTCGTCCCACAGCTCGAGCGAACCCCACGGGCGCCAGAGGAAGTCGAGCGAGCCGGTGAGCAGGTCGTGGCGAGCCGGCATGCACGGCAGCGACCCCGCGTGGTGCCGAGTGAACCGGGCGCTCCGCGCCGCGAGCCGGTCGAGGTTCGGCGTGTCGAACTCGGTGGAGCCGTACGCACCGAGCAGGTGGCGGTTCAGCGAGTCGAGCAGGAGCACCACGACGTTGGTCACGGCGCGGACGCTAGTCAGTGGGCGGCGGCTCGCCCCCGGGTCGCCCGGCGTCCGACGGGTCGACGGGCGACACGTCGTCGCCGGGTCCGGTCCGGCGCGACGGCCACTTGGGCACCGCCACCCGTTGGGTGCCGTAGATCCCGCGGTGCGACGAGCACACGTAGGCGACCACGCAGGCGATCGCGAAGTAGGGCACGGCGCCGGCGCCGAACAGCTCGACCCCCATCACGGTGCACGCCAGCGGGGTGTTGGCGGCCCCGGCGAAGACGGCCACGAAGCCGAGCGCCGCGAGCACCGGCACCGGCACCCCGAGCGGCACCGCAAGGGTGGCCCCGAGCGTGGCGCCGATCACGAACAGCGGCGTCACCTCACCGCCGACGAACCCGCTCCCGAGCGTCACGGCGGTGAAGACGAGTTTCAGCGCGAACGCCCAGGTCGGCACGTCGCCGCCGCCGAGGCTCTCGCCGATCAGCCCGAGCGACAGGCCGTTGTAGTCACGGTTCCCCACCGCGAGCGTGAGCGCGATCACCGCGACGCCGCCGAGGAACGGTCGGCCCGGCTTCCAACGGACCGTCCGGGCCATGAGGTCCTTCACGCCGTGGGTGGCGCGGCTGAACACGATGCCCACCAGGCCGAACACCACGCCGGCGAGCGCGACCTTCAGCGCGAGCCCGGCCGACAGGTCCACGGTGGGCAGTGGGGCGGCACGGTCGTGCTCCACGCCGAGCCCGGCGACCACCAGATCGCCCACCACCGACGCCATGAGGCACGGGACGAGGGCGTCGTAGCGCACCCGGCCCACTGACTGGACCTCGAGCCCGAACACCGCGCCGGCGATCGGCACCCCGAACACCGATCCGAAACCACCGGCGATCGCCACCACCAGCATCGTGCGGCGGTCCGCCTCGTCGAGGCGGAGGATCCGGGAGGCCGCGTCGGTGAGGCTGCCGCTCATCTGGATCGCCGTTCCCTCGCGACCGGCGGACCCGCCGAAGAGGTGGGTGACCACGGTGCCCACGAGGATCATCGGCGCCATGCGGCGGGGCACCCACGCGCTCGGCTCGTGGATCTCGGCGAGGATCAGGTTGTTGCCCTCCTCCGAGCGGCCGCCGAGGTAGTGGTACACGCACCCCACGGCGAGGCCCCCGATCGGCAGCAGGAAGAGCAACCAGCCGTTGCGGTCGAAGGCCACCGTCGCCCAGTCGAGCGAGATCAGGAACACCGCGGAGGAAAGGCCGGCCAGCACCCCGACGAGGGCGCCGAGCAGCACCCACCGCAGGAGGTGACGGGCGATGGCGAGCTGGTCGGTGATCACGTCGTTCATCGGTTCTCCGAATGCGTCCGCACCCGGATCCGCGACGCGCCCACCGCGCCGCGCACACGGGTGCACGTCGGGTAGGAGCCATCAGCCGGCGGACCGGCGGTCGAAGGCGAGCCCCATCGCCTGTCCCACCACCGTACCGGGACGACCCGGCCCGGGGCACCTCTGCCAGACTCCGCGCATGGCACACGACCTGGTGATCACGGGCGGCACGGTGGTGGACGGCACGGGAGGAGCGGCGCGGCGGGCCGACGTGGCCGTCGACGGGGACCGCGTCACCGCGGTCGGCAACGTGGACGCCGCAGGTGCCCGCCGGGTGATCGACGCCGAGGGACGATTCGTGACGCCGGGCTTCGTGGACCTGCACTCGCACCTCGACGCGCAGGTCGGCTGGGACCCGGCGATGACCTCGTCGTGCTGGCACGGCGTGACCTCGGTGGTGATGGGCAACTGCGGAATGACCTTCGCGCCGGTGCGCCCCGGCCAGGCCGAGTTGCTCGCGACGGCCATGGAGTCGGTGGAGGACATCCCCGCCGCGTGCATCCTCGACGGGCTCGCGTGGGACTGGGAGGACGTGGGCGGCTACCTCGACTCGGTGGAGCGGCGGCCACGGGGACTCAACGCCGGGGTCTACGTGGGCGACGTGGCGGTGCGGCTGTACGTGGCCGGTGACGCCGCCTGCGAACCCGACTTCGTGCCCACCGAGGAACAACTCGGCGAGATGGCCGCGCTGGTGGGCCGGGCGATGGAGCAGGGGGCGCTCGGGTACTCGATCTCACGCAGCCTGTTCCACCGGGTGCCCGACGGGCGCAACGTGCCCGGCACGTGGAGCGCGCCCGAGGAGTTCGTCGCCATCGCCGAGCCGCTGGCCCGGCTCGGCCGCGGCGTACTCGAGAGCGCACCCCGCTACAACCTCGAGAACCAGCCCGGCGACCGGGTGGAGGAGGAGCTGGCCTTCATGGCCGAGCTGTCGCGCCGCACCGGCCGGCCGTTCAGCTTCAACCTCCAGCAGATCAGCTCGCTCGGCGACCACTACCGACGGGTGCTCGAGCTGGCCGAGGCGGCGAACCGCACCGGCGCCGCGCTCCGCCCGCAGATCACCCCGCGCAGCGTCGGGGTGCTGTTCTCCCTGGCGGGCAATTCGCTGATCGACGACCTGCCGTCGTTCGCGCCGCTGCGGGCACTGGGGCCAGAGGGTCGGCTCGCGGGCATCCGCGACCCCGAGATGCGGGCGCGGCTGGTGGCCGAGGGCGCCGACCGGCCGGTGACCCCGTACGAGTCGATGTTCGTGATGCCGGGCGACCGGCCCGCCACCTACGTGTACGGCCCCGACGACTCGCTGGCCGCCCTCGCCCGCCGCCGCGGGGTGACGGTGGTGGAGGCGTACCTCGACGAGCTCGACCGGTCCGATGGCACCACCGTCGTGAACTGGCCGGTGATGAACTCCGACGAGGCCGCGATCGAGGAGCTGCTCAGGTCGCCGGTCACGATCCTGGGACTCGCTGACGCCGGCGCGCACGCCACGCAGATCATGGACGCGAGCCAGCCCACCTGGCTCCTCGCCCACTGGGTCCGCGACCGGGGCGTGCTCAGCGTGGAGGAGGGCGTGCGGCGCCTGACCTCCGACACCGCCGACTTCATCGGCTACCGCGACCGGGGCGTGCTCCGCGAGGGCGCGTTCGCGGACCTCAACGTGATCGACCTCGACGCGCTCGCCCTCGAGGTGCCCGAGATCGTCCACGACTTCCCGGGTGACGCACCCCGGTTCGTGCAGCGGGCCACCGGGTTCGAGCACACCATCGTGAACGGGCAGCCGTTCATGGAGGCCGGCGAGCACACGGGCGCGCTGGCCGGGCGGGTGCTGCGGTCCACCGACTGATCGGGCCGACGGCCCGAACCGGGCCGCGTCTGCGGAGGTTGACTCGCCTCTGGGGCGACCGAGGACCCCTATTCGCCAGAGGGCGACGTCTGCGGAGGTTGACTCGCCTCTGGGGCGACCGAGGACCCCTATTCCTCGGTGGCGCGGGCGTGGTCGAGGAGCAGCCGGTGCTCGGCGGCCCCGACCGCCCGCCGCAGCGCGGGCACTGCGTCGGGCGTGACCGAGATCGAGTCGATCCCGAACCGGACCAGGTGCTCGGCGAACGACGGGTCGTTCGAGGGCGCCTGGCCGCAGAGCGACGACGTGATCCCGGCCTCCCGGCAGGCCCGCACGATCCGCTCGATCGCGTCGAGCACCGCGGCGTCCGCCGCGTCGAACAGGTCCGCGAGCACCTCGCTGTCGCGGTCGACCCCCAACATGAGCTGGGTCAGGTCGTTGGAGCCGATGCTCACCCCGTCGATCCCCATCGCCGCGTACTCCGGGATCCGGTACACGACCGACGGCACCTCGGCCATCACCCAGCGATGCAGCCCGCGCTGATGGCCCAGCGGCGAGGCGTCCACGAGCTCCAGACACGCCTCGAGCTCCCACGCGGTGCGCACGAACGGGATCATCAGGTGCAGGTTCGGGGTCTCCTCCCGAACCCGGGCGAGCGCCTCGAGCTCCAGACGGAACAGCGTCGGGTCGGTGACGTAGCGGTAGGCGCCGCGCCAGCCGATCATCGGGTTGGCCTCCACCGGCTCGAACTCGTCGCCCCCCTCGAGGCCTCGGAACTCGTTCGTGCGGAAGTCCATCGACCGGTAGACCACCGGCCGTCGGCCGAAGGCGCGGGTGACGGTGAGGAGCGACGAGCTCAGCCGGTCGACGAACTCCGCCGCACCGCCCCGGGCGACCATCGCGGCGGGGTGCACGCCGCCGAGGGCATCGGTCAGCATCAGCTCGGCACGCAGCAGCCCCACACCGTCGACGGGCAGGGCCGCCGCCGCGACCGCACCGGAGGCCACGCCGAGGTTCACGTAGATCCTGGTGCCGAGCGACTCCGGAACCGCCCGTCCCGAGGCGGACGCGGCCACCGCCGGCACCATTGCGGCCGCGCCGGCCGGGGGCACGTGCTCGCCACGGCGGACCTCGCCGGTGGCCCCGTCCACGGTGACCACCTCGCCGTCGTGCAGGTCGGAGGTCGCGGTGCGCGCGCCCACCACGCACGGCACACCCAGCTCCCGGCCCACGATCGCGGCGTGGCAGGTCATCCCGCCCGCGTCGGTCACCACCGCGGCGGCGCGGCGGAGCGTGGGAACCCAGTCGGGCGATGTGGTCGCTGCCACGAGCACGTCGCCGTCGGCCATGCGGTGGCCCTCCTTCGGTGAGGTCAGGATCCGCACCCGACCCGACGCGACACCCGGCGACGCGCCGAGGCCGTGGAGCACCGGGACCACGTCGGCCGCCGCCCCGCCGTCGGTCGCTGCGCCGATCCCGGAGGACCCCTCCGCACCGGCACCGCCGGCCGAGGGGCCGGTGGTCAGCGGGCGCGACTGCACGATCCACGCCGCGCCGTCGCCCAGGGTCCACTCGACGTCCTGCGGACGCCCGTAGTGCTCCTCGATCCGCCGGCCGATGCGCGCCAGTTCGAGGACGTCGTCGTCGGACAGGACCCGCGTCCCGCGCTCCGCGGCCGGCACGTCGATCCACTCGCCGCCCCGCAGCATCGTGTGCTGGTCGCCGGTGCGCACCCCGGTGATCCGCCACGAGCCGATGTCCACGAGGTAGGTGTCGGGTTCCACCGCACCCGACACCACGGCCTCCCCCAGGCCGCGGGCGGCCTCGATCACGAGCCGGTTCGGATCCGCGCCGGTCGGGTCGGTGCTGAACATCACACCGGCCCGATCCGTGGGGGCCATCCGCTGGACCACCACCGCGATCTCCGGCTCGTCGGTGACGGCCCGCTCCACGCGGTAGGTCAGCGACCGGGGCGAGAACAGCGACGCCCAGCAGTCCAGGATCCGCTCGTGCAGCTCGGTCACGCCGACCACGTCCGCGAACGTGTCGTGCATGCCGGCGAACGACGCCGCTGCGGTGTCCTCCGCGGTGGCGCTGGAGCGGACGGCCACCGCCACGGCGGTTCCGTGGGGCCCGGAGCCGAGCGCGGCGTAGGCCGTGTCCACCTCCGCGGCGAGCGGAGCGGGCAGCCCGGCCGAGCGGACGAGGGAACGCAGGGCGTCCACCGCCGCGTCGCGGTCGGGGCCGTCGGCCATGCCGAGCGCGGCCCGGTACGCGTCGAGCACGCGGCCGCGCACACCCGCGTCGTCGAGCGCGGCCAGGTAGGCCGCCGCGGTGACCACGAAGCCCGGCGGGACCGGCAGGCCCGCGGCGGCGAGCTCGCCGAGGTTCGCTCCCTTGCCGCCGACCTCGGCCACGTCGCCCGCACCGAGGTCGTCGAAGGTGCGGACCAGCGGGCTCACGGGACGATCACCGCCCGGCCGGAGAGGGCGCCCTCGCGCATGAGGCGGTAGGCCTCCGGGGCATCGTCGAGGGGAAACCGGTGCACCTCCGCCCGCAGCCGGCCGGCCCTCGCCAGCTCGACCACTTCGAGGAGCTCGGGGAGCGTGCCCCAGTAGGTGGTGGCCACGGACACCTCGTAGCCGATCCCGAAGAAGTTCAGCGGCAGGGTCCCGCCGCCGAGACCGACGATCGTCAGGTGACCGAGTGACCGGGTCACCGCCGCAGCGAGCGCGAGCGTCGCGTCCGCCCCCACCATGTCGAGGGCCACGTCCACGCCCACACCGCCGGTGGCGTCCATCACCGCGGCGGCCGTGTCGTCGCCGGGAGCGAGCGTCACGTCCGCACCGAGCGAGCCGGCCAGGGCCAGGGCCTCCGGTCGTCCGTCGACGGCGATGATGCGCGCCGGGGTGAGCGCCCGGAGCAACTGGACCGCCATGTGGCCGAGGCCGCCCACGCCGATCACGAGCGCCGTGGAGCCCGGGATGAGCACGGGGAGCGAGCGCTTGACGGCGTGGTACGGCGTGAGGCCCGCGTCGGTGAGGGGCGCCGCCTCCACCGGGTCCAGGTCGCCGATGCCGACCACCCAACGCGCGTCGGGGACGAGCATGTGACCGGCCATCCCACCGTCCGCGCCGAGGCCCCCACCGGCGTAGGGCAGCGCCTGCTGGCGGACGCAGTAGTTCTCCGCGCCGGTCCGGCACCGGTGGCACCGCCCGCAGCCCCAGGGGCCGTAGACCGCCACGGCCTCGCCGACCTCGAGGCCGCGCACGCCGGGGCCGAGCGCCTCCACCCAGCCCGCGTTCTCGTGGCCGAGCGTGAAGGGCGGGCCCCACGGGAGCACCCCCGCGGTGAAGTCGTGCATGAGGTGGAGGTCCGAGTGACAGGCCCCGGCGGCGCCCACGCGGAGCAGGACCTCACCCGGCCCGGGGTCCGGTTGGGGGACCTCCCCGAACTCCGCATCGTGCTGCCAGCTGGTGAGTCGGTAGGCCTTCATGGCCCCATCAGACCACGATCCGTTGCGGGGCGAAAGACCTTCGCCGGGGCGGGTCCGACTCGGCTCAGGCCCGGGTGGCCCGGAGCCACTCCAGGGTTCGGGCCAGACCGTCGGCCAGCTCCACCTCGGGCTGCCAACCGAGCGAGCGTGCCCGGGTGATGTCGGGGCGGCGACGGGTGGGGTCGTTCTCCGGCCGGGGCCGGAACTCGAGGGGGACGTCGGCCCCGGTGACCTCCAGGACCGCGGCGGCGAGCTCCAGCACGGTGACCTCGGCGGGGTTGCCCAGGTTCACCGGCCGCTGCTCCGTGGAGTCGGCCACCACCAGGAGGCCGCGCACGAGGTCGTCGACGAAGCAGTAGCTGCGCGTCTGCGAGCCATCGCCGTGCACGGTGAGGGGCAGGCCCCGCCGAGCCAGGTCGAGGAAGGTGACCACCACCCGGCCGTCCTCCGGGCGCAGCCGCGGGCCGTAGGTGTTGAAGATGCGCACGATCCGCGTGTCCACGCCGAACCGGGCGCGGAACGTGTCGGTGGCCGCCTCCGAGAACCGCTTCGCCTCGTCATAGCAGGCCCGCTCGCCGACCGTCGCCACGTTCCCGCGGTCGTCCTCGGACTGCGGGTGGACCAACGCCTCGCCGTAGACCTCGCTGCTCGAGGCGAACAGGAACGTGGCGCCGGTGCGGCGCGCCAGCTCGAGGGCGTGGATCGTCCCGGCGCTCCCCACCCGGAGGATCTCGAGCGGCAGGTCGATGAAATGGCGCGGCGACGCGGGCGACGCCAGGTGGAACACCGCGTCCACCTCGCCGGTGACCGGGATCCCGTCGGCGACGTCGGCCTCCACCAGTGAGAAGTCGGGATGGCCGAGGGCGCCGGCGAGGTGTGACAGGTCACCGGTGAGCAGGTTGTCGACGCCCACCACCGTGTCGCCACGGGCCAGCAACGCGTCCACCAGGTGCGAGCCGATCATCCCGGCCGCGCCGGTGACCACCACTCGGCGCCCGTTCATGGCGCCGGACGGTACCAGCACGCGCTCAGCACGACGGCGGGCCGGCCGAGGGACCCGCCGACACCGCGGCGATCGGGTAGGCCACCGTGTCGTGGGTCGAGGGATCGCGGGCGGCCACCAGTCCGACCGCGCGACCGGAACGGTCGACGACCACGCCGCCGGACAACCCGGGCTCGGCGTCCACGTCCACGAGCAGCATCTGGGTCTCGCCGCCGTAGCCGTGACGGCGCTGCACGGCCACGATCGTGCCCTCCGCAGCCATGAACTCGCCGCCCGGGTAGCCCGCCACGACCACAGGATCGCCGACCTCCGGCATCGGGCCGGCCTCCAGGGCCGCGTCGGCCGGGAGGTCGCCCGTGGTCCGGAGGCGCACCGCGTCGCGCCGCGGGACCGAGCCGGCCACGACGAGGTCCCCGAGCCAGGCGCCGTCGTCGGCCACCGCCAGGGTGGTGCCCGCCACGACGTGACGGTTGGTGAGCACCGCGAGGTCCCCCGCGCCGGTGCCGGGCAGACGGACCACGGTGGCGGTCCCCTGCCGGGTGAGACCGCATGACGTGGACTCGACCCGCAGCAGGGACGCCCGGGCCCGGACCTGCACCTCGGCCGGCACGGGCGCCCGCACCACCGACGCGCCCGCCACGCTCGCGACGGGTTGCGCGGCGTCGACCCCCAGTTGGTGCATGTGTCGGGACCCGACCACCGCCGCCACGACCAGCACGGCCGCGCCGACGAGGGCCCCCAGCGCTCGCCTCGCCACACCGACAGGGAACCGCTTCGCGGACCCCCGCGCCACTTCCGGAGGCTGGGCACATGCCCCACCCGGACGGCCACCCGACGACGTCTGCGGAGGTTGACTCGCCCCAGAGGCGACCGAGGACCCCTATGCGCGGGAGGGTGGGGTGCGGTAGAGGTCCCAGACCTGTTCGACCGCCACCGTGGCGGGCAGCTCGCCGGACCGCACCGCGGCCTGCGCGGCGTCGAGGGCCGCCACCACGTCGGGACGGGCGCGCAGGTCGTCGCGCAGACGCTGGTCGAGCATCGACCACATCCACCGCACCTGCTGCTCCTGACGGCGGGCGGGCAGCTCACCGGTGAGCGTCATCTTCTCCCGGTGCACCTCGATCTGCTGCCACAACTCGCGCAGGCCCTCGTCGGCCAGCGCCGAGCACGTCAGCACCGGCGGCGTCCACGTCGGCGACGCAGGCGCCATCAGGTGCAGGGCGCCGCGGTACTCGGCCGCGGCCAGCTCGGCCCGCGTCCGGTTGTTCCCGTCGGCCTTGTTCACCGCCACCATGTCGGCGAGCTCCAGCACGCCCTTCTTGATGCCCTGAAGGTCGTCGCCGGCACCGGACAGCATCAGCACGAGGAAGAAGTCGACCATGTCGGCCACGACCGTCTCGGACTGCCCCACCCCGACCGTCTCCACCAGCACCACGTCGAAGCCCGCGGCCTCGCACACCAGGATCGTCTCGCGGGTGGCCCGGGTGACCCCGCCCAGCGTCTCGCCGGCCGGGGACGGCCGGATGAACGCCGCCGGGTCCACCGAGAGGCGTTCCATGCGGGTCTTGTCGCCGAGGATCGAGCCACCGGTCCGGGAGCTGGTGGGATCGACCGCGAGCACGGCCACCCGGTGGCCGTCGCCGGTGAGGTTCAGCCCCAGCTGGTCGATGAAGGTGCTCTTGCCCACGCCCGGCACCCCGGTGATCCCGACCCGGTGGGCACCCCCGGTGAACGGGAGGAGCGCGGCGAGCACATCGCCGGCCCGGCGGCGGTGGTCGGGGTTCCGCGACTCGATCAGGGTGATCGTCCGCGCCAGCACCGCCCGGTCCGCGGCGCGTACGCCGGCCACGTAGTCGTCGACGGGCAGCAGTCCGGCCATCGACGCGCACCCTACCGGCGCGGGCGTCACCACCCTGCGTCACCGGGCCCGCACGGGTCGCCACCCGAAGTGGCGGGGGTGCCCCCAACACCTAGGATCCGCACCGGGCATGGGACGAACGACAAAGGACGAGCGTCGCCGCCACTACCTCGACATCGGCGCGCAACTGGTGGCGGACTCCGCCACCGGGAGCGCCCCCGACCCGGGGTTGGCGCTGGCGCACGTGAAGGTCGCCGACGTGGCGGAGCGCGCCGGCGTGACCAAGGGCGCCCTCTATCACCTCTGGCCCAGCCAGGAGGACTACTGGAACGACCTGCTCCACTTCCTCCTGGAACAGGACCGGCTCTCCGGCGAGTCCGACGTGGCCGACATCCTCGCCACCGCCACCGGCCTCACCGACGGCGCCGCGGACCCGTGGAGCTACGCCGACCTGCTCTTCGAGCGCTTCCGCGACGACGCGTCCTACCTCGTGCGCGTCAGCCTCCACTCCTACCTCTACGACGAGGAGATCCGCGTCGCCCTCGACCGCGAGTTCCGCACCGCGATCAGCCGCTTCAGCGACGTGATCGCCGAGGCGCTCCGGATCCGCGGTCGCCGCCTCATCCCGGGCGCCACGACCGAGGACCTCGTGGTGGCCCTCACCTCGCTGCTGCAGGGCATGTGCCTCGAGCACCGCATCGACCCGGACCGGGCGCCCACCCTCGAGCTGGACGGCGCCACCCGCGGTCTGTTCTCCGTGGGCGCCGAGGCGCTGGTGCTGGCCCTCACCGAGCCCGACGACGGGCCCGCCGTCGCCCCCGGGGACGGCGGCTGATGGCCCGGCCGACCGCGGAGGAGCGGCGCGAGGCCTACCTGGCCACCGGCGCGGAGATGGTCGCGGAGTTCGACCGGTCCCGCGGCGCCGCCGCGCCGGTGGACGCGCTCGCCAACATCCGCCTCGCCGACGTCGCCCGCCGCGCGGGGGTGACCAAGGGAGCGCTCTACCACATCTGGGATTCGCAGGAAGCGTTCCGCCAGGACCTGATGACGCACCTGCTCGAGGCCGACGAGCAGGTGGGCATGCGCGACACCGCTGCGCTCATCGCGCAGGTGCCGGCGGGCGAGGACTCCGCCATCTCCATGCGCCGCCTCAACGACTTCGCGTTCCGCCGCCTGCGCGACGACCCGGCGTTCTTCGCCCGCTTCAGCTTCTACACCTACGCCGCGAACCCCGAGGTGCGGGAGCTGCTGCTCCACGGCCGCGACAGCTTCCGGCAGTACTACGAGCTCTACCTCCGGCGCGCCGGGCGCCGCCTCCGGGAACCCTTCACGCTCGAACACGTGATCGTGCTGGCCGAGGCGTACCTGTACGGCAGCATCCTCCGCTACCGCATCTCCCCCGAGCTGATCGACACGGAGATCCCCGTCGACGGCGAGGACTGGGGCCTCGTGGCGCTCGGCATGCGGGCCCTCCTCGACGGGCTCAGCGAACCCGCCGGGGACCACGACGACTGACCGCCCCGATCGCCCGCTGCCGTTCTGTGTGGCGAGGATGTGGCGGCCTCTACATCCGGGCCACACAGAACGACGAGACGGTCAGCCGAGGTCGTAACCGAGCTGCGATGCGAGCTCGCGGAGCAGGCCCGCCGCCGCCTCGTGGATCACGGTCCCGGGCGGGAACACCGCCACGGCCCCGGCCTCGTGCAGCGCGTCGTAGTCCTGCGGGGGGATGACACCGCCCACGACGATCATGATGTCGGGCCGGCCCAGCTCGGCCAGCGCCGCCTTCAGCTCGGGCACCAGCGTGAGGTGACCGGCCGCGAGCGACGAGGCCCCCACCACGTGCACGTCGGCCTCCACCGCCTGGCGGGCCGCCTCGGCGGGCGTCTGGAACAGCGGGCCGATGTCCACGTCCCACCCGAGGTCCGCGAAGCCGGAGGCGATGACCTTCTGACCGCGGTCATGGCCGTCCTGACCCATCTTGGCGAGGAGGATCCGGGGCCGGCGACCGTCGGCCGCCTCGAAGGCCTCCACCATCCGGCGCACCTCGTCCACGGCACCTCCCCGTTCGCCGAGCTCGCTGCGGTAGACGCCCGAGATCGACCGGATGTCGGCGCGGTGCCGGCCGTAGACCTTCTCCAGCGCGTCGCTGATCTCGCCCACCGAGGCCTTGGCGCGGGCCGCGTCGACGGCCAGGGCGAGGAGGTTGCCGTCGCCGGACGCCGCGCAGTTCGTGAGCGCCTCGAGCGCCGAGGCCACCTCGTCCGCGTCGCGCTCGGCACGCAGGCGCTCGAGCTTGGCGACCTGGCCGGCACGCACCGCGGAGTTGTCGACCTTCAGCACGTCGATGTCCTCGTTGGTGTCGAGGCGGTACTTGTTCACGCCGATCACCGGCTGGCGCCCGGAGTCGATGCGGGCCTGGGTGCGGGCCGCCGCCTCCTCGATGCGCAGCTTCGGGATGCCGGCCTCGATCGCCGCGGCCATGCCCCCGAGCTCACCGACCTCGCGGATGTGCGCGAGCGCCCGGGTGGCGAGCTCGGCCGTGAGGCGCTCCACGTAGTAGCTGCCACCCCACGGGTCGATCACCCGTGTGGTGCCCGACTCCTGCTGCAGGAACAGCTGGGTGTTGCGGGCGATGCGCGCGGAGAAGTCGGTGGGGAGCGCGAGCGCCTCGTCGAGGGAGTTCGTGTGCAGGCTCTGGGTGTGACCCTGCGTGGCGGCCATCGCCTCCACGCAGGTGCGGACGACGTTGTTGAACACGTCCTGCGCGGTGAGCGACCACCCGGAGGTCTGGCTGTGGGTCCGCAGGCTGAGCGACTTGTCGTTCGCCGGGGCGAAGCGCTCCTGGACGAGCTTCGCCCAGAGCAGACGGGCCGCCCGGAGCTTGGCGACCTCCATGAAGAAGTTCATGCCGATCGCCCAGAAGAAGCTGAGCCGCGGGGCGAACGCGTCCACGTCGAGCCCGGCGTCGATCCCGGCCTGCACGTACTCGAGGCCGTCGGCCAGCGTGTACGCGAGCTCCAGGTCCGCCGTCGCCCCGGCCTCCTGCATGTGGTAGCCGGAGATCGAGATCGAGTTGAACCTCGGCATGTTCGACGAGGTGAAGGCGAAGATGTCGGAGATGATCCGCATCGAGGGCGCCGGCGGGTAGATGTAGGTGTTCCGGACCATGAACTCCTTGAGGATGTCGTTCTGGATGGTCCCGGACAGCTGCTCGGGGCGGACGCCCTGCTCCTCCGCGGCAACGATGTAGAGGGCCATCACCGGCAGCACCGCGCCGTTCATGGTCATCGACACCGACATCTTGTCGAGCGGGATCCCGTCGAAGAGGACCCGCATGTCGTAGATCGAGTCGATCGCCACGCCGGCCATGCCGACGTCGCCGGCGACCCGCGGGTTGTCGGAGTCGTAACCCCGGTGCGTCGGCAGGTCGAAGGCCACCGACAGGCCCTTCTGCCCCGCCGCCAGGTTGCGCCGGTAGAAGGCGTTGGAGTCCTCCGCGGTGGAGAAGCCCGCGTACTGGCGGATCGTCCACGGCTGGTTGACGTACATCGTCGGGTACGGGCCGCGCAGGAACGGCGGGAGCCCCGGGTACGTGTCGAGGAAGTCGAGACCCGCGAGGTCCTCGGCGGAGTAGAGCGGGGCCACGTCGATGCCCTCCGGCGTGGACCAGACCTGCTTGCCGGGTTCGAGACCGGTGGCGGCCTCGGCCGCGGCGGCCCACTCGTTGCGGGCGCCCGAGGGGGCGGCCGCAGCGGACGGCAGCGCGACCGTCGTGAAATCGGGAACCTCGAAACCGCTCACCGGGACACCTCCAGGTGGTCCTGCGCCCGACGCAGCACGTCGAGCACGTCCACGCCGAGGTGCACGAACTCGTCCACCCCGGCCGCCTCCTCGGCCTCCCGGCGTTCGCCGGGGTTGCCCGCCAGGTACACACGACCGATGCCGGCCGCCTTCAGCGCCGCGGCGGTGGCCGCCGCACGCTCCGCGTAGAGATCGTCGGACGAGCACAGGCACACCGCCCGGGCCCCGGCGGCGACGGCATCGGCCACCACCTCGTCGGCGGTGGCGAAGCCCGTGGCCGCGCCCCGCTCCGACGTGGCGGTGCGGATGCCGCCGGCCTCGAACAGGTTCTTGGCGAACGTGGCGCGGGCGGTGTGCACCGCCACGGGCCCGAGGTTCGCCAGGAACACCGTCGGCGCCGAGCCGGTGCGCTCGCGGTGGGCATCGGCCACGTCGCGGAGCGCCTCGAACTCCTCGGCCCACCGCACCGGCACGAGCAGCGGCGTGCCCGCGTCGGACGCGACGGTCACCGGCACCGCGCCGGTCTCGTCGAGATCGGGGAACTCGCTCACGCCGGTGAGCGGACGGCGGCGGGTGGCCACCTCCCGCAGCCGGGCGTCACGGACGCCGGTCACCCGCGCGGGGAGCGAGCCGTCGAGCAGGACCGTGGGCATGCCGCCCACCGACTCGAGCTCCTGGAACAGGGCCCACGCCACGGCCGCGAGCTCCTCGGTGAGCGACTCGACGTAGCCCGAGCCACCCGCCGGGTCGAGCACCCGACCGAGGTTCGACTCCTCCTGCAACAGGAGCTGCGTGTTCCGCGCCATACGCCGGCCCAGATCCCCCGGATCACCCCCGAGCTCGTCGTAGGCGGAGGTGGTCACCGAATCCGCGCCCGCCACGCCGGCAGCGAACGACGCCGCGGTCACGCGGAGCAGGTTCACCCACGGGTCGCGCCCGGTGAGCATGCGACGGGCCGTGCGTACGTGGAGCTGCGGCGCGGCCGCCTCCTCCGAGGCACCGCACGACGCGGCGAGGGCCGCCCACAGCCGCCGGGCCGCTCGGAGCTTGGCGATCGTGGTGAACACCTCGGCGTCGGCCGAGAGGGTGAGCTCCACCTGGGAGCAGGCGGAATCGGCATCGAGCCCGGCGGCCGCCATGGCCCGCAGGTAGGCCGCCCCGGTCGACAGCATCGTGGCCAGCTCCTGGGCCTCCGAGCCGCCCGCCTCCGCGACCGGGGTGACGTCGACCGCCACCGCCCGCACCCGCGGGAAGGTCGCCGCCGTGCGGGCGGCGAGCGCGCCCAGCTCCGCGAGCAGCTCCTCCGGCGGGCGGCCGTCCCCGCCGTGGCGGGCGAGGTCGCGGCACGGGTCGATCGCGAAGCCGCCCGTCGCCTCCGCGGGGGCGACGCCCCGCTCGGCCCAGAGGGCCTCGAGCGCCGCGGCGGCCGCCACGGTGCGGGGCCCCGCGTCGAGCACGACGGGGGCGAGGTCGAGGTAGACGCCCTCGAGGCGCCGGGCGAGATCCGCTGCGTCGCCGGTCCAGCGCACCTGCAGGCTGGTCACCCCGCGGGTCAGGTCGTCGAGCGCCCGCCGGTTGGCCTCGGCCGGGTCGTCGTGGTCGACCACCGCCCGCACGTCCCAGAGGCCGTGGGGCCGGGGGGCCGCATGGGCGCCCCGGGTGAACGGGGCGGATCCCGGGAACCCCGCCTCGTCGGCGGCGCCCGGCGAGGAGGCCCGGGCATAGAGGGGAGCCACGGTGATGCCGTCGGCGGTGCGCGACTCCAGCCGGGAGAACGGCGCACCCTTGAGGACGGCGTCGACCTTGGCGAGCCACGCCTCCTCCCCCACCGGCGGGAAGTCGCCGGCCAGGGTCACGTCGCCCACCGGCGGACCGCCCGTGGTTCCGTCGCCTGTGGACACCTGCACCTCCGGATGGCCGCCCACGGCGGGCGCCCCGGGCCGGAGGTTACCGACCGACGGCCTCGCGGGCCGAAGCCGGGATCCGCGAGGTGGGCCGCTGGCCCTCCACGCCCTTGCGGCTGAGGATCCGGTAGATCACGAGGAACAGCAGCACCGCGCCGAGGGCGACGGTCACGCCGATGAAGACCGGGTTCGAGGCGTCGGTGCCGGCGGTGAGGGCGTGCACGCCGACCAGCACCCCGACCGGGTAGGACAGGTAGTGGAAGCCGCGCCAGACCTTCCGGGGCATGCGGCGCATCACCAGCGACGTGCCCTCCACGACCACGAGCATCCAGAGCGCCACGACACCCCAGGCCACCGGGCCGCGCTTCCAGGTCGAGGCGAAGGGCACGAACAGCTCGGCCGGCCCGAAGTGCTCGTAGCTGTCGGCCCACAGGGCGAGCAGGTGGATGCCGATGAAGGCGCACGACAGTCCGCCCAGACCGCGGTGGAGATCGGTGAGCCATGCGGGCAGGCCGCGGCGCTCGATGAGCTTCGTGCTCAGCAGCAGCCCCCAGATCAGGGTCAGCACCACCAGGACCGCGGCCACCATGCCGGAGGCCCGGGCCACGTACCACCAGAACTGCTCGCTCATGCGGCTCCTCCCGGGTCGTCCCCACCGTCGTCCGATCCGGACATGGACATCATGGTGCCCGGTTCGTCGACGATTGCGTCGGTTGCCGCGCCGAGCCGGACGCGGCCGCCGTCGGCGAGCGTGGCCACCGCGCCCACCCGGCCGGAGGCCAGCTCGGCCAGGAGCCGGTCGGGCAGCTCGCCGCCGAGGCCCACCAGCAACGCCGTGGCGACGGCCTCGGCCCACCACGCCTCGCCGGCGATCGCGGTGACGGACACCGCCGGGCCCGCGGAGGGCAGGCCGGTCCGGGGATCCACCACGTGGTGCGCGGGTCCGTCGGCGGTCTCCCACCGGCGGCGCAGCGTGGAGGACGTGGCCACCGCGCCGGCGGTCAGGTTCACCCGCTGCAGCGGCCCGGCGCCGTGGTCGACCTCGATCTCCCAGCCGCCCGGGGGCGGGCACCCGCCCACGCGGAGGTCGCCGCCCACGGAGACGAGGACGCCGACCGAGGGGTCCGCGCCGTCGAGGGCCGCGGCGACCACCAGGTCCGCGGCGAGCCCCTTGCCGATCCCACCGGGATCGATGCGGATCCCGGCCGGCAGGCGGACCAGCCGGGCGGACTCGTCGGCCTCCACCCCTGCAGGACCCGGGGGCCGTTCGGCGCAGAGGCGGCCGCCGCGGACCTCGGCGAGGTCGCGGTCGTAGCCGAGACCCTCCAGCGTGCCCACGACCGTGGGATCGAAGAGGCCGCCCGTGCGCTCCCAGGCCAGGACCGACCGCGCCACCAGGCCGGCGGTCTCGGTGCTGGTGAGGGTCCAGGCGCCGCGACCCCGGCCGAGGCGGGAGAGCTCGCTGTCGGCGAGGAACCTGCTCCAGCGCCGCTCGAGGTGGCGGAGCTCGTCGAGCAGCGTCTCCGGATCCGGACCCGGCCCGACCACCAGGACGTGCGCCTCGGTGCCCATCAGTCGGGCCACCGCACTCCGCTGACCGGTCGCCTCGTCGGCGTCGGCCGGGTGGCCGGGGACCGAACGGTCCGGGAGGAGCGACGGGGCGGTGTCCACGTCAGCTCGCCGAGGACCGGGCGACGGTCGCCGAGGACCCTGCGGTGGACGTCACCAGGCCGGTGCCGGAACTGGTCGAGCTGACCACCGTGGTGGTGGCGGGCCGGACGGTGGTGGTGGTGACCCGGGGGGCCGTCGTGGTCGGGACGCTGGTCGTGGCCGGGGCGCTGGTCGTGCTCGGCGCGATGGCGACCCCGGTGGCCGCGGAGGCCGCGGCCTCGGCGGGGTTCGCGGTGCCCGACGCGACGGAGGTGGTGCCGGTGCCGTTGGCGACGGCCATCACGCCGACGAGGCCGACCAGGGCGGCGGCCGAGGCGCCGGCGGCGGCCCGGCGGGAACGCCGGGCCGGATGGCGGCGGCGGAAGTGACGAGGGCCGCGGGGACCCTGCGGCGTCCGACCGGGGCGGGGGGGTCGTCGTACGGGAGCTGGTTCCATGTACCCACCGTGCTCCTCGGGGTTGAGGCCCGGACGAGGTTCAGGTGAGGGGAAGGTGAAAGTCACCGTGCGACCCCGCCGGCCGTTCAGCTCGCCGCGGACCGCGCCACCGGGGCGGGCCGGGGGGCGGGGGCGGG
>JBMOJH010000063.1:0-19148 GCA_049316905.1 Microthrixaceae bacterium | reverse complement strand
GGGCCCTGTACCGCCGGATCGCCCGGATGGACGAGGACGAGATGATCCACTGCGGTGCCGAGGTGTACTTCACCTTCCTGCGGCCGTTCGCCGAGGCCGCGGGGGTGGCCGACGATCTCGACTGGCGGGTCCCGAGGGACATCCAGCCCCCCGTGTACGACCTCCTGGTCGCGGCCGGCAAGGAACTCGGCGCCAACCCGCCGCCGCCCGAGGACCCGTCCGACTACTACGGCCCCCTCCACCGCGATCCGGCCTAGCCGCGTCCGGTCCGCGGGCCGGCCCGGGCCCGGCGTGTCGCCGGGTCCGGCGCGTGGCCGGGTCCGGCGGATGACGTCTACCGTGTCCGGGTGCTCGTGGGGCGGTCACGGGAACTCGAGGTGCTGCGCGGCGTGATCGACGACGCCCGCGACGGCAGGCCCTCGTCGGTGCTGGTCCGGGGGGCGGCCGGCATCGGCAAGACATCGCTGCTCGACGCGGCGGCGGCCGCGGCGGGCGACGTCACCGAACTCCGCGTCACGGGCGTGGAGGCCGAGCAGGACCTGGAGCTGGCCGGGTACGTGGCGCTGTTCGGGCCGGCGCTGGACTCGACCGACGGTCTCGACCCCCGGGTGGGGCAACTGCTGGAGGCCCTCATGGTGTCGGGTCAGGCGCCGCCGCCGTTGGCCCTGGGATTGGCCACCCTGCACCTCCTCGCGCTGCTGGCCGACCGTCGTCCGCTCCTCGTGGTCGTGGACGACGTGCAGTGGGTGGACGCGGCCACCCTTGCGGCGCTCCGGTTCGGGTTCCGGCGTCTGGGGCCGGATCGCGTGGCGCTGGTCGGGGCCGCGAGGGGTCACGGGCCGGCCATGTGGAGCGGTCAGCCCACCCTCGACCTGTCCGGCCTCGACGCGGTGGCCAGCGCCCTCGTCCTCGACGAGGTGGGCGGCGTGGCGCACGAGGTCGCCGCCGCCTGCCACGCCCGCTCGGGTGGCAACCCGCTGGTGCTGCAGCGGATCGCGGCGGAGCTGGGCCCGGAGGAGCGTCGCGGTGTGGTGCCGCTCCCCGCGGTGCTCCCGATGGGTGACGACCTCCTGACGGCGCTCTCGGCCGAGCTGGCCGGCATCCCGGAGTCGTCCCGGGTGGCACTGCGCTGCGCGGCCCTGGCCGGTCGCCTTCACCTCTCGGAACTCCGCTCCGCGCTGGAGATCCTCGGCGTGGGCCTCGACGACCTGCGCGGCCCCGAGCTGTCGGGCGTGATCCGGCTCGATCCCGCCGGGGTGGAGTTCGGGCACCCGCTGCAGCGGGAGGCGGCGGCGCGCGGGCCGGTCCCGGAGGCCCGTGTCATCCACGCGGCGCTGGCCGACGTCGCCTCCGGTGACCGCAGGGCGTGGCACCTCGCGGAGGCGTGGAGCGGGGAGGACGACCGGCTGTCGGCGGTGGCGGTGGAGGCGCTCGAGCAGGTGGCGCACGACGCCGGAGCGCGCGGCGCCCACGCCGCGGCGGCCCTGGCCTGGACCCGGGCGGCGGAGCTGCGGCCCGACCCGGCCGGTCGGGCGGAGTGCCTGTTGGCGGCCGGTTCGGCCTGGGCGTCCGCCGACGTGCCGCACCGCGCGGAGCCGGCGTTGTGGGCCGCCCTCGAGGACGCGGCCCCGGCGCAGCGGGCCCGGGTCGTCTGGGTTCTCGGCGAGGTGCTCGCGTGGTCGTCGTCGGTGGCCGCGGCCGCGCGACTCATGCGGGAGGAGGCGGAGCGGGTGGGGCCCGTCGACACCGACGGTGCCGCGCTGCTCATGGCGGGCGCGGCCGGGTTCCTCGGCCTGAAGGGCGACGTCACCGCCGGCCTGGAACTGGCCGGGCGTGCCGACGGGGTGGCGGGCACCGGACCGGAGGTCCAGGTGGTCACCCGCCTGCTCGACACGCACCTGCGCGTGCTCCGTGGGGACGGACCGGACGTCCTCGGGGACAGGTGGGCCGAGCTCGACGCGGTGAGGTCGCTCGTGGTGCCGGGGGCGGCCCCCGACGTACTCGAGCTCGCGCAGCTCGTCGCCTTCGACGACCTGTCGACCGAGCGGTGGGACACGGCCGACGACCTGCTGCACTCGATCACGGGGGCGGCCCGGGCCGGTGCCCAGGTGAGCGTGCTGAACTTCGCGTCCGCGATGCGGGCCGAGCTCCTGTGGCGCCGGGGCCGCTGGAGCGACGCCCGGGCCTGGGCCATGGAGGACGTCGCCCACTTCCAGGCGGTGGACGGGAAGGCCGGAGCCTTCGGCCTCGCCGTGCTCGCCCGGGTGGAGGCCGCCCTGGGTCTGGGGGACACCGCGGCGGGACTGGCCACGACGGCCCGCGTGCGGGGCGAGGCCATCGAGATGGGGGTGCTCACCGCATGGGGGCGGCACGCCGAGGCGCTGTGCGCCCTCGCCGCGGGCCGCCCGGCCGACGCCGCGGACCATCTCGGCCGGATCTGGGACCTGTGCCGGGCCGGGGGCATCGGATCCGCGGGGGCGCTGTGGTGGCACGGCGACCTGCTGGAGGCGCTCACGGCGATCGGTCGCCGGGACGAGGCCCGTCGTCTGCTGCGGTGGCTCGAGGGATGCGCGCCCGCCGGTTCCGTGTGGCCGCTCGCGGTCCGGGAGCGTGGCGCGGGGTTGCTCGACGGCGACGTCGCCGCCGCCGGGCGTTCCGTGGATCTGCTCGACGGGCTGGGTGCGCCGTTCGAGGCGGCCCGCAGCCGGCTCGTGCTCGCCGGGCTCCTCGTCGGAGGTGAACGGGCCGCGGTGCTCGAGCAGGCGGCCGACTCGTTCGCGCAGCTGGGTGCCGGGGCATGGGAGGCGCGGGCCCGCGCGCTCGGTGCCGAGGGTCCCGCTGACCACGAGCCGGCGCTCGCCGCGGCCCTGTCCCGGGCCGAGTTGCGGGTGGCGCTCGTGGTGGGGCGGGGGGCGACCAACCGACAGACCGCCGACGAGTTGGCCCTCAGCGAGAAGACCGTGGACGCGCACCTGCAGTCGATCTACAGGAAGCTCGGGATCCGTTCGCGCACCGAGCTGGCCCTCCGGGTCGCCCGGGACCCGCGCTGCTGACCCCTCCACGGCGCATAGGGGTCCTCGGTCGCCCCACAGGCGAGTTGACCTCCGAGGACGTCGGCGGGCCGGTCCCGCTGGCAGACTGCGGCGCATGGGCACCCCCGAGGCACGCGACGAGTACCGCCACCGTCCCGACGACGACCCGCTCTGGAACGAGTCGTACTACCTGGACTGGTTCAGCGAGGACCTGTCGCTCGGCGGCTACGCCCGGATCGGCTTCTACCCGAACCTCGGCCGGGTCTGGTACTGGGCGTGCCTCGTCGGTCCCGACCGTCCACTCGTCACCGTGATCGACCACGACGTGGCCCTGCCCGCATCCGAGTCCTCCCTCGAGGTCCGCTCGGAGGGCCTGTGGGCGGACCACGTGGTGGAGGACCCGAACGAGCACATGTCGATCAACCTCGAGGCGTTCGCACTGGCCCTCGACGACCCGGCCGAGGTCTACGCCGCGGACCCGCGGGGCGAGCGGGTGCCCTTCGGGTTCGAGCTCGACTTCGTGACCGACCGCGCCGCCTACCTCTGGCCGCCGGTGACGCCGCGCTACGAGATCCCCTGCCGGGTCCACGGTGAGATCCTGGTGGGGGAGGAGCGCATCGAGTTCGACGGCTGGGGCCAGCGCGACCACTCGTGGGGCGCGGCGCGCGACTGGTGGGCGAACCAGTGGTCGTGGACCGCCGGCCGCCTGGACGACGGCACGCGCTGGCACTCAGCCGGCGGCTTCTTCCCCGACGCCGACTGGGGCGTGGCCTACCGGCTCGATCCCGACAGCACCGAGTTCGTGGAGGGCGACGAGGTGGTGCTCGACGTGGAGGAGGGCCGCGATCGCCTGCCGGTCCGTACCGGCACCCGATGCGCGGGCCTCGACCTGGAGTTCGAGCCGGTCGCGTTCTCGCCGGTGCTGCTGGTGCACCCCGACGGGCGCGCCGCCCGGTTCCCCAGGGCCATGGCCCGGGTCACCGCGGCGGACGGTCGCACGGGTGGGGGCTGGATCGAGTGGAACCAGCCCCCGACCGGCACCACCCTGCCCCGCCGGTCCTGAAAACGACGGAGGGTGTGGCCAGTTCCCGCCGGCCACACCCCTCGTCGTCCATTGGTTCCGGGCCAGCCGACCCGTCCCCCTCCATTGGTTCCCGCAGAACCTCGAACTGGTCCTCACGGTACGAACAACGCGGCCGGGACGGAATCGGTAGATCTACCCGGCCCCCGTCCGGTGGGCCCACGGCGGGCCCGCCCCCTGCCGGGGGGCGAGGCGGGTCAGCCCGCCGCAGCGGGGTACTCGACCTCGGTCTCGATGCCGCCGCGCACGTTCTGCACCAGCCGCACGCGCACGTCGGCCACCGCGGGCGCGAACCTCGCGATCCCGTCGTGCAGCTCCCGCACGAGGTGCTCGGCGAAGATGCGCCGGTCGCGGTAGGTCACCAGCCAGAGCTTCAGCGACTTGGACTCCACCGCGTGGGTGATCGCCGTGTAGGCGATCTCCGCCGCGTACAGGTCGGGCTGGATCCCCTCGACGGCGGGGCAGAGCGCCTGGAGCTCGTCGGTCCGGAAGGTCACGCGCACCGGGTCGGCCACCTCGAAGAACTCGAGGCGGGCCTCCTCGCCCGGCTCGACCCGCCGGCCGAGCATCCCGACCGGCGGCAGGTCCTCAGTCACGGCTGGTGCCCCCGGAGGACCCACTCCCCGAACCGCCGGACCCGGAGCCGCCCGAGCCCCCGTCGGTCAGCCCGCACTGCTCCTGGAGGAAGTCGGTGATGGCGGTGTTGGCGTCGAGGAACTCCTGGCTGGTGAGCTCGTCGGCACCCTCGAGCACGCCCTGCTCGGCCACCACCTGGTAGGCGTCGATCACTACGTCGAGGTCGTCCTGGACGGACTGCGGGAACTGGTCGCGCACCTTGTCGAGGTCGTCGACGGCGCTCTGCAGGGTGTCGGGCCCGCCGATCACGCCCGCTGTCAGGCCGAAGAAGGCACTGGCCAGGTCGGCGCAGTCCTCGAGCTGCTGGCTGTCCGGCAGCCCCGGGAGCGTGCCGCCGCCCTCCCCGCCGCCGCTCCCGCCCCCGCTGTCGGGTTCGGAGGGTTGCTCGCGGGACGGGGGCGCCGGCCGGGCGGTGGAGGTCATCTCGCCCCGCTCGATCGTGACCGACGGAGAGGCGCACCCGGTCAGGGCGCCGAGGAGCAGCAACGCCGTGGCCAGGGCCACGGCGTTGCCGGAGGTTCGTGTCCCGCGCATGCGGCAGGTTCTAGCCGACCTTGCGCTCGCCGAGCCGTCGCCGGTTGACGAGCATCGACTTCATGTAGTCCCGGTTCATCATGGCGATGAAGTCGATGGAGATCTCCTTCGGGCACGCCTCCTGGCACTCGCCGTAGTTCGTGCAGGAGCCGAAGAACTCCTCCATCTTGTCCACCATGGCCTGGGTGCGACCGAAGCGCTCGGCCTGGCCCTGCGGCAGCAGGTTGAGGTGCTGGATCTTCGCGGCGGTGAACAGGTTGGCCGCCGAGTTCGGGCACGCGGCCACGCAGGCACCGCAGCCGATGCAGGCCGCCGCGTCCATGGCGGAGTCGGCGGCATCCTTGGGCACGGGGATCTCGTTGGCGTCCGGGGCAGCGCCGGTGTTCACGGTGATGTAGCCGCCGGCCTCGACGATGCGGTCGAACGCGGCCCGGTTCACCACGAGGTCCTTGATGATCGGGAACCCGGCGGCGCGCCACGGCTCGATCGTGATCTCGTCACCGTCGTTGAACTTCCGCATGTGCAGCTGGCAGGTCGCCGTGCCCTTCTGCGGGCCGTGCGCCTGCCCGTTGATCATCAGGCCGCAGCTGCCGCAGATGCCCTCGCGGCAGTCGTGGTCGAACGCGATCGGCTCGCGGTCCTCGGCGATGAGCTGCTCGTTGACGTAGTCGAGCATCTCGAGGAACGAGGCGTCGTCGGCGACGGTGGTGGAGTACTGCTCGAAGTGGCCGGCGTCGTCGGGGCCGTCCTGTCGCCAGACCTTCAGGTTCAGGTTCAGCATCTTGGTCACGGTGGGGTCCTCGTTCCTGGCTGCGTGCTCTGCGTGGTGGTGCGGATGCGGTTGCGTTGCGTCCGGCTCAGCGGGTCGGCCGGCTCACTTGTAGCTGCGCTGGGTCAGCTCGACGTTCTCGAAGACGAGCGGCTCCTTGTTCAGCACGGCGTCGCGCTGCACATCGGGGCCGCCCCACTCCCAGGCGCCGACGAAGGCGAAGTGCTCGTCGTCGCGCTTCGCCTCGCCCTCCTCGGTCTGGTGCTCCTCGCGGAAGTGGCCGCCGCAGGACTCCTCGC
Source organism: Microthrixaceae bacterium (assembly GCA_049316905.1). GTDB lineage: Bacteria > Actinomycetota > Acidimicrobiia > Acidimicrobiales > Microtrichaceae > CAIPVR01. Next base: position 12,797 of record JBMOJH010000063.1, on the reverse strand, counting down.
GCTGCAGGGCATCGGCCGCCTTGAGCTCGGCCATCTCCATGAAGTCGGCGACGCGGAGCGCCTTCTCGAGCGACTGGTTGAACCCCTGCGGATCGCCGAGGACCCGGACGTCGGACCAGAACTCCTCGCGCAGCGCGGGGATCTCGGTGAGCGCCTTCTCGAGGCCCGCCCGGTTGCGGCTCATCCCGCAGTAGTCCCAGACGAGCTTGCCGAGCTCGCGGTGGTAGTGGTCGGGGGAGCGCGTGCCCTTCACGGCGACGAGTTCGTCGATCCGCGACTGCGACGCCGCTGCGGTCTCGGTGAAGGCCGCCTCGTTCGTGTCCATCACCGACGTGCCGAGCAGCCCGGACAGGTAGCCCGGCACCGTCGACGGCGCCACGAAGTAGCCGTCGGCGAGCCCCTGCATGAGCGCCGAGGCGCCCAGACGGTTGGCGCCGTGGTCCGAGAAGTTGGCCTCACCGAGTGCGAACAGACCGGGGATGGTCGTCATGAGGTTGTAGTCCACCCACAGGCCACCCATCGTGTAGTGGGTCGCGGGGTAGATGCGCATCGGCTCGGTGTACGGGTCCTCGCCGGTGATGCGCTCGTACATGTCGAACAGGTTCCCGTAGCGGGCCTTGATCGTCTCGGCGCCGAACCGGTTGATGGCGTCGCTGAAGTCCAGGTAGACGCCGTTCTTGAGCGGCCCGACACCGCGGCCCTCGTCGACGACGGTCTTGGAGTTGCGGGACGCCACGTCGCGGGGGACGAGGTTGCCGAACGCCGGGTACTTGCGCTCGAGGTAGTAGTCGCGGGCGTCCTCGGGGATGTCGCCCGCGGCCCGGTTGTCGTCGAACTCCTTGGGCACCCAGATGCGGCCGTCGTTGCGCAGCGACTCCGACATGAGCGTCAGCTTCGACTGGAACTCGTCGGCCGGCGGGATGCACGTCGGGTGGATCTGCGTGAAGCACGGGTTGGCGAACGCTGCACCCCGCTTGTGTGCCCGCCACGTGGCGGTCACGTTGCATGCCTTCGCGTTCGTCGACAGGAAGTAGACGTTGCCGTAGCCGCCGGTGCACAGCAGCACGGCGTGGCCGGCGAACGACGTGATCTCACCGGTCAGCAGGTCGCGGCAGGTGATGCCCTGCGCCCGGCCGTCGTGCACGACGACGTCCTGCATCTCCATGCGGTTGTAGAGGGTGACGGTGCCCAGATGGATCTGCCGCGCCAGTGCCTGGTAGGCGCCGAGCAGCAGCTGCTGGCCGGTCTGGCCCCGGGCGTAGAAGGTGCGCGACACCTGGGCGCCACCGAATGACCGGTTGTCGAGCAGGCCGCCGTACTCACGGGCGAACGGGACGCCCTGGGCCGCGCACTGGTCGATGATGTTCACCGACACCTGGGCCAGGCGGTGGACGTTCGCCTCACGGGAGCGGTAGTCGCCGCCCTTGACCGTGTCGTAGAAGAGGCGGAAGACGCTGTCGCCGTCGTTGCGGTAGTTCTTCGCCGCGTTGATGCCGCCCTGTGCGGCGATCGAGTGCGCCCGGCGCGGCGAGTCGTGGTACGTGAAGACCTTCACGTCGTAGCCGAGCTCGCCGAGCGTGGCGGCGGCCGAGGCGCCGGCGAGACCGGTGCCGACCACCAGCACGGTGAACTTCCGGCGGTTGTTGGGGTTGACCAGCTTCAGGTCGAACTTGTGGTTGTCCCACTTGTCGGCCAGCGGGCCCTCGGGGATCTTCGAGTCGAGCGTGATGCCCACGTGTGTCTCCTTGGGGAACCGGGTCAGTGGACGACGCCGGCGAGGACCATGATCGGGAAGAGGCAGTTGACGCCGGCCACCAGGATGGCGAAGCCGGCGGCGAAACCACGACGCACCCCGTTGTACCGGGGGCTGTTGAGCCCGAGGCTCTGGAAGATCGACCAGCCACCATGGAACAGGTGGATGCCGAGCGCGATGTTGCCGGCCAGGTAGATGGCGGCGATCCACGGGACCGAGAGGCTGTCGACCAGGTTGAAGTACGCCTCACCCTTGACGAAGTCCGGGTTCAGCCACCCCCAGGTGAGGTCGGCCAGGTGGAACAGCAGGTAGAGCAGCACGATGATGCCGGTCCAGCGCATCGTGCGGGCGGCGAAGTTCGCCGCGATGTAGTCGCGGGGCGCCTGGTACTTCGTCGGGCGGGCCCGTTGGTTCATCCGGGTGAGCTGGTAGGCGCTCAGGATGTGGAGCCCGAAGAACACGATGAGGCCGATCCGCAGCGCCCACAGCACGAAGCCGTGCGGTGCGATCGGGTAGAGGAGCGTGCGGAGCGACTCGGCGTACTCGTTGAACTCGGTGCGGCCGAGGAACATCTTCAGGTTGCCCACCATGTGGGCGAACACGAAGCCCATGAGGGCGATGCCGGTCACGGCCATCACCCACTTCTTGCCCACCGCGGTGGACCAGAACTCCGCCGGCCACGACGTCCGCCCACGGTGCGGCTTGTTCACCTGGGGGGCGTCCGCCCCGACCCGACGTTCCATGGCCTGGGTCATGCCCGTGCCCTCCTGGAGACGAGTGGACGGTGACGACGGCTGCCGACACCTGTGATGAAACTACTTCGCGCCGTTCGACGCCTCCCAACTACGCGGCGTGCCTGCCTACGCTCGGCCCGGTGGAGCGACTGGCCGTTCGGCTGACGGTGCGCCGTGCGGAGGTGGAGCTCGTCGCCGACGAGCTGTTCTCGCTCGGCGCGTCCGCGGTGGCGGAGTCGCCCGATCCCGACGGTGACGGGGTGGTGCTCGTGGCCGACCTGGAGCCCGCCGTCGCCACCGGCCTGGATCGCCCCTGGCGGGCGCTGGAGCCCGACCGGGCGTGGTCGGAGGGCTGGCGCGACCACGCCCGTGCATGGCGGGCGGGACCCTTCCTCGTGCGCCCACCGTGGGTTCCGCGCCCGCCGGGGCCGGGTGGCACCGGGCCCGACACCGGCCCCGTATCCGTCGAGCTGGTCGTGGATCCGGGCGACGCGTTCGGGTCCGGGAGCCACCCGACCACCCGGCTGTGCCTGGAGGCGGTGGCGCGGCTCGTGGCGCCGGGCTCCGCCGTGCTCGACGTCGGCTGCGGCAGTGGCGTGCTCGGCGTGGGCGCCGCCCTCCTCGGGGCGGCAGCGGTGGTGTCGGTCGACGTGGACCCCGCGGCCGTGGCGGCGACGGCGCGGGTGGCCGCCGCGAACGGGGTGGCCGGAGCGGTGGACGTGTCGGACCGGTCGGTGGCCGAGGTGCCCGGGCGCTTCGACGTGGTGGTCGCCAACCTCCTGGTCGGCGTCATCGAGCAGCTCGGCCCGGACATCGCGGCCCACGTGGCACCGGGCGGGGCGGGGGTCCTGAGCGGCCTGCTCGCCGGGACCGGTCAGGTGCAGCGGGCGCTCGACGCGGTCGGGTTGACCACGGAGCGGGTCGACGAGCTCGACGGCTGGGCCGCGGTCACGGTCCGGGCGCCGGCCACGAGCGGGGAGCCCACCCGCCCGACGCCCACCGTCACGGCTCGACGCGGACGCCCTTCCAGAACGCCACCCGACCCGTGATCTCGGCGGCGGCCTCCTTCGGCGACGGGTAGTACCAGACGGCGTCCGGGTTCTCCTTCCCGCCCACGACCAGCGTGTAGTAGCTCGCGGTGCCCTTCCACGGGCACACGCTGGTGGTGTCGCTCCCCGTCACGTACTCGCGCTGCAGCGACTCGGCGGGGAAGTAGTGGTTGCCCTCGACCACCACCGTGTCGTCGGACTCGGCGATGACGGTGTCGTTCCAGATGGCGCGCATGACGGTGCGAACCCCGGGCACGGCCGGTTCTGTTCCGGGGCCGTCACGGTTCTGTGAACCGCCCGTGAACAGGCCTCCCGGGCCCTTCACGGCCGGGGTGCGCCCCCCTACGTTCCGGCCGATGGGCACCGAGTGGTTCGAGGACTACGCCCTCGACGGCTTCTTCGACGAGGTCGTGGGGACGGACGGGTCGTTGCGGCCGCACTACCAGCAGGTGGCCGAGGCCCTGTCGGTGCTGGAACCCTCGGACCTCAGCCGGGCGGAGCGCCGCCGCACCGCGGCGTTCCGCACGCAGGGCATCACCTTCACCGTCTACGGCGACGACGACGCGGACGACACCGCCGCCACCCCGGCGGGCATCGAACGCACCTTCCCCATGGACCTCGTGCCGCGGGTGATCCCGTCGGAGGAGTGGGCGCACCTCGAGGCGGGTCTGGTCCAGCGCGTCACGGCGCTGAACCGTTTCCTCGACGATCTCTACGTGGGCGGCATGGAGATCGTGCAGGACGGCGTGGTGCCGCGCTGGCTGGTGCTGTCCTCCGACGGGTTCACCCGCGAGGCCTACGGCGTGCCGGTGCCGCAGGGGGCCCGCTGCCTGGTGGCCGGCATCGACGTGATCCGTGACCACGACGGCACCTACCGCGTGCTGGAGGACAACCTCCGCTGCCCGAGCGGCATCTCGTACGTGATCGAGAACCGCTCGGCGCTGACCCGGGTGCTCCCGCAGCTCTTCGCGGGGGACCAGGTCCGCCCGGTCGACCAGTACGGGCCGAAGCTGCTGCACGCGCTGCAACGCGTGGGCCCGCCGTCCGCGGGTGACTCGCCCACCGTCGTGGTGCTCACACCGGGCATCTACAACTCGGCGTACTTCGAGCACGTGTTCCTGGCCACCCAGATGGGCGTGGAGCTGGTGGAGGGCCGCGACCTCGTGGTGGAGGACCACGTGGTCTACATGCGCACCACGCAGGGCCTGCGGCGCGTCGACGTCATCTACCGCCGCATCGACGACGACTTCCTCGACCCCGTGGTGTTCCGCCCCGACTCGGCCCTGGGGGTACCGGGGCTCATGGCCGCGGCCCGGGCCGGCAACGTGACGGTGGCCAACGCGGTCGGCAACGGCGTGGCCGACGACAAGGCGGTCTACGCCTACGTGCCGGACATGATCCGGTATTACCTCGGTGAGGACCCGATCCTGCCGAACGTCCCCACCTACCTGCTCTGGGACCCGGACCAGCGAGCGGACGTGCTCGCCCGGCTCGACCGACTGGTGGTGAAGCCCGTCGCGGAGGCCGGCGGGTACGGGCTGGTGATCGGCCCGCACGCCACCGAGGAGGAGCTCGATGCCGCCCGCGCGGCGATCGAGGCCGACCCGCGCAACTACATCGCGCAGGAGGTCGTGTCGCTCAGCCGCCACCCCTGCCTGGTGGACGACCACTTCGAGGGCCGCCACGTGGACCTGCGGCCGTTCGTGCTCTCCGGCGACCGGGTGGAGGTGGTGCCGGGCGGGCTCACCCGCGTGGCCCTGCGCAAGGGCAGCCTCGTCGTGAACTCGTCCCAGGGTGGCGGCTCGAAGGACACCTGGGTGCTGGCCGAGTCACCCCCGGACCCCGAGGAGGACGCCGCGGGGGCCGCGGACGCCGCGGAGGGCGCCGACGGGACCGACGCGGCCGAGTCCGCCGAGGTGACCGAGATCGTCGACCTGCTCGGTGCCACCGTCGAGCGCCCACGGGCGCGGGTACCCCAGGAGGTGAACTGATGCTGGCGCGCACCGCCGAGTACCTGTTCTGGACGGGGCGTTACCTGGAGCGGGCGGAGGACACCGCCCGGCTCCTCGACATCACCTACCACCGCCTGCTCGAGGCCGCCCCCGGGGAGGAGGAGCAGGCGTGGTCCGACGTCCTCCTCGCCGTGGGCCTGGAGGACGAGTTCGCCGCCCTGGGGCGCCGCGCCGCGGCCGGCCCGGTGTGCGAGTTCCTCGTGTACGACCCGGCGAACCGGGGCTCGATCCGGGCGTGCATCACCCAGGCCCGGTCCAACGCCCGCGGGGTGCGCGAGCACCTGGCCATGGAGCTGTGGGAGGCGCTCAACTCGCTGCACCTCGAGCTCGGGGCCCGGGACCTTTCCCGCGACGTGCGCCACCAGCCGCACGAGCTCTACGGCTTCATCCGCCAGGGCGTGCAGAGCGTCATCGGCGTGGCCGACGGCACCTGGGCCCGCGACGACGCGTGGCGCTTCTTCATGCTGGGCCTCCTGCTCGAGCGCGCGGAGATGGGGGTGCGCTCGCTGCGGTCCCGGCACGAGCGGCACCGGCCCGACGCGGTCCACGAGTGGTACGCCACGTTGCGGGCGGCCTCCGCGCTGGGCGCCTACCGGCGGCGCTACCGCGACTTCGACCCCACGGCCCTGGTCGAGCTGCTGCTCCTGTCGCCGACGCTGCCGCGCAGCGTGCTGTTCTCCCTGCAGGGGGCCGAGACGATCCTGTCGGACCTCGTGGCCGGCCGCCGGTCCGTGGCGCTGCGTCTGCTCGGTCGGGTGCGGGCCGAGCTCGAGTTCGCGGACCCGGCCGAGCTGGCCCAGGGCGACCTCGAGGCCGTGCTCGGCGTGCTGGAGGACCAGATCCGCGACGTGTCGAGCGCGGTGGCCGCCGAGTCGTTCCTCTACCGGGTCGACCTCGACCTGCACTCCCTGCACCTCGTGCCGGGCGACGAGCGCAGCCGCGACGCCGAGGGTCACCCGCTCGAGGGGCTGGCCACGGCAACCGGTCCGGGGGTGGCCCGGTGAGGCTCGACGTGCGGTACCGGACGGTGTTCTCGTACTCCGAGCCCACCAGCGAGTCCCAGAACGAGCTGCGCGCCTGCCCGGCGAGCGACGAGAGCCAGCGGCTCCTCGACTACCGCGTCACCGTGGACCCCGCGGCCCGGGTGTTCAGCTACCTCGACTCGTGGGGCACCCGCGTGGACGCGTTCGGCGTGCGGCGGCCGCACGAACGGATGTCGGTCACGGCGGAGGCGTCGGTCGAGACCCGGCCCCGGCCGTTGCCGACCGCGGCGCCCCGCACGGAGGCGCTACGCCGCGGCGACTTCGTGGACGCCCACGTGGAGTACCTCCAGCGCGACCGCCACACCGACGGCGGCCAGGGCGTGGAGGCCGCGGCCCGCCGCCAGGGCGAGCTCGCCGGTCCCGACGTGGTGGGCACGATCCTCGCGGTCCACCGCTACGTGGGGACCCACCTCGAGTACGTGCCGGGGTCCACCGACGTGGGCATCGCCGTGGAGGACGTGCTGGCCGGTGGTCGTGGCGTCTGCCAGGACTTCGCGCACCTCGCCGTGGCGATGTGCCGCTCGGTCGGGATCCCGGCCCGCTACGTGTCGGGGTACCTGTTCACCGAGTCCGACCGCACCGGCGCCGCGCCGCGGGCCGACACCGTGGTGGTGCAGACCCACGCCTGGATGGAGGCCGCGGTGCCGGGCTGGGGATGGCTGGCCCTCGACCCCACCAACGGGCAGGTCGTCGGCGAGCACCACGTGAAGATCGGCCACGGGCGCAGCTACGACGACGTGCAGCCCCTGCGCGGCGTGTACCTGGGTCCTGCGGCCTCCGCCGTGGCGCCGGAGGTCGAGATCCGGCGGGTCGACGGCGCCGAGCTCTGGCGCGGCTCCGGTACCGGCCAGGCCGCCGGCGCGCCGCACATGAGCGGGACGCTCCCCGCCGGGATGCCGCTCCCGGCCCGTCGCGTCCCCGCCCCCACCTCCGCCGGGTCGACGATCCGCCAGCAGCAACAACAGCAGCAACAGCAACAACCAGCGAGATGAAAGGACCCACCATGCCGGTGCGCACCCCCTACAAGCCCCTCCACAAGACCATGGGCAAGCAGCTCCGCAAGCCGGACCGACCCAAGGCCGTCATCCGCGAGGGCTGAACCGGGCGTCCCGTGGGGGTCCGGACCGACGGCCCGGACCCCCCGTCGTCCATCTCCCTCAGGGCCGGAAGGGGCCGGTGATCTCGTAGGTGATGCCCGCGCTGGCGGTGCCGCGCTGGGAACTCAGGTAGAGGCGGTTGCCGGCCGGGCTGAACGCAGGACCGGTGATCTCCGAGGACGACTGACCGGTGATGCGCAGGAACGGCGCCACCTGGCCCTCCCGGGAGATGATCACGAGCTCCATGTTCCCGCCGTCCTCGGCCACGTAGACGTCGCCGCCGGCGGAGACGGTGACGTTGTCCACGCCGCTCAGCGCCCCGCCCGGCGTCACCGTCGGGCTGTAGATCACCTCGATGGTCTGCGTGGCGCAGTTGAGCTTCCACACCCGGTTGTCGCCCTTGGTGGTGAAGTAGACGCAGTCGCGGTCGTACCAGGCCCCCTCTCCGCCGTTGAAGGCGGTCGAGCCGGCCGGCCGGTTGGACGATGTCTGGGTCACGGTGGGGCTCACCGGGCCGATCCACGTGACGGCACCGTTGGTCACCTTGGCGACCTCGAGCACGCCGCTGGTCAGGTCCGGGTAGGCGCTCGGCCGGAACCGGTACAGCCGCCCGTCGGGCGCGTCCTCGGTCAGGTAGAGGTGCCGGCGGACGGGGTCGACCGCGACGGCCTCGTGGTTGAACCGGCCGAGGGCGCTCCGAACGGTGCCGTTCCCGGCGGCGAGCGGGTTGCACTCCCAGACACGCCCGTTCGAGGTCTCCTCGCACGACAGCCACGTGCCCCAGGGGGTGGGCCCACCGGCGCAGTTGCGGGTCGTGCCGCTCAGGATCCGGTAGGCGGCCGTGACCGTGCCGGCGCTGGAGAAGGTGAGCGCGCTCGCCCCGCCCGAGGTGCTCTCCGAGTTGGACACGTAGACCCAGCCTCCGGCGGCCGCCGGGAAGCAGGCGCCGCCGTCGGGGTTCGAGTGCCAGGTGTACCCGGTGCTGCCCACGCGCTGGCCCGAACGGGCGACGACGCGGGAGCTGAAGCCCGCCGGGAGTTGGATGCCGTTGGTGTCGGCGGTGCGGAGCGCGCCGTACGGACCGGGCCCCACGACCGCGGGCGCCGCGAGCGCGTCGTACGGCGAGATCACCACGGCTGCAGCGGCGGCTGCGCCGCCCACCGCACCCGAGCGAAGGAAGCTGCGTCGATCCATCGTCCCCTCCTGTCCGGCGTGCGCCGGGTCGTCTGGCTCCTGTGGTTCGTGTCGTTCGAGGCCGCGGGGCGACCCGTCGAGTGCCGAGCACGGTTTCCGGAATCATCCAACCGGAGCAAGGTGGCCCACCCCCGACGTCGGGGTGTCCGCCGGGTGGAGGTTCCGTGACCTCTCCGTCGAGGCCGGGGTGATCGGCGTCGCGACGGTCACCGGCCGAGGGTCCTCGTGATCGGGCCACGGGTAGCCTCCGCCCATGGCCGACCCAACGACCGCCCCGACCGATGCCCTGCTCGCCCCGGTCCCGCCGGACCATCTCCCCGCGACCCTGGGGGAGCTCCGGGCCTCCGGGTGGGACTCCGTGCCGGTCAAGGCCGAGATCCGGCGCAACGCGGCGGCCCGCATCCGGGCCGGCGAGACGCTGTTCCCATCGGTCCTCGGCTATGAGGACACCGTCTTCCCCCAGCTGGAGAACGCACTCCTCGCCGGCCACGACGTGATCTTCCTCGGCGAGCGGGGTCAGGCGAAGACCCGCATCATCCGCTCCCTCGTCGGCCTGCTCGACGAGTGGATGCCGGTGGTCGAGGGCTCCGAGATCCACGACGACCCCTACCACCCGGTCTCGGTGCACGCCCGTGAGCTCGTGGCCGACGCCGGCGACGCCACGCCGATCGGGTGGGTGCACCGGAGCCTGCGCTACGGCGAGAAGCTGGCCACCCCCGACACGTCGATCGCGGACCTGATCGGCGAGGTCGACCCGATGAAGATCGTGGAGGGCCGGTACCTGTCCGATGAGCGCGCGCTGCACTTCGGTCTCGTGCCACGGACCAACCGCGGCATCTTCGCCATCAACGAGCTCCCGGACCTCGCCGAGCGCATCCAGGTGGGCCTGCTCAACGTGCTCGAGGAGCGCGACGTGCAGATCCGCGGCTTCAAGATCCAGCTGCCGCTGGACCTGCTGCTCGTGGCCTCCGCGAACCCCGAGGACTACACGAACCGCGGCCGGCTCATCACCCCGCTGAAGGACCGCTTCGGCTCGCAGGTCCGCACGCACTACCCGCTCGACGTCGAGACCGAGGTGGAGATCGTCCGCCAGGAGGCCGACCCGTTCAGCGCGGACGGCGTGACGGTGACCGTGCCCGACCACATGGCCGACATCATCGCCACGCTCTCGCAGGCGGCGCGGCAGAGCCCGCACATCTCGCAGCGCTCCGGCGTGTCGGTGCGCTTGTCGGTGTCGAACTACGAGGTGATGGTGGCGAACGCGGCGCGCCGGGCGTTGCTCGCGGACGAGGACGAGGTCGTGCCCCGCATCTGCGACCTCGAGGCGCTGCCCGCGTCGACCGCCGGCAAGGTGGAGATCGAGTCGCTCGAGGAGGGCCGCGAGGAGCAGATCCTCGACCACCTCGTGCGCACCGCGATCCTCACGGTCTTCCGCGAGCGCGTGTCGCCCGAGCAGCTCACGCGGGTCGTGGAGGCCTTCGAGGGCCGTGACCCGGTGGAGATCGGCGAGGACGTGGCGGCCTCGTCCTACGTCGACCTCGTGGCGGAGCTCCCGGCACTCGCCGGGCCCGTGGGTGAGCTGGTGGGGGAGCAGGCCGGCCCGGGCCTGGTCGCCTCCGCGGTCGAGCTCGTGCTCGAGGGCCTGCACCTGTCGAAGCGGCTCAACAAGGACGCCGTGGCGGGCCGGGCCCAGTACCGCGCCCGCGGCTGACCCTGTTCGTGCCCCTCCCCGCTTTGTGATGCTGGCGACGACGCATGTGTCGTCAGCGGCATCACAAAGCGGGGGGTTGGGTTCAGGGGATGCCGATGGCCCAGCGGCGGGCCACGTCGGCAGAGCCCTTCGGTGTGCGGTCGCGGTCGATGAGGCCGAAGGCCACGTCGTAGCCGCTCGTCCACTCGTAGTTGTCGACCGGCGTCCAGTGGAAGAAGCCGCGAACGTCGACCCCGTCCGCGATCGCGTCGCGGGTGAGGGCCAGACAGTCCTCGAGGTACGCCGCGCGCCATTCGTCGTCGTCGGCCACGGTCGGCGTCCCCAGGCCGCACTCCGCGACCACCAGCGGTCGACCCGGCAGGTCCTCGTGCAGCCGCCGGAGGACCAGTCCGAGCCCCTCGGCCCACGGCGCGTAGCCGAGCGGGCCGACGCGGGCGTCCGCGGGGTAGGGCCCGGTGGACAGGTCCGCGTGGACCGAGAAGGCGTTGTAGTAGCTGAAGCCGATCAGGTCGAAGGAGCCCGCCATCTCGGGCACCTCCCGCTCGGGCCGGCCCGGCACCGACAGCACGCCGTCGCGTAGCGCCCGGGTCCACGACCGCCAGATCACGTCGTCGAACAGCCGCGTGTTGGCCTCGGCCGGCGCCCGCTCGCGCTCGTCACCCGAGGGCCACTCGGGGAACACCGGGGACAGGTTCATGATCGTCGACACCGGCTGGTCGCCCGACCGCAGCAACCGCCACGCCTCGTGGTTCGCGAGCAGCACCGCCTCGAGGGCCTCGGCGAACGCGCCCACGTCGTGGCGCCCGGGCGGGATGTCGCCCACCAGCCAGCCGCCGAACGCGTAGGCCACCGGCTCGTTGACCGGCGCCCACCCGTGGACCAGGTCGCCGAAGGTCTCGCCCACCCAGTCCACGTGTCGCGCCCAGAAGTACCCCCGGGCCCGGTCGTCGAGGAACCCGCCCTCGTCGTCGGCGAACCAGCCGGGGAGCGTGAAGTGGTGCAGGCACACCCACACGTCCACTCCGGCCTCGCCGGCCGCCCGCAGCAGCTCCCGGTAGTGCTCCACCGCGCCCGGGTCGTGCTCGCCCGGCCGGGGCTCCAGCCGGGCCCACTCCAGCGACAGCCGGTGGTGGGTGAGCCCCAGCGAGGCCCACTGGGCGAGGTCCTCGGCGTACCGGGTGGCGAACCCGTTGCCGTCGCCGGACCGCGGCGCCCGGCCCGCGGCCTCCCACGCGGCCCAGTCGCTGCGCGGCGCCGCCCCCTCCGTCTGGGTCGAGGAGGCGGCGGTGCCCCACATGAACCCGTCGGGGAACGTCCCGGTCGCCATGCCCGCATCCTGCACCGACGGCGGGCCCGGCGCACCCACGGGTAGCCTCGGCCCATGCCCCGTCCCCGCTTCCGCTACTCACCATGGGACGGCACGCAGGTCGGCTTCGAGCTCGATGCCCTCGACGTCATGGAGCGGCTGACCGACGACCTGCTCTACCACGGCGACCTGAACTCGGCGCTCCGACGGATGATGCAGCAGGGCTTCCGCGACCGGAACGGCGAGGAGGTCCAGGGGCTCCGGGACCTCATGGAGCAGCTGCGTGACCGCCGCCGCGAGCGTCTCGACCAGTTCGACCTCGGCGGCGTGTACGACGACATCGCCAAGGAGCTGCGGGAGGTCGTCCAGCAGGAGCGCGACGAGCTGCAGCGCCAGGTGGACGCGGCCCGCGAGTCGGGCGACCCGCGTCGCCAGGAGCTCAGCGAGGAGACCGCCGCCGGCCGCAACATGGAGCTCGACATGCTCCCGCCCGACCTCGCCGGGCAGGTGAAGGGCCTCGAGCGCTACGACTTCGCCTCCGCCGAGGCGGCGCAGCGCTTCTCCGAGCTCATGGACACGTTGCGCGAGCAGCTCATGCAGCAGTACGTCAACGAGCTGTCGGGGGCGGTGCAGGGCATGTCGCCCGAGGACATGGCCCGCATGAAGGACATGATGGCGGAGCTCAACCAGATGCTCGAGCAGCGGGCGCGCGGTGAGGAACCCGACTTCGACGGCTTCATGGAGCGCCACGGCGACTTCTTCCCGGAGAACCCGAAGGACCTCGACGAGCTGCTCGAGGTGATGGCCCGCCGCATGGCCGCGGCGCAGGCCATGTTGAACTCGATGACGCCGGAGCAGCGGGCGCAGCTGCAGCAGCTGTCGGACCAGCTGCTCGAGG
>JBMOJH010000062.1:0-19338 GCA_049316905.1 Microthrixaceae bacterium | reverse complement strand
CCCCCCACCACTGCGAGCGCTCGCCCCACGCGCTCGATCGATGACCGCGGTCGCGGTCGGACGGTTCGGAGTCAGGGAACCGTGTTGAGCACCGCGCCGGTCGCGCCGGGGTTGCCACCGGAGCCGCCGGTACCACCCGCGCCGCCGCTGAACGCCGGCGTGCCGACCGGGACGCTCCCGTCGCGCCACAGGCCGATCGCCGCGCCGCCACCGCCACCACCGCCGGCGCCCGACGCACCGCCCGTGCCGCCGGTGCCACCGTTACCGCCCTTGCCGCCGCGCTCGAACGCCGCACCGCCGGGCCCACCGGCCCCGCCGGGCTGGCCGGCCGCACCGGCGCCGCCGTTGCCGCCCTTGCCGCCGGTCCCGAGCGTGATGGTGACGCCCACCAGGACCGGCGTGGAGTTCACCGTGCGGAGCGCCGCGGACCGGGCACCGGCGGCGCCACCGGTACCGGGCAGGTCGGCGCGGGCGCCGCCCGCACCGCCACCACCGCCGCCGGCACCCGCGTCATCGATGTTGCAGTCGTTGGCGCCACCGCCACCACCGCCACCGCCCGGCAGGCCGTTGGTACCCAGGCCGCCGGTCCCGCCCGGAGCACCCGCGGCGCCGCCGGCACCCGGGGCACCCGCCGAGCCGTTGGCACCGTTCGAGCCGTTGGCGCCGTCGGCCGGGTTGCCACCGCTGAAGGTGCAGATCCACGGCAGGCCGTCGGTGCCGGCCAGACCGCCGGCACCGCCCGCGGCGCCGCCGGTGCCGCTGCCGCCGCCGTTGCCGGCGCGGGCGTTGAGGTTGAGGGAGAAGACGCCGCAGTTGGTGTCGACCGTGCCGCCGGAGCCGCCGGTGCCGCCGCCGCCCGCACCGGCACCACCGCCGCCGGAGGACGAGCTGTTGCAGGCGCCGCCCGGCTCGAAGCCGTTGCCGCCGCCCGACCCCGAGGCCGCCGCGCCGGCGAACCCGGACGTGCTCGGCACACCATTGACGCCGGCCCCGCCGGTGCCGCCGACCAGCTGCAGCGAGTCGAGCACGAGGGCGGTGGTCGTGTTGCGCACCACCACGGTGAAGCTGTCCTGGCCGGCTGCCGCCGTGGTGCCCACGGCACGCAGGTCGGCCACCTTCGTGGCGACGGTGATCCCGTCGGCGAGGACCGCCACGGGCCCGCCGACCGAGGCGTCGAACGCCGCGTTGACGGTGGCCACGGTGTTGCCCGTGGCGGTCACGCCGCGCTGCCAGTTCTGCCCGTAGCCGCCCCGCACCTCGAGGCCGGCCACCACGTCGAACTTCGGGTAGGTGCCGCCGGCGACGAAGACGCTCGTCTTCGCGGCGGCCACGGCCCGGGCCTGACCGGCACCGATCGTGGCGCACGGTTCGGCGATCACGCCACAGGTGGACGTATCGGCCCCCGTGTTCGAGTTCACGAAGACCGCCGACGCCTGCACGCCGTCGATCCCGTCGCAGTTCTGGTCGACGTCGTCGCCCGCAGGGTCATCGGCGCCGGGGTTGACCGCCGGGTCGGCGTCGTTGCAGTCCGACAGGGCGTTGAACCCGTCGCCGTCGTTGTCCACCGGCGGTGCCGTGGTGGTGGTCGTCGAGGCCGTGGTGGTGGTGCCGCCACCGCCGCCGTCAGGTGGGGGCATGGTGCACGCCACCGCGAACAGCGCCACCGCGCCCAGTACCGGTAGAACCCGACCCCACTTGCCCATCGCCCGTCTCCCTGTCCCGTCACGCAGCCACGCGAACCGGACAGTCGTACCGCGGATGCCCGGGCAGGTCAACGGGTTCCGAACGACGTTCAGGTGCCGGTCAACCCACCGTTACCGGCGACAGCGGGGCGAAACCGGCTGCGAACGCCCCGACGTCATTGCCGGGGTTCGGGGTGGTGACCGCACAGTCGACCGGACCCGAGAGCGTGACCTGCGACGTGAGATCGAGCGGCACGTCCACCACGCCACGGACGGTCCCCGCGCTGCAGGTCGGCACGTTCAGGCTCTCGACGGCCGCCGGCGTGGGCGCCGCACCCTTCAGGAGCTGCGCGCGGTTCTCCTGCAGCCAGTTCACCGCCAGCTTCGCACCGGACGCGAAATCGGGCGGTTCACCCAGACCCTGACTGACCGCGAGCGCCGGGATCCCCGCCGCTCCGGCCGCCTTCGCCGCGCCCACCGTGCCCGAGATCGCGGTGAGCTGTCCGAGGTTCTGCCCGGCGTTCACCCCCGAGAGCACCACGTCGGGTCGCTGCGGCACGCCGCCGCCGAGCGCCCAGGTCACGGCATCGGCGGGGAACCCGTCCACCGCCGTGGCGCTGACTCCCGACGCGGTGGTCGCCGGCGACGCGGGCGCGCCGCCCGGGGTCGTCCTCCCGCCCGTGCCGCTCTGGTTACGAAGGGGAGCCACCACCACGACCTCGGTGTCGGGCACCGCCCTCAGCGCGGTGACCAGCGCGTCGATGCCGGGCGCGCCCACGCCGTCGTCGTTGGTGACGAGCACGCGCAGCGGCCGCGCCGTCGCGGTGGTCGCGGGGGTCGATGCCGCGTCGCGGACCGTGGTGGTGGCCCCGTCGTCGCCGGACGAGCAGCCCGCCCCGGCCGCCAGCAACCCGGCGACGAGCACCGAGGCCAGCACCCGGCGGCAAGCGGGACCGTTCCCCCGCAGCGGACGTCCACCTCGTCGAACCATCCCCGTCCCCCCCGTTCCGAGCACCCGTGGTGTCCCCACGTGGCGCCACCGTAGCCACGGGTAGCGTCGCCCGGGCGTGAGCGGAACCCACCCCGAGATGCCGAGCGCCCGCGACGTGCTCCGGGACCGCTCACCCCTGCTGTTCCTCCTCGCGGTGACCACCACGACGATGGCCTCGATCGCGCAGGTCACCGCACTCGGGTTCCAGGTGTTCGAGCTCACCGGGCGCGAGCTGGACCTCGGCCTCCTCGGGCTGGCCGAATTCCTGCCGGCCCTGCTGCTCGCGGTCCCGGCCGGGACCCTCGCCGACCGCTTCGACCGGCGACTGCTGATGGGGCTGGGGCTGACCGGCGAACTGCTCTGCGCGCTGGTGCTGGCGTGGCTCACCTGGCGGGGGGTCGAGACCTTCACACCGCTGCTCGTCGTGGTGCTGGCGTTCGGCACGTTCCGGGCGCTCGCGGCGCCGGCGGCGCGGGCCCTGCCGGTGACCCTCGTGGCACCGGAGGCGCTGCCGCGGATCGTCCCCCTGTTCGCCGCGTCGTGGCAGCTCGGTGGGATCGTCGGTCCGGTCCTCGGCGGCGTGCTCTACGCGGTGGGCGCGCCGCTCGCCTACGTGGGCACGGCGGTGCTGATCGGGATCGGGCTCGCCGTCCTGCCGTTCGTGCGGCTCCACACGAGCGCCCCGCCGCGGCCGCCGCGCGACGAGCGGGCCGACTGGAGGGACGCCCTCGACGGGCTGCGGGTGATCCGTCGCACCCCGGTGCTGGCGGGGGCGATCAGCCTGGACCTCTTCGCGGTGCTCTTCGGCGGGGCGGTGGCGCTCCTCCCCGCGATCGCCACGGAACGCCTCGGCGTGGGCGCGGCGGGCCTGGGCTGGCTGCGCGCCGGGGCGGGCATCGGCGCCGCAGTGGTCACGCTCGGGTTGGCGGCGCGACCCGCCCGGCGCCATGTGGGGAAGGTCCTGCTCTCGATGGTCGGCCTGTTCGGGGTGGCCACGCTCGTGCTGGGCCTCACGAGCAGCTTCGCGGTGGCACTGGGCTCGCTGGTGGTGGCCGGCGGGGCGGACGCCGTGAGCGTCTACGTGCGGGCCACGTTGGTGCCCCTCATCACGGCGGACGAGTACCGCGGCCGGGTCCTCGCGGTGGAGAACGTGTTCATCGGTGCGTCGAACGAGCTGGGCGCGTTCGAGTCGGGCGTGGCCGGCCAGCTGCTCGGCGCGTCCGGCGCCATCGTGCTCGGCGGGATGGCCACGCTCGTCGTGGTCGGCGTCTGGTGGTTCGCGTTCCCGGCGCTGCGCGACGTCGACCGCTTCGACGACCTGTCACCGGGCTCGGCGCGACCCGACTAAATTTCTGCATACTTCGTGCAACTAGTTTCCCCGGCGGCTCCCGCCGATCGGAGGATCCGCACCACGGGAGGATCGAACGATGAAGGTCACCCTGCTCGGCACCGGCTCACCACTACCCGACCCCCGACGCGCCGGACCGGCCACCCTGGTGCAGGCCGCCGGCGTACACCTGCTGATCGACTGCGGTCGTGGGGCGTTGATGCGGCTGGCCGCGGCGGGCATCCCCACCCCGGCGCTCCTCACCGCCCAGCTGCTCACCCACCTGCACTCCGACCACGTCACGGACTTCAACGACGTTGTCACCACGCGGTGGGTGACCTCGCCGGTCGACTCACCGCTCCCGGTCGCCGGCCCGCCGGGCACCGCCGCCTTCGCCTCGCGGACCCTCGACATGCTGCGCGACGACATCGGCTACCGGGTCACCCACCACCAGGACCTGAACTGGGAACCGGGGGTGGCGGTCACCGAGGTGCTCGACGGCGCGGTCGAGCTCGCGGGCCTCGCGGGGAGCGGCGTGCAGGTGACCGCCGCACCCACGGACCACCGGCCGGTGAGCCCCACCGTCGGGTACCGGATCGACCACGACGGCCACTCGGTGGTCCTCGCGGGCGACACCGTGCC
Source organism: Microthrixaceae bacterium (assembly GCA_049316905.1). GTDB lineage: Bacteria > Actinomycetota > Acidimicrobiia > Acidimicrobiales > Microtrichaceae > CAIPVR01. The sequence goes on along the minus strand of JBMOJH010000062.1, from coordinate 14,696 downwards.
GTGCGAGGGGCTGGACCGCCTGCTCGAGGGGGCCGAGGTGTACGTCCAGACCGTCATCCGCGACGACGTGATCCGCCGGATCCCGATGCAGCGGCTGCAGGACGTGTGCGACTACCACTCGACCGTGGCCGACGCGGCCCGCACCGCGGCCCGCGCCGGGGTCCGCACCCTGGTGCTCACCCACATGGTCCCGGCGCCCGCGCCCGGGGCAGAGGGCGAGTGGGTCGAACTGGCCCGCGAGCACTTCGACGGTGAGGTGCTCGCCCCGGACGACCTCGGCACCATCGAGCTCTGACCCCACACCGCGCTCAACGGAGGTGGGCGGTCATCCAATCGGCGCCGAAGCGCACCAGGTCGGCCGAGTCGAGCAGTTCCACCGTGGCCCCACCGACCCGGCCGACCGCCAGGGCCCGCCCGGCGGCGAGGTACTCGCCGAGCACCACCGCGAAGTAGTCCTCCTCCGGCTGGCGCTCGGCGGGCACGATCCCGTCCTCGTCGTCGAGGCACTCCACCACCACGACCTCCGGGCCGTCGGCGCCGACGACCGTGCGGTGCCGCCGCACCCGGAGCTTGTCGGGCACGTCCGCCAGGTACTCGGCGAGGTGCAGGGCGGTGACCGTGTCGCGGTCGGCCCCGAGGCGCAGCACCCGACCGCCCGAGCGCACCAGCTCGTCGAGCACCGTGCCGGGTCCGTAGTAGTCGTTCCGGGGTTGGCGGGCCATCAGCTCGGCCGCCCGCGCACCCCGGGCCCCGAAGCGGCCCTCCGGGTGCGGGCTCACCACGGTGCCCCGGACCACCCGCATGACCTCGGCCAGGGTCCCGACCTCGCGCAGCACCGGCGCCCGCCACGGATCGAACGGTGGCGCGTCCGCCAGCAGTGCGGGCCGCTCCGCCTCGGGCCGGTCGTTCACCCAGCCCCATTGGTCCTCGTCGCCGTAGACCATCAGCCACGTGCCGGTGGGTCCCACGGCCGCGTCGAGGGCGTCGACCACCCCCAACGCGCCGGTCGCCACCGGCCCGAGCGCCCGCAACGACGCGTGGACCATCACCAGGTCGCCCGGGGACACGCCGAGGTCGCGGATCCGGCGGGCCAGGTCCCCGACCGACAGCCGGTGGGTCACCCGAGGCCGGGGACGAGTTCGGACAGGTCGACCGGGCGTCCCTCGTCGATCGACCGGTGCGCGGCCTCGCCCACCGCGACCGACCACACCCCGTCGTCGACGGTGACCGCCGGGGGCGCCCCGGTACGGACGGCCTCCACGAACCCGACGTGCTCCAGGAAGCTCGCGCCGTGGTGGCCGCCGTGGTAGCCGATGCGCTCGTCGTCGGCCACGGTGCGCACCTCCACCGGCCAGTCCGGCCCCCGGCTGCCCACCACCATCTCCGGCTCGCGACCCCGGGCCACCTCCATGAAGCCCGGCACGAACGCCTCGACCTTGCCCGCGTCGCCCGTGGCCACCAGCTCCTGCTCCCAGCGCGACCCCTCGGCGAACATGCACAGGTCGAGCAGCGCCCGCGCGCCGCCCTGGTACTCCACCACCACGAACGCGTTGTCGAGGATGTCGGGCACCGCGGTGACACCACCGGGCAGCTCGTAGCGCTCGTCGAGGTGGTTCACGTCCTGGGCGCCCGACGCCAGCACCCGCACGGGCCGCCCGAGCAGCTGGTTCATCAGGTCGAAGAAGTGGCAGCACTTCTCCACCAGCGTGCCGCCGGTGTTGGCGCTGAACCGGTTCCAGTCGCCGACCTTCACGAGGAACGGGTAGCGGTGCTCCCGGATGGCCAGCATCCGGACCCGGCCCGCCGCGCCGGCGGCCACCTCGTCGAGGAACCGGGCCACGGGCGGCATGTACCGGTACTCGAGGCCCATCCACACCACACCGGGGTGCGCCCGCGCCGCCTCGGCCACCGCGACCGCGTCGGCGGTGGTGGTGCACAGCGGCTTCTCGATCATCACGTTCAGCGGCCGGCCCCAGAGCGGCTCGAGGACGTCGCGGTGGGTCATGTTGGGGGTGGAGACCACCACGGCGTGGAGGTCCTCGGCCGCGAGCATCTCCGCCACGTCGGTGTGCAGGTGGAGCCCGGGATCACCCGCGGCGGCCGCGGCCGCCTCCAGCGACGGGGCGTGCGGGTCGGCCGCCGCCACCGCCATGGCGCCGTCGAGGGCGACCACGTTGCGGATGTGCTCGCAGCCCATCATCCCGGTGCCGATGAAGCCGTAACGGATGACGTCGTCCATGACGACCGCACGGTAGCCACCCCGGCCCACCCCCCGCACCGGCGCCGGGCCCGAAGTACGGTGCCCGCATGAGCGACGACACCACCGTGAGCCCCCGACCGAACCTGCTGTGGCGCCTCGGCGTGGTGGTGGGCCTCGGCACCCTGACCACGCTGTCGGTCAGCGACGGGGCGTGGGAGCAGTGGGAGGACAACGTCGGCGACGCCGTGCCTCGCTCCGCCATGCGCAACCTCCTCGTCGGCACGGTCGCAGTCCACGCGGTCGAGGCCCTCGCCGCGCACCGCTCGGCGAGCGCCGCGGGCCTGGACCGCCCCGGCCGCTGGGCGCGGCTCACGTTCCTGTTCGGCTTCCCCGTCCTGCTCCGGCTCCGGAAGGCTCGCCGGCTCGAGCTCGCCCCGGCGGCCTGAGCACCCTCAGCGGGTCAGGAAGGGCGCGTCCTCCTCGCGGTTCGACGAGAGCCCGCAGACCAGGTCCCGCTGCAGGCAGTGCTCCACCTCGCGGCGAAGACCGTCCTGGTCCCACCCGTTGAAGAAATCGGCATGCCCGCCGTAGATCGACCCGCTCGCCAGCGACAGGTCGTGGCCCGGACCGCTGATCGGGTACGACACCGCGAAGGTCAGCTGCGGGATGGGCACCGGGTGGGTCCCGGGGCAACGGCCCTCACGACTGCGGGCCACGTGCTCGCGGTGGTCCGGGCTGTCGACCCGCTTTCCGTCCCAGCAGTCCGGGAAGGTCACGGTGAGGCGAAGCGGCGCGGACGCCGGGCACTCCGCCGGCACCGGTGACAGGTCGGAGGAGACGCCACACCCCCAGCCCGACACGTCGAGGGGCTGGGGCGAGGTTGCGGTGAAGTCGCCCGACACCATCGCGAGGCCGTGCGGCGGCACCTGCAGCGAGGTCGGGTCCACGCCGGGCCCGGCCCGGTAGTACGCCACCGACCCGTGCGGCACCACCGGCACCCCGTGGTCGAGCAGCGAGGGTGCCCAGTACGCGGCGGTGTCAGCGGGCTTGCGGCAGGTGGTGGGCGAGCCCAGCAGGTCGTCCGCGGTGGTGTCGGCGTTCGTGATCGTGCTGCCGAAGAAGTCGTGGCGGTGGCTCATGCCCGGCATGCCCCGGTGCACGATCGGATCGTCGGGACCCGAGTGCGAGTACCCGCACCGCGCCACGAACTGCCCCACCCGTCCCTGCGGCCCGATGAGGCGCGATCCCTCGGCCACGACCACCTCGCGGGTGCGCACCGGCGCGGGCGCCTCGGCGCCGCGCACGGCGCCGAGGCCCACGAGGGCCGCCGTCACGGCGACGTAGGCGAGCAGGGTGCGCACGACTCAGTTCGCCGGCGGGGCGGGCGGCACCGTGATGGAGGCGACGTCCACCTTCTTCGGCACGTCGGTGGCCGGGCGGGGCGGGGCCGTGGCGGCCTTCGGCATGTTGGGCTGGGCCGGCGGGACCGGCTGCACCTTGTAGTCGCCGGCCGGGGGCCGTGGCGCGGCGATCAGCGGCCCGAGGTCGAGCGCGCCGGCGGACCAGTCGGTGGCGGTCGGCGCACCGGTGCAGGGGGCCAGGCCCTGCAGGTCCGTGGGGGCGCTGGTGCCCACGGTGTTGCCGGAGAAGCAGTTGTTCAACGACGGCAGCTCGACCCCGATGCTGCCGACCGCGATGTCGGCGACGCCGGAGCGCTCGACCACGTTGTCGGTCACCTTGTTGCCGGTGGGCTGCCAGAGCACGAGCCCGGGCTTCTCGGCCGGCTTCTCACGCTTGGTGTCCTTGCAGGGGGTGGACCACTCGCCCTGTGGCGGCGCCGTGTCGGACGCGTCCTCCTCGGGGAACGGCACCAGGCCGATGCCGGTGCGCTCGTGGTCCCACACCCGGTTCTTCGTGATCACGTTGTTGTTGCCACCGGCCGGGAGGATGCCGTTGCCCATCGCCAGCATCGCGTTGTCGATGGCCGGGCTGTCGGCCTGGTTGTTCGAGTACACGAGGTTGCCGGCCACGGTGGTGTCGCGCTCGGGGTAGCAGAGCTCGTAGCTGCCGCTGTTCGGCACCACCCCCGCGCGGTTGAACCGGAACGTGGAGTTGATGATGAACAGGTTCCCGCCGGAGTTGGTGCCGGAGTAGCCGAGGCCGTTGTACTCCGACACGACGTTGTCGATCACCGCGTCGCACTCGAAGCACTGACCGATGTAGAAGCCGGCGTCGGGGCTGCCGGATGCGTAGCTGTTGTCGAACTGGCCCTTGTAGGAGTCGAAGGCGTACACGCCGTAGTCGCCGTTGCGGTAGGCGGTCAGGTACGAGCCGCGGTAGCCGGTCACGCCGGTCCAGTAGAAGCCGTTGCTCGTGTAGTTGCGGGCGGTCATGTTCTCCACCGCCACGCCGTTGGTCCCGAGGATCCGGATCCCGTTCTCCAGCTGGAACTCGCCGTCGAGGATCACCTCGTTGCGGTCGGTGCCCCGGAGAGTGAGGTCGTCCTTGGTGACGTCGACGGACTCCTTGTAGACGCCGGGCGAGATCAGTATCAGGTCGCCCTTCTTCGCCGTGTCGACCGCCTTCTGGATCGTGGGCTGGTCCGAGGGGACCTTGATCGTGGCGCCGCCGCCGTCGGAGTCGCTGCCGGCGGAGTCGCTGCCGGAGTCCGTGCCGGAGTCACCGCACGCCGCGAGCAGCACGGCCATCACCGCCACGCCGACGAGCGTCCAGCGTGCCCCGCGAACCGAGTGTCGCTCACCCATGTGCTGTCCCCCTGGTCACCCGGAGTGGCCCCCACGGCCGTCCCCGGGGACGGTTCCTAGCACAGCAGAACGCGACGGCTCCCCCTTCAAGAACCGGCGCCCGGGTGCCGATGGGGAGGAGAGTTACCTTGAGGACCGGCACCACATCATGAGCACCACCACCCCCCGCCGCGCCCGGGCCCTGGCACTACTGCTGGGCGCCCTCGCCACTGCCGCACCCGTCGGTCTGGCGTCCCTCGGCGCGGCCCCCGGCGCCGGCGCCCAGGGGTCGGTCACCTTCACCCAGTCCTGGACCCGCCAGATCGCGGCGGGCCGCGCCGTGAGCACCTCGTCGCCGGTCCTGGTCGACAACGGCGGGACGCCGTTCGTCGTGGCCGGCGACAACGCCGGCAACCTGCGGGCCTTCGACCTGACCTCGGGGAACCCGGTCGCCGGCTGGAGTTCGGTGAACGTCGGCGTGGGTCTCCGGGCGCCGCTGTCGAGCGACGGTTCCAACGTGTACGTCCCGGTGGCCACCGACGGACCCGACCGCTACCCGCAGTTCCGGAAGTTCGCCGCCAACGGCACGCCGGTGTGGAACTCCAACCCCGGCACTGCGCTCCCCTCCTCCCCGGCGGTCGGCTTCCTGCTCTCCGGCGTGGCGCTCGCCCGGGTGGGGGCCAACTGGTCGGCCTGGAGCGGCAGCTCCGGGCAGTTCGTCTACGGCATCGATGCCGCCACCGGCGGGAAGGCGTGGGAGTTCCGCAACGCGGACTCCACCATGGCCACCCCGGCGCTGGCCGACCTCTACGGGCTCGGCGCCCCGCAGGTCATCACGAGCAACGACACCACCGCCGAGTTCCCCACCGACCGTAACGGCGGCGTGCTGCGCATCTTCACCGCGGACGGCCGCCAGATCTGCACCGCCTCGCAGTTCGTGGAGGGCAACACCTACGCGGCGAGCGGGTACAACAACTCCTCGCCGGTGGTGGGCCTGGTGGAGGGCCGGCCGCTCATCGCGTTCGGCTCCACCGGGCCGGTGCAGTTCGGCGCCGGCGGTAACCAGGTGGTGGCCTACGACGCGGGCTGCAACCTGCGCTGGAGTTCGCCGCCGCTCGACGGCCAGGCGCTGTCCTCCCCCACCATGGCCGACGTCCTCAACCGGGGCGTCCCGGACATCATCCAGGTGGTCGCCCAACGGGACGGGGCCAACACCTATCCGCGGGTGTACACGATCAACGCCCAGAACGGATCCCTGATCGCCGACACCGGCACCCGCCTCGCGGCCTACGGCGCGGCGCTGGCCTACCCCGAGACGCTGTCGATCGTCACGGCGGACCTCAACGCCGACGGCGCGCAGGACCTGATCGTGCCGGCGAAGCAGGGCGCCTTCGTGCTGCTCGACGGGCGCAACCTCGCGCTGCTCGGGACCATCAACACCAACCTCGTGGTGCAGAACACGCCCATTGTCACCGCCACGGCCAACGGCGTGCGCGTCACCTTCGCCGGCTACAACGGCCTGGGCGCCCAGATCAGCTCGTACGTGGCGACCGGGGCCACGCTCGGCAGCCGCGGCTGGCGTTCGTTCGGCAACGGTCCGCAGCTCACCGGCACCCAGGGCACGATCGCCGGGCCGTACGACCAGCTGCTCGAGGGCCAGGTGCTCCGCGCCGGCCAGGCGCTCGTGAACGGCGGGTTCCGCGCCACGATGCAGGGCGACGGCAACCTCGTGGTGCAGGACCCCGGCGCGCGGCCCGTATGGTTCACCGGCACGTCACGGCCCGGGTCCGTGCTGCGGGTCGAGGGCGACGGGGTGCTCAGCCTGGTGGCACCCGACAGCACACTTCAGTGGTTCCAGCCGGCCCGGGGATCGGGCATGGAACGCCTGTTGCTGGGCGGTGACGGCGTCCTGCGCGTGGCCAGCTCCTCGGTGCTGTGGGCCACGTCCCGTCGGCTCAACACCGAACGCACCCTCTGGAGCAGCGTCCGTGGGGTGCTGCCCACCGACCGGATCCTGTGGGGTGAGGTGCTGCAGTCGGGCCAGGAGCTGGTGTCGGCCGACGGCACCTCCCGGGCGATCATGCAGACCGACGGCAACCTCACCGTCTACCGGAACGGCCAGCTGCTCTGGCAGTCCGGCACGTTCGACCTCACCGCCCGTGGCTTCCTCGCACTGCAGACCGACGGCAACGTGGTCGTGTTCGACCACCGGCCCTGGCCGCTGCGGGAGTTCGGCGTGGCCAACCGCGGCGGCCGTCAGCTCGTCATCGGCAACGACGGCATCCTCCGCCTCGTGGCCGCCGACGGTGGCCTCGTGTGGTCCACCGCCCCCCGCGTGAAGTGAGCGGGCCCGCAGCCCACGCTCAGTAGTGCCAGGGGAACCCGGACCAGTCGGGGTCGCGCTTCTCCAGGAACGAGTCGCGGCCCTCGGCGGCCTCGTCGGTCATGTAGGCGAGGCGGGTGGCCTCGCCGGCGAACACCTGCTGGCCCACCAGGCCGTCGTCGATCAGGTTGAAGGAGTACTTCAGCATCCGCTGGGCGGTCGGTGACTTACCCATCACCTTGCGACCCCACTCCAGGGCCACCCGCTCGAGGTCCGCGTGGTCCACCACCGCATTCACCATCCCCATGCGGTGAGCGTCCTCCGCGGAGTACTCGTCACCGAGGAAGAAGATCTCGCGGGCGAACTTCTGGCCAACCTGCCGGGCCAGGTACGCCGAGCCGAAGCCGCCGTCGAAGCTGGCGACGTCCGCGTCGGTCTGCTTGAACCGGGCGTGCTCGCGGCTCGCGAGGGTGAGGTCGCTCACCACGTGGAGGCTGTGCCCGCCACCGGCGGCCCACCCGGGGACCACGCAGATGACCACCTTGGGCATGAACCGGATGAGGCGCTGCACCTCGAGGATGTGGAGCCGACCCGACCGGGCCGGGTCGATCGACGCGGCGGTGAGCCCGGGGTTCCCCGTCTCGTCGGCCGCGGTGTAGCGGTAGCCGTCACGACCGCGGATGCGTTGGTCACCACCGGAGCAGAACGCCCAGCCACCGTCGCGGGGCGAGGGGCCGTTGCCGGTCAGGAGCACGCAGCCCACGTCGGAGCTCTGGCGGGCGTGGTCCAGCACCCGGTACAGCTCGTCGACCGTGGCAGGACGGAACGCGTTGCGCACCTCGGGGCGGTCGAAAGCCACCCGCACCACGCCGGTGTCCACCGCGCGGTGGTAGGTGATGTCGACGAGGTCCTCGAACCCGGCGACGGAACTCCACGCCGCGGGGTCGAAGATGTCCGAGACGTTCGGGAGGCTGCTCACGGCGCCAACTTACGGCGCGGGACCGGTCGGGCCCTCCTGCCCGCGGGCCGGGGACGTCGGGTACGTTCCGGCCATGCCCGCCGAGGACGACACCACCGCGCCGATCCCGCCCACTGCGGAGGGCGACGTCACCTGGGACGAGACGGTCGACGTGGTGGTGGTGGGTCTCGGCGCGGCCGGGGCCGCGACGGCCATCGCCGCCGCGGAGGCCGGGGCCCGGGTCCTGGTGCTGGAGCGCCAGGGGCAGGGCGGGGGCACCTCGGCCATGTCGGGCGGGATCATCTACCTCGGCGGCGGGACCGCCACCCAGCGGGCGGCGGGGTTCGACGACGACCCCGCGCTCATGCGGACCTTCCTCGCCGCGGCGCTCGGCCGGCGGACCGACGACGACCGGCTCGCCGCCTACTGCGACGGCTCGGTGGAGCACCACGACTGGCTGGTCGACCACGGCGTGCCCTTCCGGGGCGAATTCTGGCCGGAGCCCGGCATGGAGCCGCCCGGCACCGAAGGGCTCGTGTTCACCGGCGGCGAGGACACCGCCCCCTACGCGGACACGATCCGACCGGTGCCCCGCGGCCACGTGCCGGCCACGCCGAACGCGGCCGGCGGGTTCCTGATGGAGTGCCTGCAGACCGCGCTGACCACCACCACGGCCGAGGTGCGCACCGACGCCCGCGTCCGAGCGCTGGTGACCGACCCGACCGGGCGGGTGGTCGGGGTGACCGCCACCGTGGACGGTGTCCCGCTCGCGGTGCGCGCCACCGGCGGTGTGGTCCTGGCCTCGGGCGGTTGGGCGTACAACGACGCGCTGGTGGAGTCGTACGTGCCGGAGGTGAACCGGGTGGCGTGGAAGCTCGGCACCGACGCGGACGACGGGTGGGGCCTGCGGTCGTGCCTCGCCCTGGGGGCCCGCACCGAGTCGATGCACACCGCCGAGGTGGCGCTGCCGATCACGCCGCCCCGCGACGTGGTGCGCGGGGTGCTGGTCAACGGTCGGGGCGAGCGCTTCATCAACGAGGACACCTACTTCGGACACGTGGGCCAGGCCGCGCTGATGGAGCAGGGCGGCGAGGTGTACCTGCTGTTCGACGAGCCCCGGTACCTCGTGAACCGTGTCGGCATGCGTGCCACATGGGTCTGCGCGGACTGGGACGAGCTGGCCGCGGAGATGGAGCTGCCCGAAGGTTCGCTGCGCCGGACCATGGAGGCCTACAACGCCGCCGCGGCGAACGGCGAGGATCCGGCGTTCGGCAAGCGGTCCGACTGGATCGTGCCGCTCGACGAGCCGCCGTTCGGGGCGATCGACCTGCGCGTGGGCTCCACCATCTACGCCGGCTTCCCGCTCGGCGGCGTGGTGACCGACGTCGACGGCCGGGTCCTCCGCGACGGAGAGGAGCCGGTGCCGGGCCTGTTCGCGGTGGGCCGGGTGGCCGCGTCGCTCGCCCGGGAGCGCTACTGCTCGGGCATCTCGCTCGGCGAGGGGACGTTCTTCGGCCGCCGGGCGGCCGCGGCTGCGATCGACGGTCAGGGAACCTGACCGGAGCCCCCTCCGCGGTGCCGGAAGGCCATGAGCTGCACCCCCCGCTCGGCCCAGCCGTTGGCGTCGCGCAGCGGCATCATCGTGACCCGGACGTCGCAGCGCTCGAACCCGGCCTCCGCGTCCACCCGGTCCGGCTCCTCCCGAACGACCCGGTACTCCTCCATCGGGCCGAGTGCGGACTCCAACGCTCCGACCATGTCACGCGGTGAACCGGACGCCATGAGTGCCACGGCCTCCTCCCCCAGGACCCCGGCCAGCGACCCGTCGACCGACACCACGGTCTCGTCGGGTCCCCACACGACGCCGTGGGCGACACCGCGCTCGTCGAAGCGTGCCAGCTCCGCGCGGGCTGCGACATCGGAGTTCGGACCCGAGCCGGCCCTGGTGAACATGAGCACGGTCGCCCCGGACACCCCCCACAGACCCCGGAGCTCGTCGGGGGTCGCAGCGGCCCACGAGCCCAGCCGGTCGAGCTCCTCCACCCAGACCCTGCGGTTCCGCCCCAGCGCCGGCCGCACCACGGGGTCCTGGGCCTGGAGGGACCGGTGGATGACGGCGATCTCCTCCGGCGGACACCTCACGATGCTGAACAGCTCGCCCCCGCTGCCGACCCGCGGGTCATCGCGCACCACACTGACGTGGACCGTCACGTCGAGGTCGTCTGCCCAGCGGAGCAGATCGCCGAACTCGTGGACGTTCTGGCGCACCAGGCAGTGGTTGATCGCCACCTCGGTGCCCCGGTCGGCGGCGGAGGCCACGAACCGCTCCACGTTCGCCATGACCCGCTGGTGGTCGGCGCCCACCCTGATGGACTCGTAGGTGCGAGGGGTGAACCCGTCGATCGACAGGCGGAACGAACACCGCAGCCGCTCCAGCACCGACTCCACCCGGGGCGTCCACTGCGTGGCGTTCGTGATGATCGTCACCTCCAGATCCGGGTTGAGCTCGGCGATGAGGTCCCAGACCCGGAAGTTCTCCTCGGCGAGGAACGGTTCGCCACCGGAGAAGGAGGCGCTGCGCAGGTGCGGGATGAAGGTGCGGAGATCCTCGAAGAAGCGATCGTCGTAGACCTTGGGCAGGGGCGGACGACCCTCACGATGCGCCCGGATGGCCGAGGACGCCTCGCCGTTGCACTGCGCGCACTGCAGGTTGCAGTTGATCGACAGCGTGAACTCGATGTGGCTCGGCCAGGCCGAGCCGTCGGCCACCGTCGCTGCGTGCTGGTCGAACTGCTCGGGGTACGACCCTCCCCGGCCCTCCGCTGCGACCTCCGCCCCGCAGTGTCCGCAGCCCGCTCCGTAGTCATGACGGGCCAACGAGGCCACGACACGCTGTCGGGCGTGCCCGGCCCAGAGGTCGCCGAGACGGTCCACGGCCAAGTTGCCCAGCGGTGTCTCGTTGCGACAGCACACCCGTACGTCGCCGTTGGGACGGAGGTCGAGTTGCACCTGCGGGGCCAGGCAGGCGCTGTGCAGCGGTGGCTCGCCCACCACCTCGAGGGACCGTGGAGCCCGTCGGCTCCGCCATCGCACGGAGGGCACCTCCCGGGTTCGAGCGTCCGCGGGTGGTGAGGGTACCAGCGCTCAGGCGGCGTGGAGCGCCTCGACGAGCTCGCCCCACAGCTCGTCGGACGCGTCGTAGGGCAGGTAGACGCACACCCTCGACGCGTGGTCGCCGTAGCGCCGGCCGATGGTCGCGGCCACCTCGGCGGGGGTGCCGCGCACGCACACGAGCCGCAGCAGCTCGTCGGGCACGAGGCCGGTGAGCTCGTCCCACCGGCCCTCGCGGGTCATCTGCTGCGCCACCGGCTGGATGTCGCCGAAGCCCTCGTGATCGAGCACCGGCCGGTACGCCGGCGTGGACGAGTAGAAGCCCAGCAGGGCCCGGCAGCCGGCATCCGCGGCCGCCTGCTCGGCCTCGTCGCGCCCGCAGCACACGATCAGTTCGGGCAGCACCTCGAGCTCCCCGAGGGACGCGTCACGCCGGGCGAGGCCCTCGCCCACCGCCGGCAGGGTCCGATCCGCGAAGAACCGCTCCGAGGTCACCGGCATCACCGCGAGCGCGTCGGCGGCTTCGGCCGCCACCGCGCACATCCGGGGCCCCAATCCGCCCACCGCGATCGACGGCGGCCCGAGCGGCGACGGCTGCGGGCTGAACATCGGGGTCATCAGCGTGTGGCGGCGGAACTCGCCCTCGAAGCGCAACGGCTCACCGAACTGCCACGACCGGAACACGGCGCGTACCGCGCCGACCGTCTCGCGCATGCGGTCCGCGGGCCGGTCGAACCCCTCGCCGAAGCGGCGCTCGACGTGCGTCCGGATCTGCGCGCCGAGGCCGAGGGTGAACCGGCCGCCGGACAGCTCGTGCAGGTCCCACGCCGAGTGCGCCAGGTGCACGGCGTTGCGCGGGAACGCGATCGCCACGTTGGTCATCAACGCAGTGCCGGGGCTCGCCGCGGCAGCGAGCGCGAGTGGCAGGAACACGTCGTGGGGACCCTCGAAGGTGAACACGCCGTCCACCCCGGCGGCGACGAGCCGGCGGGCGGAGTCCCCGGCGTCGGTGAGCCCGTAGACGGGGGCCAGGACCTGCACGCTCAGGCCGGGGGACGCAGCAGCTCGTCGGCGTTGTCGTGCAGCACGAGCTGCCGGTCCGCGGCCGACAGCTCCTTCACCTCGGGCAGGTAGTCGAGCGGCTGCGGCATGCCCTCGATGTGGGGCCAGTCGGAGCCGAACAGCACGCGGTCCGCGCCCACGTGGTCCACCACCTCGTACGCGTCGTCCTCCCAGAACGGGTTGATCCACACGTGGCGGCGGAAGGTCTCCACCGGGTCCTCGGCGAACCAGCCGGGGATCTTGTGGCTCATCGAGCGGACCTTGCGGAACAGGTCGCCGAGGAACTGCGCACCGTTCTCCACGGACGCGATCCGCAGGTTCGGGTACCGGGCGAGGTGGTTCTCGAGCAGCATCGTGAGCAGGTAGTCCTTGATGGCCTGCTCGATCGCGAAGAAGGCCAGGCTCGGCTTCCACCCGCCGGAGAACGAGGCGGCGAACCCCTCCGACGCGTAGCCGTTCAGCGACACGCCGCCATCGCCCGCGTGCAGCACGAGCGTGATGCCCGACTCGTTGAGAAGACCCCAGAACCGCGCGTAGCGGTCGTCGAACGGCGAGCACCGGCCGAGCACCGTGGTGGCGGCGGCGGGGCGCATCACCACCAGGCGGGCCCCCTCCCCCAGCGCCCACTCGAGCTCCTCCACGGCCCGGTCGGGATCCGCGAGGGTGAGGTAGGGCCCGGCGAAGATCCGGTCGCGGTACGCGAAGCCCCAGTCCTCGGCCAGCCAGCGGTTGAACGCCCGGAACGTGGTCCAGCAGGCATCCGGGTCGTCCTTCAGCAGCTCCTCGTAGACCATGCCGAGGGTGGGGAACAGCCAGACCTTCTCGAGACCCTGCGCGTCCATGACCCGCAGCCGCTCCTCGCGGTCGCGGTACTCCGGGCGGATCGGCTCGCGTTCGGACAGGAAGCTGAGCGGGTCACGGCCGTCCGGGTTGCCCCGGAAGAAGTCGTGCATGGCGCCAGCCTTGGCGATGGGGTCGAACGTGGCGTTGGTGACCGCGCGGGACACGCGGCCACCGATCACGTGGTACTTGCGGCCGTCGATCTCGCACCACTGCACGCACCGCTGCGCCCAGGCCGGGTCGAGGTGCCGGGTGAAGGCGTCGAGCGCCTCGTAGTAGTGGTGGTCGGCGTCGATCACCGGATGGTCGGCGTCGGCGTGGCCCAGCTCGTTCACGGTGGCCCCCTCGTTCCTCGCACAGGTCGAACACCCACAGTTCACACCGCCGTGACGCCGGGCTCCACATCGCCATCGCGACGTGCCGGTGGGTACCGTTCCCGCGTCGACGGCACAGGGCCGTCGAGAAGGAAGGCGACCATGGAACGGCTGGGGCGACGGATCCGGCGGCTGGGTGCCGCAGCGGTGGCGATCGGGGTGGTGACGGCGACGGTGGCGTGCGCCGCGCCACCGCCCCCACCACCGCAGACAACGGCGAACTGGAAGATCCAGGCCAACACCCTCACGGTGGTGGACGACAACAACGACTGCTTCGGCCTCTGCGCCGCGGATGAGCCGTACCTCGTGAACCTCGGGTTCCGGGTGAAGTTCAACACGCCGAACTCCGCCTCCACCTTCGTGGTGGACGACGTGTCGAACGAACTGCTCTGCCCCGGCGGACCCGACAACAACGGCATCCTCCCGGGCGGCACCGAGTCCTGCAACACCGGGGAGACCGTGAGCGTCCCGACCGCGATGGGACGGCTGAGCTTCCCGAACCTCAAGCTGGTCGACGTGGCCGACCTCGCCTACGGCTACACGCCGGAGGTCGCGGGCGCGTTCACCCTCGCCTACGAGGAGGATCAGGTCTTCGGGTCGGGCAACGTCGCCGACACCGTGGCGAGCTTCGCCGGCGCGCTCCGCTCGGCGCTCAACAGCACGATCGCTGCGGGCACCCTCCCGGCGGACGGCAACGCGGCCGCCCAGTTGATCGTGGACGTCATCGGCCAGGTGGCGGCCCGGTTCGTGGGCAACACGCTGCTCGGGCTCCTGTCCGGGCTCGGCAACGCGGACGACCTCATCGGCGTGGCCCCGCTGGTGGTCATCGGGGCCACGGGCACCTTGGCGACCCTCGTGAACAGCGCCGGGCTCAGCTCCACGGCGGTCCTCCGCGGGCGCGTGGTCACCGCCGGCGCCGCGACCACCGCCAACGTGACCTACACCCGCCAGACCATCGCCGGCATCCCCCTCGGGGAGGCCGACACCAACTACCGGGTCAACTGGACGCTCGGTCCGGCCTGAGCGGCCGACCCGTTCGTTGATCCCGCCCCCGGTCGCCGGGGCGGTCGGCGCTCGCCCGTGC
>JBMOJH010000061.1:0-19422 GCA_049316905.1 Microthrixaceae bacterium | reverse complement strand
CCGCGATCCCCTCGGACACCGCGATCCCCTCGGACACCGCGATCCCCTCGGACACTGCGATCCCTGCGGCGGACACCGTGATCCCGGCAGGGGACGCCGCCGGGCCGGCCGCCGACGACACGGCGACGTCGGCGGGGCAGCGCGCGGAGACGGAAGCCGGCTGAGGTGGCAAAGGTCAACGGCGTCCTGAAGGGGGCGGAGCGCGACGCGGGCCACATGGCGCTCGGCGAGCACCTGAAGGAGCTCCGCACCCGGCTGCTGATCTGCATGGGCACGATCCTCGTGCTGCTGATCCCCGCGTGGTACCTGTACCCGTGGCTCACCGAGCTGCTCAACGCGCCGTACTGCGTGGCGCTGCGCAGCGTGGACCCCGCGTCGAACTGCAAGTTCCTCTCGACCAACGTCCTCGACCCGTTCACCCTCCGCCTCCGGGTGGCGGGCTACGGGGCGCTGATCATGGCGATGCCCGTGATCATGTGGCAGCTCTGGCGGTTCATCGCGCCGGGCCTCTACCGCCGTGAGCGGCGCTACGCGCTGGCGTTCACCCTCTCGAGCATCAGCCTGTTCATCCTCGGCGGCATGATCGCCTACTTCACCCTCGACAAGGCGGTGGAGTTCCTCGTCGGCGTCGCCGGACCCACCGTCGACGTCCGCTCCGGCCCGCAGGACTTCTTCAAGCTCTCGCTGTTCATGATCCTGGCGTTCGGCCTGGGTTTCCAGTTCCCGGTGATCGTGGTCGCGCTCCAGATGGTCGGGGTCGTGACCCCGCAGAACCTGAGCAAGTGGCGCCGGCAGGCCTTCCTGATCATCGTGGTCATCGCGGCGGCGATCACGCCCAGCGGCGACCCGATCTCGCTGTTCGCGCTCGCCCTCCCGATGTACGTCTTCTACGAGGGCAGCATCGTGATCGGCCGCCTCTTCCTGCGTCGGAAGCGGAAGCGCCAGGCGCTGGCCGCGACGGCAGCGGCGGAAGTGGCCGCCGCGTCGGGGACCGAGGAGCTCGCCGGCCCCGGGACCGACTGAGCTGGTGTTCGACCACGACTTCCCGCTCGACCGCTTCCAGCGCGAGGCCATGGCCGCGCTCGACGAGGGGCGCAACGTGCTGGTCGCGGCGCCCACCGGCTCGGGCAAGACCGTGGTCGGTGAGCACGCGGTCGCCCTGGCGCTGCGGTCCGGCGGGAAGGCGTTCTACACGGCGCCGATCAAGGCGCTCAGCAACCAGAAGTTCGCCGACCTGGTCGAGGTGCTCGGCGAGGAGCGGGTGGGTCTGCTGACCGGCGACCACTCCATCCGCCCCGACGCGCCGGTGGTGGTCATGACCACCGAGGTCCTCCGCAACATGGTGTACGCCCGGTCGGAAGCGCTCCGCGGCCTGCGCTGGGTGGTGCTCGACGAGGTGCACTTCCTCCAGGACGCGTACCGCGGCCCGGTGTGGGAGGAGGTCCTGATCCACACGCCGCCCGGGACCGGGTTCGTGTGCCTCTCCGCGACGGTGTCGAACGCGGACGAGCTCGGTGACTGGGTGACGGCGCTGCGGGGACCGACCGTCACGGTGGTGGAGCACGAGCGCCCGGTCCAGCTCGACGCCCTCTACCTGGTGGGGGACCGCACTGCCGAGCGCGACCACCTGGTGCCGGTCCTGGTGGACGGCCGGCCCAACCCGGAGGGCCACCGTTTCGACGCCGAGGGCACCCGGCGGGGCGGTGGTCGAGGCGGTGGCCGCGGCGGCGGTCGGGGTGGCGGTCGGCGTTCCCGGCCCCGGTTCGTGACGCCGCGTCGGCTCGAGACGGTCGAGCGCCTCGACGACGAGGGGCTGCTGCCCACGATCTACTTCATCTTCAGCCGTGCCGCGTGCGACGACGCGGCCGGCCACTGCCTCGACGCCGGCCTGCGGTTGACCGACGCGGCCGAGCGCGCCCGGATCCGGCTCCTCGCCGAGCACCACACCGCCGAGCTGTCCGACGGGGACCTCGACGTGCTCGGCTACGACCGCTGGCTCGCCGCGCTGGAGCACGGCGTGGCGGCCCACCACGCCGGCATGATCCCGGCCTTCCGCGAGGCGGTGGAGCACTGCTTCGTGGAGGGCCTCGTCAAGGCGGTGTTCGCCACCGAGACGCTCGCGCTCGGGATCAACATGCCGGCGCGGTCGGTGGTGATCGAGCGCCTCACGAAGTTCAACGGCGAGTCCCACGAGTTCCTCTCGGCGGCCCAGTTCACGCAGCTCACCGGCCGGGCGGGACGGCGGGGGATCGACGAGCGCGGCTCCGCCGTGGTGCTGTGGTCGCCGTTCGTCACCTTCTCGCAGATCGCCGCCCTCGCCGGCAGCCGCGAGTACCCGCTCGTGTCCGCCTTCCGGCCGACCTACAACATGGCGGTCAACCTGGTGCACCGCTACGACCGCGAGGAGGCCGAGCAGGTGCTCGCCCGCTCGTTCGCCCAGTTCCAGGCGGACCGGGCGGTCGTCCGCCTCCGCAGCCGGGCCGCGACCCTCGACCACGACCTCGAGGAGGCCGTGGCCCTGGCCGGCTCCGGCGCGGGACTCGACGTGGCCGGGTACGCCGGCCTCGCCGAGCGGGCCCGCGCCGCACACCGCCATCGACCCGGCGGCCGGGCCGACATCGAGGCCTCCCTGGCCGCGCTACGACCCGGTGACGTGGTGGAGCGCCGGACCGACCGGGGCCGGCGGCTCCTCCTCGTGCTGTCCGTGGCGTACCGCAAGGGCGGGAGCATCCGGGTGCGGGCGATCACCGCCCAGGGGGAGCAGGTCAACCTCCACCTGGCCAACACGGCCGAGCCCGTCGAGCGCCTCGCCACCGTGGAGCTCCCGGTTCCCTTCGCTCCCCAGGACCCGTCGTACCGGCGGGACGCCGCGGCGGTGCTGCGCCGCACGAACCTCAAGCGGGCGCGGGCGAAGGGTCGCGGTGCCGACGGCCGCCGCTCGGGTCGCGCCGGGGACGAGGAGCCCGACGCCTACGCAGAGGCGATGGCCGCGCTGGAGGCCCACCCGCTGCACGGCCGGAGCGACCGCGACGAGCTCGTGGCCGCGCAGCGCCGCGTCGACCGTCTCCGCTCGGAGCGACGCGACGTGGAGCGCGAGGTGAAGCGCCGGGGATCCGGCCTCGTGCGCCGCTTCGAGTCGGTGCTGGACGTCCTCGGCCGCACCGGCCACGTGGATGGTTGGGCCCTCACGCCGAGCGGGGAACGGCTCCGCCGGATCTACCACGAGAGCGACCTGCTGGTGTCGCTGTCGCTCGAGGACGGGCTGTTCGACGACCTCGACGCGGCGGGAGTGGCCGCGGTGTGCAGCTGCCTCACCCACGAGCACCGGAGCGCGGAGCCGCCCCCGCCCCCGTCGTTCCCGGAGCGGGAGCTCGACCGGCGGTTCCGTCGCATGTGCGCCCTCGCGGACGGGCTCCAACGGCACGAGCGCGCGGCCCGGGTGGCCGAGACGCGCGCCCCGGAGGCCGGCTTCGCCGCGGCGGCACACGCATGGGCCGCGGGACGGCCGCTCGACCTCGTGCTCGACGAGGACCTGACCGGCGGTGACTTCGTGCGGAACTGCCGGCAGCTCATCGACCTGCTGCGCCAGCTCGGCGAGGTGGCCCCGGAGCCCGCCACCGCCGCCCGTTGCCGGGCCGCGGCCGAGGCCCTCCACCGGGGCGTTGTCCGATCGGGTGGCGACCCCGGATGACGGGCGGCCCCGAATGACTGGCGGCCCCGAATGACTGGCGGCCCCGAATGACGATCCGCCGCGGGGAGGACTGGGGCGCGCCGGGCCCGCTCGCGCCGGGCGCACCGGTGGCGCACACCGACACCGAGCTGGCCGCCCACATCGAGCGGACCCGCATCGAGGGCGGGTCCACGCCGGAGGTCGGCCTCCTCGGCGGCGACCTGCACCGCACCCTGGGTGCCCCGACCCGCACCGAGGACGACCTCCGGGCCGGTGCCGGTCTCCGCCTGCCCTGCGACGCGATCGAGGTCGAGCTCGTCGCACCGGACGGGACACGGGCCACTCGCTGGGCGGTCGCCCACGTGGTGCTCGCCCGTGCGAAGCGCGGCGGCGGCCCGGCGTGGTGGCGGGACCGCACCGTCGTGGTGATGAATGCCACCCACATCGGGGACCTCGACCTCGGCCCGCGCGCCCATCCCGGTGACGGGCTCCTCGACGTCACCGACGGCGCGCTCCCCGCACGGGACCGGCGGAGGGCCCGGGCCCGGGCGGTGACGGGGACCCACGTGCCGCACCCCGCCCTCGCCGAGCGCCGGGTCCGGGAGCTCGAGGTGGAGGGCCTGCAGGACAGCCGGGCCTGGCTCGACGGGATCCCGGTCGGGTCGGTGGCGGCGGCGACCTTCCGGGTGCTGCCGGACGCCCTCCTCGTCGTGGTGTGACCGCCGTCTCCGCGGCCGCCCGCAGCGCCGGGGGTGGCTGGTCCGGCCGGGCCGGCCACGCGATGCTGGACCCCTGATGGGTTCCGCCGGCACCGAGCTGAGATCCGCCGAGGGCCCGGCCGGTCCCTCCCCGGAAGGTGACGCCGAAGAGGCCATCGAGGGCAACCGGCGCCTGTTCGTCGCCTTCGCGGTCATCGGGGTGATCGTCCTCGTGGTCGGCCTCGTGGTGGGCACCCGGTCGCGGGGCGCCACCTCGGACTGGGCCGGCACGGTGCTCCCCGCGCCGCTCGAGAAGCCGGACCTCGTCCTCACCGACACCTCCGGCCGGCCCTACGACCTGCGGGCCGAGACGAAGGGCGTCATGACCCTCCTGATGTTCGGGTACACGAACTGCCCGGACTACTGCCCGATCAGCCTGTCGACCCTCTCCACCGCGATGGATGACCTGGACCTCACCAAGGGACAGGGGCTCCGCATGGTGTTCGTCACGGTCGACCCCCAGCGCGACACCCCGGAGGTGCTCCGGGCCTACCTCGACCGGTTCAACGTGGACTTCGTCGGCCTGACCGGGACGCCCGAGCAGATCGCCGCCGCCCAGGCGGCCGCCGGGGTGCCCCCGGCCAAGGACGACCCGGCGTCCGCGGACGGCTCGTACACCGTGGGCCACGCCACCCAGATGATCGCCTACCAGCCCGACGGGACGGCCCGGATCGTGTACCCGTTCGGGACACGGCGCACCGACTGGAACCGCGACCTGCCCCGGCTGCTCGCGGGCGAGCAGCCGAAGTGAGCACCGCGGCCCCCGCCCCGATCGAGGTCGGGCCCGCGTCGCCCGAACGGTCGTCGCGGCGATGGTGGCCAGTGGTCGCGGTCCTCGTCGTCGCTGCGGTCGCAATCGCCGCGTGGTTCCTCACCCGGGGCCCGTCGGGCCCACCGGAGCTGCGGATCGAACGGCCCCAGGCCGGTGCGTCGCCCGGCCCGGTGGCCGCGGTGTACCTGACCGTGGCGAACGCCGGCGGCACTGACCGCCTCGTGGGGGCCTCCAGCCCGGCGGCCTCGCGGTTGACGCTGCACGAGAACACCGGCCCCGACGGCGTGTCGCTCATGCGGCGGGTGGACTCCCTCGAGGTCCCCGCGGACGGGCGACTCGAGTTGCGCCCCGGAGGGTCGCATCTCATGCTGGAGGGCCTCGGGGCCCCGCTCGAGGAGGGTGGGCGCATCGAGGTGTCCCTCCGGTTCGAGCGGTCCGGTCCCCGGACGGTCGAGGTGCCGGTGGTGGGTCTGACCCAGCTGGCCGAGGAGGTGCAGCGATGAGGTGGTGGTGCGCCGCCGTCGACGCCCCGTGGACCTGGGTGCCGCGTCCGTACGTGGGCGTGTGGATCCTGTCGGGGCTGATGCTCGCGCTGTACTTCCGGTCCCGTGCGGTGCACCGCCGTGACCACCCCGACGAGCCCGCGGACCCGAAGGACCGGCGGCGCGTGGTGTGGTTCGTCCTCGGAGTGGCCTTCCTCTGGGTCGCCTCCGACTGGCCGCTCGGGGCACTCGGTGCCGGCTACCTGTCGTCGGTCCACATGCTGCAGTACATGCTCTACACGCTCGGTGCGGCGCCCCTGCTGCTGATGGGCCTGCCGGAGTGGATGCTGCGCAACCTCCTGCGGCGCACCCGCCTGGGTACCCCGTACCGGCTGGTGGCCAACCCGGTGGTGGCCGCCGTCCTGTTCAACCTCGTCCTCATCGCCACGCACGCCCCGGTCTCGGTCGACGCGCTCCGCTCCACGCAGATCGGCTCGTTCGCGCTCGACATGGTGTGGCTGCTCTCCGGGTTCATCCTCTGGACCCCGGTCGTGAGCCCGCTGCCGGAGCGCCAGGCCCGCTCGGCGCCGGCCAAGCTGGTCTACCTGTTCCTCGCCGCCGCCGTGGTGCCGATGATCCCCGGCGGCTTCATCGCCTTCTCGCCGGAGCCGCTCTACGGCACCTACGAGTTGGCGCCGCGGATCGGGCCCACCGCCCTCGAGGACCAGCAGATGGCGGGCGTGATCATGAAGGTCGGCAACCTCCCGGTGATCTGGGCGGTCATGGCGGTGATCTGGTTCCGCTGGTACGAGCGTGACCAGGCCGAGGTCCGTCGGCGCCGCGACGCCCGCCGGGTGGCCGCCGCCCGCGCCTCCGGCCAGCGCCTCTCCACCCGGACGCCCCGCCCCGCCGGCGCGACTGCCACCACGACCGGCACCCCCGATTCGCCGACCCCGGTCGGAACGCCGGTCACCACCGGCGCCGCGGTGCCCACGACCGTCCCCTCCGGTCCCGAGCTGAACTGAGTCCCGCGCCGGCCGTTCCCGGGCGGCGCACCGTTACGCTCGGCGGATGCGAGCGTGGCATCTGGACGAGTCCCCGGGGCAGTACGTCGACGGTGAGGTGCCCGACCCGGTCGCGGGACCCGGCGAGGTACGCGTGGCGGTGAAGGCCTCCGCGCTGAACCACATGGACCTGTGGCTGACCACCGGACTGCCGAAGCCCCCGGCCTTCCCGCACGTGCCCGGCAACGACGTCGCCGGCGTGGTCGAGACCGTGGGGGAGGGCGTGACCGACTGGCAGGTCGGCGACGAGGTGGTCATCAACACTGCGGTCGTCCCCGCCGCGGCGCTGACCCGTGGTGTCGACTCGGTGCTGGACCCGGCGATGCAGCTCCTCGGGGAGCACTGCTGGGGCGGCCACGGCGAGTTCTGCGTGGTGCCCGCCCACCAGTTGGCCCGCAAGCCCGCCGGGCGCAGCTGGGCCGAGGTGGCGGCCTACCCCGTGTGCTCCACGACGGCCTGGCGGTTGCTGCGCCGCGCCCGGATCCAGGCCGGTGACACGGTGCTCGTGACCGGCATCGGCGGTGGCGTGGCCACGGCGGCCATGATGCTGGCGCTGCACCTCGGGGC
Source organism: Microthrixaceae bacterium (assembly GCA_049316905.1). Classification (GTDB taxonomy): domain Bacteria; phylum Actinomycetota; class Acidimicrobiia; order Acidimicrobiales; family Microtrichaceae; genus CAIPVR01. The sequence goes on along the minus strand of JBMOJH010000061.1, from coordinate 12,109 downwards.
CCGCGTCTTCGTCACCTCCCGCGACGAGGAGAAGCGCCGTCGCGCCCTGGAGCTCGGCGCCGAGGGGGCGTTCGACTCCGAGGAGCCGTACCCGGTGACGGTCGACATCGTGGTCGACTCGATCGGCCCCGCCACCTGGGAGCACGCGATCCGCACCCTTCGGCACGGCGGCCGCATGTGCGTGTGCGGTGGCACGTCGGGCCCCAAGGTCCAGCTGAACCTGCCCCGGCTCTTCTTCAAGCAGCTCGACGTGATCGGCGCCAGCTGCGGCAGCCAGGAGGAGTTCGACCACGTCACCGACCTCGTGGCCGACGGGCTCCCGGTGGTGATCGACGAGATCCTCCCGCTGTCGGAGTACCCGCGAGCCCTCGATCGGCTGCGAACCGCCGCCCAGCTCGGGAAGGTCGTGCTGGAGCACCCGTAGGAAGGTCGTGACCGGAGCGGTGTCGCTTCCGGGCCGCGAGGGCCTACAGTGGCCATGTGTTCAGCGGCAACGAATGGTTGATCGTCGTCATCATCGCCCTCGTGCTCTTCGGCGGCTCCCAGCTCCCCAAGCTGGCCCGCAGCCTCGGTGAGGCCCAGAAGGAGCTGAAGAAGTCGATGAAGGACGACGACGACACCCCGGCCAAGAAGCCGGCCACCGACTCCGCCTCCGACTCGGCCTGAGTCCTCCGGACGCCTCCGTGGTCCCGGCGAGCAGCCCCGGATCCGCGCGGGCGAAGGTCCGTGCCGAGGAGCTGGTGGCGCGCCACCGCGAGCTGCTCCTCTCGGTCAGCCACTCCATCTGGGAGCACCCCGAGCTGTGCTTCGAGGAGCACCACGCGCACGACCTGCTCGTCGAGGCGCTCGCAGGTGCCGGTCTTGCGCCCACACCGCACGCCCACGGGCTGCCCACGGCGTTCGTGGCCGAGGCCGGTTCCGAGGGGCCGTGCGTGGCGGTCCTGCTCGAGTACGACGCGCTGCCCGACATCGGCCACGCCTGCGGCCACAACGTGATCGCCGCCGCGGGCCTCGGGGCGGGCCTGGCGCTCGCCGGGCTCGCGGCGGAGCAGGGCGGCCGCGTGCGCATCATCGGCACCCCGGCGGAGGAGGGCGGCGGCGGCAAGGAGTTCCTCATCCGCGCCGGGGCCTTCGACGGCGTGGACGCCGCGATGATGGTGCACCCCGCCGACCGCGACCTGCCCACCATGCGGGCGATCGCGATCCAGGAGCTGAACGTGACCTACGAGGGGAGGGCGTCGCACGCCGCGGCGGCCCCCGAGCTGGGCCGCAACGCGCTCGACGCCGCCGTGCTGGGCTACGTGAACGTGGCCGCGCTGCGCCAGCACATCGGCACGGGGGAGCGGGTGCACGGGATCTTCACCGACGCGGGGGAGAAGCCCAACATCGTGCCCCGGCGGGCCGCGGCGCAGTGGTACGTGCGGTCCGACACCCTCGACTCGCTCGCCGAGCTCAAGCAGCGCGTGCTCTCGTGCCTGGAGGGCGGCGCCACCGCCTCCGGCTGCACGATGGAGCACACCTGGAAGGATCCGGCCTACGCCGACATGGTCGACGACCCGTGGCTGATGGCGGCCTGGGCGGCCAACGCCGCCGACCTGGACCGCACGCCCCTCGACCCGGCGGTGGTGGGCGACGTGGTGGGCAGCACCGACATGGGCAACGTCAGCCATCTGGTGCCGAGCATCCACCCGATGCTCGCGGTCGCCCCCGCCGGCGTCTCGATCCACACGCCGGAGTTCGCGGCATTCGCCCGGGGACCCGAGGGTGACCGGGCCGTGCTCGACGGGGCCGTCCTGATGGCGCGGACGGCCATCGACCGGTGGGCAGCCGGGCCCGTCGGGGCCACGGAGCCCCCCGCCGGCGCCATCCCCTGAGCCCCCGGGCCCGGCATCTAGTCTCGGCGCCGATGAGCGCACCGGTGCCCACCTACGTGGCCGAGCAGTTCACCGAGGACGAGCAGGCCGTGCTGCGGCGGTACTTCACCAACCTCGACGGCCCGGTCTTCGCCCTGGTCAACCTGCCGGAGGTGGTGAAGGGGGCCCTGTTCGCCCGCTACAGCCGTTCGGCCAAGTCGCTGCGGCGCCTGTTCCTCGACGAGTTCGTGGGTGAGCTCGACACCACCGGCGACGAGACGATCGACGCCACGATCGGGCTCGAGCGGGCCGAGGCCCTCTACGACCGGGTGTTCTTCGAGTACGGCGACGACAGCGTGGCCCAGCTCGGTGGGGTCCACCTGGCCTGCGAGCAGGCGTCCAACCTGCTCACCAAGGTGCTCGAGTGGGGTCGGCTCATGAGCTACCTCGAACAGTCGACCCGCTACATCCCCTACGACGAGCGCCTCGGCGGGCGCTACCGCTACTTCCGCGACCCCGAGATCCTCGGCTCGAACCTCGGGGCCCGCTACGTGGGGGACATGGACCGGCTGTTCGACTCCTACGCCGGCCTCGCCCGCGACGTGCAGGACCACTTCCGGGAGCGGCACCCCAAGAGCGAGGCCGACTCCGACTTCGTGTACCGCCAGGCGATCCGGGCCAAGGCCTTCGACGCCACCCGCGGCATCCTGCCCGCCGCCGCCCTCTCCAACGTCGGGATCTACGGCTCGGGTCAGGGCTTCGAGGCGCTCCTGCTGCGGATGCGGTCCCACCCGCTGCCGGAGGCCCGGGCCTACGCCGACCTCATGCTCGCCGAGCTCCGGAAGGTGATCCCGAGCTTCCTGAAGCGGGTCGACCTGCCCGACCGGGGGCTGGCCTGGAGCCGCTACCTGGAGACCAACCGCCGGGCGATGGAGACCACTGCCTACGAGCTGCTCTCCGGCGACGAGGTGCAGGGCCCCACGGCCCCACAGGTGGAGCTCGTCGACTTCGACCCCGACGGCGAGGTCAAGGTCGTGGCCGCCATGCTCTACCCGTACACGGGCCTCAGCGAGACCCGCCTGCTGGAGCGGGTGCGCGCGATGTCGGTGGAGGACCGCCTCGCGGTCGTCCGGGCCTACGTCGGCGACCGGGCCAACCGCCGGCACAAGCCGGGGCGCGCGCTCGAGCGCACGGACTACCGCTTCGACGTGGTCTCGGACTACGGCGCCTTCCGGGACCTGCAGCGGCACCGCCTGATGACGGTGGAATGGCAGGAGCTGTCGCCGTTGCACGGGTACACCCGCCCGCCGTCGATCGACGAGGCCGGCCTCGCGGGCCGCTTCGACGAGGCGATGGAGACCTCCGCCGCCCTCTGGAGCGTGCTGGCCGAGCGGTACCCGGAACGGGCCCCGTACGCCGTCGCGCTCGCCTACCGGATCCGCTACGTCATGCAGTTCAACGCCCGGGAGGCGATGCACCTCATCGAGCTCCGGACGGCGGTGCAGGGCCACCCCTCGTACCGCTCCGTGGGCCAGCGGATGCACGACCTCATCGCCGAGCAGGCCGGCCACCGCACGATCGCCGAGATGATGCGGTTCGTCGACCACTCGGGCGAGCAGGACCTCGAGCGACTGGGCTCGGAGCGGCGGGCCGAGGCCCGCCGGACCAGCGCCGGGGCCTGATCCCGGCCGCCGGCGGGCCGAGGTCACGCCATCGGCGGTCCGCGTGCCTATGATGCGCCCGACCTGAGCCCCTTCCCGCCCCTGACCGGGGCCCCCGAGGACCGATGAGCGACGACGACGAGCTGGTGGACGAAGAGATCGAGGACGACCTCGAAGAGGAACTCGAGGACGACGAGGAGCTCGTCGACGACGACCTGGTGGCGGGCGACGACCTCGATGCCGAGGCCGAGGTCGTGGACCCCGTCGAGGACGACGAGGAGGACGCGGACGCCGTCCCCACCGCCCGCGCGAAGCGGGCCGAGGACGACGACGAGGACGAGGACGACCTCAACCCCGACGACGTCGAGGCCGACCTTGACACGATCCTCAAGGACCGCATCGCCGCCGGCGACGACGACGACGAGGACGAGGACGAGGTCGACGACGGCAGCCCCGAGGCCCAGGAGCGCGTGGCGGCCAAGGGCGCGGACGAGTTCACGTGCGGCACCTGCTTCCTGATCGTGCACCCGCGCCAGTTCGGTCGCTCCGGCAGCCTGACCTGCCCCGAGGGCTACGACCCCTGCGAGGGCATCAAGCACGTCGAGAAGCTGCTCAAGAAGGCCGCCCGCCGGGGGTGAGCCGGTTTGCCCCGACCGGGGCGCGACCGGGCAAGCTGGGAACATGACGACCGACGCCGACGGAGTCCCTGCGAGCGACGACCACGTCGTCGGTGGGCTGTTAGGTCTCCCGGTTGCCGTGGCCGGTGAGGTGATCGCCGCGGTGCCCCGCCTGCTCGGACGCACCCGCCGCCAGGTGGAACTGGCCCGCCGCGTGGCCGGGAACCTGCCCTGCGCCGGCTTCCTCGCGCCTCGGCCCGCCCCGGCGTCCGTCCCGGCCCACGAGGTGGCCCCGGTGGACGTACTGAGCGTGATCGCGGACCCGACCGCGGATGAGGCGGGCGCCGCGGACCCGAACGGCCCGGCTCCCTCGGAGCAATCGGCCACGCAGCCGGACGACGCCGCGCCGGGCGACGCCGCGGCCCCGACGGCGGAGGAGCTCGCCGTGCCGGACTACGACGCCCTCTCGGCCTCGCAGGTGGTGCCCCGCCTCGCCTCGCTCAACCCCGAGGAGCTGGCCGCGGTGCGGGCGTACGAACGGGCCCACCGGAACCGCCAGACGATCCTCGGCCGGGTGGCACAGCTGCTCGACGCATGAGCCCGCCGCCGGTCAGCGACGCGGAGCCCGAGGTGGCGGCCCGCCGGGCGACCGCTGCCGACCTGCCCGCCCTCACCCGCCTCGGCGCCGTGGCCCGGGAGGTCACGCGGGACCAGAGGGGCGGGGCGCTCCTCCTCGACCGGGAGCATGCCGACCGGGACCCCGAGGAGGGCTGGTCGGCCGCGCTGGGCGCCCCCGACCACGTCGTGCTCGCGGGCTGCATCGGCGAGGTCGTCGTGGGCTACGGCGTCGGCCGGGTGGAGGCCCTCGACGGTGCCCCGCTCGCCGTGGTCGAGGCGCTGTTCGTGGAGCCCCCCGCCCGCGAGGTCGGCGTCGGGCGGGCGCTCATCGACGCCCTGGTGGTGTACGCCCGGGAGCACGGCTGCCGCGGCATCGATGCCCGAGCGCTGCCCGGCGACCGCGACACCAAGAACTTCTTCGAGTCCGCAGGGCTGGTGACCCGCGTCCTCACCGTCCACCGCGACCTCGACACGGACGGTGCCCCCGGCAACGACGCGGGCCCCTCCGGACCGACGTGAGCGGCCCGCAGCTCTGCGTGGGGGCGGTCTGCCGGCGCGGGAACGACCTCCTGATGGTCCGTCGGGGCCACGGCCCCGCGGCCGGGACGTGGGCGCTACCGGGCGGCCGTGTCGAGGCGGGGGAGACCGTCGCCGAGGCGGTGGTGCGCGAACTCGAGGAGGAGACCGGGCTCCACGGCGTGTGCGGGCCGCTCCTCGGCTGGGCCGAGGCCACGGCCGACGCACCGCCGTGGGTGGTGCTCGACTTCGAGTGCACCGTCCTCTCGGGTGAGGAGCCCCGGGCCGGTGACGACGCGGCGGAGGCCCGCTGGGTGCCCGTCTGGGAGGTGCCGGAGCTCCGGCTCCCCGACGGGCTGGCCGAGTTCCTCGCCGATCACGGCGTGATCGACACCCTGACCTGAGCCGCCGGGCCCACCCCGGCGGGGCGGGCCCGGACCCGGCTCAGCAGGATTCGTTCACCCCGACGGCCTCAGCGGCCCTTCCAGACCGGCTTGCGCTTCTCGGCGAAGGCGGTGAGGCCCTCGCCGAAGTCCTCGGTGCCGAACATCTTCATGATGCCGTCGCCGGACATCTTCCAGCCGACCTCGTCGGGCTGGTCGGTGGCCTCGATGACGATCTTGCGGCTCTCGCGGACCGCGAGCGGCGCGTTCTCCGTGATCTCGCCGGCGAGCTCCTGGGCCGTGGCCAGCGCCTCGCCCTCCTCGCACAGCCGGTTCACCCAGCCGAAGTGGTAGGCCCGCTCGGCCGGGAAGTCGAGGCGACCGGTCAGGGCCAGCTCCATGGCGACGTTGCGGGGGATCTTGCGGGGCAGGCGGAACAGTCCGCCGGCGGCGGCCACGAGGTTCCGCTTCACCTCGGGGATGCCGAACACCGCGGTCTTCGACGCCACGACCAGGTCGGCCGCGAGCACCAGCTCGGTGCCGCCGGCGAGGGCCGGGCCGTCCACCGCGGCGATGATCGGCTTGGTCCGCTCGCGGGTGACGAAGCCGCCGAAGCCGCCCCGCTCTGTCTGCATGCCGCCCGGGTCCACCGCCATCTGCTTGAGGTCGGCACCCGCGCAGAAGATGTAGCCCTTCTCCGTGCGGGCTCCGGTGAGGATGCCGACCCACACCTCGTCGTCGGCCTCGATCTGGTCGATGGCCGACTCGATGCCCTGGGCGACCTCGCTGTTGACGGCGTTGCGGGCGTCCGGCCGGTTGATCGTGATGATGCCGACGTTGCCCTGCTTCTCGTAGTCCACGCTCATGGCGCAGGACTCTAGCCCCGGCCTTGACCGGTCGGTCTAGTTCGCGCCGCGGCTACGGTCGCCCCGATGACGCGGGCGGTGGAGGCACTCATCTTCGACTTCGACGGCACCCTCGTGGACTCCGACGCGACGCTCACCGCGGCGTTCCTCGCCCTGGGCGTCGATCCGGACGAGGTCGGCTTCGGCCACGCCATCGCGGCGGCCTGCGAGCACCTCGGCCTCCGCGTGGACGAGTACGCGGACGTCTACGACGAGGAGGCCGCGTCGCCCTTCGCCGGGGTGGCCGACGTGGTCCCGTCCCTCGGCCGTTGGGCGCTCTGCTCGAACAAGCACCCGCGCTCGGGTCGGGCCGAGCTGCGCCGCCTCGGCTGGGAGCCCGAGCTCGCGGTCTTCGCCGACCACTTCGACTGGGCGCACAAGTCCCTCGGGCCGGTCCTCGCCCTGATGGAACTCGCTCCCGACCAGGTGGTCATGGTGGGCGACAGCGAGGGCGATGTGCGCTGCGCCGACGGAGTCGGCTGTCGGTTCGCCTGGGCGGGCTGGAACCCGAGGGTGGCCGCGGTGCGACCCGACGGGCTGGTGCTCGACCGGCCGGACCAGCTGCTCGATCTCTACGGCTGAGCGTCCTCGGCGGCGGCGTCCTCGACAGCCGGGTCCTCGGCCACGGGCCCGTCGGCCACGAGCTCCTCCCTGGGGGCGGAGGACTCCACTGCCGCAGCTTCCTCAGCGGCGGGCTGCTCGGTCGGGGTCGCCTCCTCGGCTGCAGGTGCCGGTGCCTCCTCGGCTGCAGGTGCCGGTGCCTCCTCGGCTGCAGGTGCCGGTGCCTCCTCGGCTGCAGGTGCCGGTGCCTCGGTGGGCGCAGCGGCGGCCTCGGGCGGCGTGTCGAGCTTCGGCGGGGGCGGGGGGAGCGGGGCCCGGCCGCCCGCCGGTGCGCCACCGCCCTTGGGCTTGCGCGGCGGACGACGCTTCTTGGCCGCTGCGGCCTCCGTCGGATCCACGCCGAACAGCGCCGCGACCTTGGGCACGCGGTCGGCCGCCCGGCGCACGGCCTCCATGAGGTCGTCGGTCGGCTGCTCGGGCCGCGAGGCCGGCAGCACCTGGGCGCGCACCGGCGAGAACGCGAGGGCGTCGAGCGCCGCGGCCCAGAGTTCCTGGTTGGTGCCGGCGGTCAGCCCCTCCGAGACGGTGGTGACGAGGCGCTCGGCCAGCTCCGGGGGTACCGGGGTGCCGGCCTTCGGCGGACGCGAGCTGAGGCGCAGCGCCCGCACGAACCGGCCGGCGTCGAGGTTGGCGGTGATGTCGGCGACCCAGTTGGCGTGCTCCTCCTCGACCCGACGGGCCAGGCCCGCCTGCAGCTGCTCGAGCAGGGCCCGGGTCTCCTCGTCGCGGACGAGACCGTCGCCCGCGACGACCACGGACCGCAGGTCGCGCAGGTCGAGGTCATCGATCCCGGCGAGCGCGGCATCCGCCCGGTCGCGCCACTCGGCCACCCGCAGGCGGGGGAGGAGCTGCTCGGCCATGGCGACGAGTTGGTCGGCCGGCACCTCCGGGCGGCTCTGCGCCCGGGCCTCCTCGTTCTGCTTCGCGATGGCCTCGCGCACCGCGGGCACCCCGCCGCGCAGGACCTGCTCGGCGATCGGCCGCTGCTCCACGGCGAGTTCGTCGAGCACCGCATTGCGGTGCGTCCGGCCCGCTCGCAGGCGCTTCGGCTTCGGACGCTCGGGCACCGGATCGGGGCGGGGGCCCCGGGGCCGGTCGGATCGGGGCCCGCGACGGTCTCCGTCACGGCCCCGGTCGCGGCGCTCGCCGCGATCCCCACGATCCCCTCGGTCACCCCGGTCACGACGGTCGCCGCGGTCGCGGCGGCCACCGCCACGACCCTTCGGGGCCAGCTGCGTGGTGACCAGCGGCTCCTCCTTGCCGGAGCCGAGGATCTGCAGCGTCTCGGCCTGCTTGCGGGCCGCCTTGGGGGGCAGCACCGCGACGATCTCGATGCCGTCCACGAGGAACTCCGCGTCGGCCCGGAGCACGTCGCCCACCTTGGCGTCGGCGGGGAGGACCCCACCGTCGAGCTCGCCCTTCGGCTGGCGGGCACCGGCGGCACGCCAGGTCCAGGTGCCGTCGGGGCGTTCACTGGTGAGCTCGATCTCGAGACGACGGGACATAGGGCGCCCAACCTAACGGAGGGGGCGCGACGACCGGAAAGCGACGTCTCGGCGCCCCGCGACGGAACCGCGCCGTAGTGTGCGCGCTCCATGAGCACCTACCTCCTCACCGGGGTGACCGGGCAGGTCGCGGAGACCGTCGCCGTGGCACTCGCCGCCGACCACGACGTGATCGGCCTGGCCCGGTTCACCGACACCGCGGCCCGCGACCGGCTGGAGGCGGCCGGCGTCCGCTGCGTGGTGGCCGACCTGGCCGCGGCGGACTTCGACGACGTGCCCACCGGCGTGGACGCGCTCGTGAACTTCGCCGTGGTGAAGACCCAGCGGTGGGACCTCGACCTCCGCTCCAACGCCGAGGGGATCGGGCTGCTGATGGCCCACGTGCGACCCGGGCGGGTGCTGCACTGCTCCTCCACCGGCGTGTACGACCCGGCGGGCGCCGAGGTGCTCGACGAGCGGGCACCCCTCGGCGACAACCACCGGGCGATCATGCCCACCTACTCCATCTCCAAGATCGCGGCGGAGGAGGTGGTGCGCACGATGTGCCGACTCCTCGACGTGCCCACCACGATCGCCCGGCTCAACGTGCCCTACGGCGTGGGGCCCGACGGCACGCCGCGGGGATGGCCAGCGTTCCACCTGGCGATGATGCAGGCCGGCATGGCGATCCCGCTGTTCCCGGGCGAGCCGAACCTGTTCAACCCGATCGACCTCGACGACATCGCGGGCACGGTGCCGGCGCTGCTCGGGGCCGCGACCGTGCCCGCGACGATCCTCAACTGGGCCGGCCACGAGCAGGTGGGCCTCGAGGAGTGGTGCCGCTACCTGGCGGACCGCTGCGGCTACGAGGCGACCTTCGAGGAGACCACCTCCACCATCGGCGGCGTCACGGTGGACACCGCGGCGATGGAGGCCGTCACCGGCCCCACGAAGGTCGGCTGGCGCGACGGGTTCGGCCGGGTCGCCGACGCGTGGCTGGCCACGGTCGGGGCGCCGGCGCCGGACTGACGTTCCGGGTCAGCCGACGGCGTCGAGGAGCGCGTTCTCCAGCACCTCGCTCAGCGCGGGATGGCACCAGATCTGCTCACGGGCGAGTCGCTCCGCGGTGATGCCGAACTGCATGGCCTGCACGAGCTGCTGCACGAGCGTGGCGGCCTGCGGGCCGATCACATGGCCACCGAGCAGGAGCCCCGTCTCCTCGCAGACCAGCACCTTGGCGAATCCGGAGGTGTCCTCCAGCGCCCAGCCGTAGGCCACGCCGGCGACGTCGCACCGGCCCACGCGGTAGGGGTGGCGGCGGGCCTGCAGATCCACCTCGCGCTCGCCCACGGAGCCCACCTCGGGATGCGAGAAGATGGCGTGCGGCACGACCCGCTGGTCGATGTGGCGGGGCTCGTCGGGGTGGAGCAGGTTGTGCGACACCACCCGTGCCTCCTGGTTGGCAAGGTGCTTGAGCTGCTTCGGGTTCCGGATGTCGCCGATGGCCCACACCCCCTCCGCGTCGGTGCGGAGCGTGTCGTCGGTGATCACGTAGCCGCCGGGGTCGAGACGAACGCCGAGGGCGGTCACGTTGAGCTGGCCGCCGTTGGGCACGCGCCCGGTGGCCACGAGCAGTGCGTCGCCGGTCACCACCTCCAGAACGGGGTCCCGGCCGGGGTCCTCCCGTTCGATCTCCACCACGAACTCGCCGTCGGCGTGGGCGACCGAGCGCACGTCCGCGTTGAGGTGGAGGAAGGCGCTGTTCGCGAAGCACTCGGTGAAGCGCACCGACACGTCCACGTCCTCGTGACGGATCAGTCGGTCGCCCCGGTGCACGACGCTCACGCGGGAGCCCATCGCGGCGAAGACGTGGCCGAGCTCCGCCGCGATGTAGCCGCCGCCGAGCACCACCAGGTGCTCGGGCACGCGGTCGACACGCATGATCGTGTCGGAGGTGTGGAACGGCACGTCCGCGAGGCCGGGCACCGGCGGGACCGACGCCCGCGCGCCCGCGGCCAGGACGATCCGCTCGGACACCAGCTCCTCGACCGAGCCGTCGGCCATCCGGACCGCCACCGTGTGCGGGCCGGTGCAGCGGGCGTCGCCCTCGTACACCGTCACGTGCGGCTGCTCGCTCCGCCACCGGAGCCCGCCGGCGGAGATCGGGTCGATACGCCCGAACACCCGGTCGCGGATGCCGGGCCAGTCCACGCCCTCGAGGCGCAGGTCCACCCCGAGGCGGGCCGCCTCGGCCGCCTCCGCCACCCGTCCGGCGGGCAGGATCAGCATCTTCGAGGGGATGCAGCCGACGTTGAGGCAGGTGCCGCCGAACGTGCCCCGCTCGACGATCCCGACCCGCCAGCCCTCGTACTCGTCGGTGAGGATCGAATTCCCCGAGCCGCTGCCGATGATCAGGAGGTCGAGGTCGGTCACCGGGTCAGCGTACGCGGGCGTGCCGAGGGACCCGGCGGTAGAACGCGTTACAGTTCGGCCCGCACCGGCCGGGGGCCGGGACGGACCACAGGGGGACGCATGCACATCGCGTACACGGAGGAGCAGCAGGCGCTCCGCGACGAGCTCAGGGCGTACTACGACGGCCTGCTCACCGATGAGCTGCGCGACGAGCTCCACAAGGAGCACGGCGTGGGTCCCGTGACCCGCCAGGTCGTGAAGCAGATGGCGGCCGACGGATGGCTCGGCATCGGCTGGCCCACCGAGTACGGCGGCCAGGGTCGCAGCCAGCTCGAGCAGTTCATCTTCTTCGACGAGTCGATGCGCCTCGGCGCCCCGGTGCCGATGCTGACCATCAACACCGTGGGCCCCACGATCATGGAGTTCGGCACCCAGGAGCAGAAGGACTTCTTCCTCCCGAAGATCCTCGCCGGTGACCTGCACTTCTGCATCGGCTACTCCGAGCCGGAGGCCGGCACCGACCTCGCCGCACTGACGACCCGTGCGGTGCGCGACGGCGACGAGTTCGTGATCAACGGCCGCAAGATGTGGACGTCGCTCGCCTCCGACGCCGACTACTGCTGGCTCGCCGTGCGCACCGACCCCGACGCCCCGAAGCACAAGGGCATCTCGATGATCATCGTCGACATGAAGTCGCCGGGGATCACGGTCGACCCGCTGCACCTGCTGAGCACCCACGACATCAACGCCACGTTCTTCGACGACGTGCGCGCCCCGGCGTCGTGGCTCGTGGGCGGCGAGAACAACGGCTGGACGCTCATCGTCAACCAGCTGAACCACGAGCGCGTGACGCTGTGCTCGCCCGGCCTGCTCGAGCAGAGCTACAGCGAGGTCCGCGACTGGGCCGCCGGCACCACGCTCGCCGACGGGCGCCGGGTGATCGACCAGGAGTGGGTGCAGGTGAACCTGGCCCGCGTGCGCGCCGGGCTCGAGTTCCTGAAGCTCATCAACTGGAAGGTCGCCTGGACCGCCACCGAGG
>JBMOJH010000060.1:0-19557 GCA_049316905.1 Microthrixaceae bacterium | reverse complement strand
CCGAAGCGGATCCGCCCGGGTGTGGGCGGCCCGGGCGCGGGCGGCTCAGGCGCGGACGGAGGCGCGGGCCTCGTTGGCCTCCGCCACGGTGCCCATGACCTTGGTCATGCACCGCAGGTCCTCGGCCTTCAGCCACTGGAAGAAGTGCTCGATCACGGCCCGGTCGTGGACCGGTCGTGCGGACTCCATCCGCTCCCGCCCCGCCTCGGTCAGGCGGGCGTAGACGCCACGGCGGTCGTCGTCGCAGCGCTCGCGGGCAACCCAGTCACGACGCACCAGGGCGTCGAAGCGGCGGGTGAGCCCGGACGGCGAGAGCCGCGCCAGGTCGGCGAGCTCGTTCATCCGCAACCGACCGTCGGGAGCGCCGGCGAGGTGGTGCAGCACCTCGTACTCGGCCAACGTGATGTCGGCCTCGGCGATCAGCTCGTCGTCGATGCGGGCCTCGACACGGCCCGTGGCCACGAGGAGGGAGTGCCAGGCCGTGGCCTGTTCGTCGTTCAGTTCCATGGTGTGCGCCCCTAGATGTGTGCACCGATAGGTTACGCACGCAACCGTTGCGACCCAATGGGCATTCCCCCGCCAGTTGGGTCGTTCGGACCTGTTCGCTGCCCGTTCCCGGACGCTCAGCAGCAGCGGTCCGATGTGCCGTGCCCAGTCCCGTGCCTCGACGGGCCGGCCGCGGAGGGCTTGACGTGGGATCCCCGGATGGCGAGGGTTCGGGCGTGGCGTTCGAGGTGTCAGCAGCCGGATGGATCGACCTCCCCGCCGGCGCAGCCCGGTCGGGCGAGCTGGTGAGGGTGGAGGAGCGGCTCGCGGCCGTGGCCGCGGCCGCGGTCCTGACGGCCGGTGCGGACGACCTGGTGGTGGCCCTCGCCCGGGTGGACCGGTCCGCGGCCCGGCGGGCCCGGGACGGCCGTGACCACCTGCCGGAGCTCCGGGAGTTCCCGGTCGGGTCGTGGGTGGTGGATCCCACGGACGGGCCGCTGGCCGACGTCCTCGCGGCGCTCGACGCCTGCGCTGCCGCCGATCGGGCGTCGGGGGGCACCGCCGCGCTGGTGCCCGCTGTCGTGGACGTGGTGCTGCCCGCGCTCGCCGAGGGGTACCGGTCACGGCGGGCCGTGGCCTCGCCCGTGGCCGAGCCGTCCACCCGGGTCTTCCTCGACGGGGCCGCCCGGTCGGTGCTCGAGGACCGGGAACGGCTGGCCGCGCTCAGGTTCTGACCCGCGTTCTGCCGATGGATCTGGTCCGGTGCCGCGGGCGGGTCGCGGGGCCGGCGGCCCGTTCGGGCCGTCCAGATCCACCCTTCAGGGGAAGATGGCGCTCAGGAATCCATCGCACGGTGCGATGGGTGGGCGGCACTGCCCAGTGAAGGGGGTTGACTCCATCCGTACGATGGTTGTCATCACATGCGTCGGTCCCGTCGTCTCCCGACGCGCAGGGCCGGCGGGCGGGAAGGTCACACGATCCACCGGCCCGTGGCGAACGTCAGCACCGTAGACGACGAGAAGAGGTGTCAGGTGGCAAAGGAGCGAGTGGAGCGGGACGAGGAAGATCTCGTCCGGCTGTATCTGACCGACATCGGCCAGTACCCGCTGCTGACCAAGGACGACGAGGTGCGCCTCGCCCAGGCCATCGAGGCCGGGACGGCCGCGCGCCAGGAGCTCGAGGAGGGCGGGCGCAGCCTGTCCCCGGCCCGCAAGCGGGAGCTGCGGCGTGCGGTGCGCGACGGCGAGGATGCCGAGCGCACGTTCGTGCAGTCCAACCTGCGCCTCGTGGTCTCGATCGCCAAGAAGTACCAGGCCTCCGGCCTGCCCCTGCTGGACCTCATCCAGGAGGGCAACCTCGGCCTGATGCACGCCGTGGAGAAGTTCGACTGGCGCAAGGGCTTCAAGTTCTCCACCTACGCCACGTGGTGGATCCGTCAGGCCATCACCCGCGGCATCGCCAACACCGGCCGCACGATCCGGCTGCCCGTCCACGCGGGCGACACGCTGGCCCGTCTGCAGAAGGCCCGGGCCCGCCTGGAGCTCAAGCTGGGCCGCCCGGCCACCCTCGCCGAGCTCTCGGCCGAGGTGGAGATGCCGGAGGACAAGGTCACCGAGGCGCTGCGCTTCGCGGCCGAGCCGCTGAGCCTCTCGGAGCCCCTCCGCGAGGATGGCGACGCCGAGCTGGGCGACGTGGTCGAGGACCGCTCCGCCGAGTCCCCCTTCGAGGTGGCCGCCACCGCGCTGCTCCCCGAGGAGATCAGCCGCCTGCTGGCCCCGCTCGACGAGCGGGAGCGCGAGATCCTCAAGCTCCGCTTCGGCCTCGACCGGGGTGAGCCCCGGACGCTCGAGGAGGTGGGGGAGCACTTCAACCTCACCCGGGAGCGGATCCGCCAGATCGAGGCGCGGGCCATGTCCAAGCTGCGCCACCCGTCGAGCGACACCGGCGCGAGGGATCTCCTCGCGGTCTGAGCCGCATCCGGCCGCGGTGCGGCCGCCGATCGATCCCACGGGCGCCCTCCGGGGCGCCCGTGGCGCGTCCGGGGCTAGCGTCCCGTCCGGAGGTGTCCGAGCACCTGGTGGGCTCCGCCGCCTTCAAAGCGGTCGGGACGGGCGATCCCCGTCCGGCGGGTTCGATTCCCGTCCACCTCCGCCACTCCCGTCCGAGCCCGACCGTCCACCTCCGGACGTCCCGGATCGACCGGGGCGCGGTCCCCGCTGACGGACGGGTCCCGCGCCCGTAGCGTGCCCCTCGGCTTCCCCGCCGTGATCCGCCCGCACCCGATCGGGCAGGGGAGCCGTCGTGGCCGTGACCACGTTCTGGAGCGTGAAGGGCGGCACGGGCACCACCGTGGTCGCCGCCGTCGCCGGTGCCGTGCTGGCCCGTCGGTCCCCGACGCTGCTCGTCGACCGTCGCGGCGACCTCCCCGCGGTGCTGGGCATCGAAGAGCCGTCCGGCCCGGGGGTCGCCGAGTGGCTCGCCTCCCCCGACAGCCCGCCCGAGGCCCTCGCGCGGCTGGAGACCGCGGTGAAGGAGCGGTTGTGGCTCCTGCCGGCCGGCACGGGCGGGCCGCCGGCGCCCGCCCGTGAGGAGCACCTGGCCGAGCGGCTCGTGCGGGAGCGACGCGAGGTGGTGGTGGACCTCGGTGTCCCCACCGCGGACGACGCGGACCCACCGGGCCGGTCGCTGCTCGTGGTGCGCCCCTGCTACCTGGCACTGCGGCGGGCTCGGCGCACCGACCGACGCATCGACGGTGTGGTGGTCGTGCGCGACGGCGGCCGGTCCCTCGATGCCCGGGACGCGGCCGCCACCCTCAACCGGCCGCTCGTGGCCAGCGTCGAGGTGGATCCGGCGGTGGCCCGCGCAGTCGACTCGGGGATGCTGCTACGTCGGCCCCCCGGGTCGATCGGCCGTGTGGTGGGGCGGTTGTGGTGACCGCTGAGCTCGACGCACTGGCGCGGATCGTCCGCCGCCGCTTCGCCGAGGGTGACGGCCCGCTCGGCGACCCGGTCGGTCACCTCGAGGGGCTCGTGCGCGCCGAGGCGCCGCTCCTGCCCGACGCGGACGTGGGTCCGCTCGCCCGCGCCCTCGCGGTCGACCTGGTGGGGCTCGGTCCGATCCAGGCCCTCCTCGACGATCCCGAGGTGACCGACGTGCTCGTCAACGGCCCGGGCGCCGTCTGGGTGGAGCGGGCCGGTCGCACCGAACGCACCGACACGCGGGTCGACCGCCGGCAGATCCTCGTGGCGGTGGAGCGCCTCGTCGGGCCGCTCGGGCTCCGGGCCGACCGCTCGCACCCGATCGTCGACGCCCGCCTGTCCGACGGCACGCGCGTGACCGTCGTGCTCGATCCGCTGGCGGTCGACGGACCGGTGATGGCCGTGCGCCGCCACCGCAGCGCGGTCGTGCCCCTGGCCGAAATGGCCGGGCCCTTCCTCGACGCGCTGGAGGCCCGGATCCGCGGGCGCGCCAACGTGGTGGTGTTCGGCGCCACCGGGAGCGGCAAGACCACCCTGCTGAACGCCCTGGCGGGGTTGCTGCCCAGGACCGAACGCGTGGTCACGATCGAGGACGTGGCCGAGCTGCGGCTCCCCGGTGAGCACGTGGTTCGGCTCGAGGCCCGGCCCGGCTCGGTGGAGGGCGCCGGGCGCGTGGCGATCCGCGACCTCGTGCGCGCCGCGCTCCGGCTGCGGCCCGACCGGTTGGTGGTCGGGGAGGTCCGTGGCGCGGAGGCCCTCGACATGGTCTGGGCGCTGTCCACCGGCCACCGGGGGTCGATGTCGACGCTGCACGCCGCCTCGGCCGCGGATGCCCTCCGTCGTCTCGAGACGCTCGCGCTCGCGGCCGGCGAGGGCCTGTCGCTGGAGGCGGTCCGGCCGCAGGTCGGGGCCGCGGTGGACGTGCTGGTGGGCATGCGCCGCACCGGCGGCGGCGCCCGTGAGGTGGCCTCGGTCCACGACGTGCGCGACGGCCGGCCGGTCGAGGTGGAGGGCGGCCGGTGATCGTCGTGGTCATTGCCGTGGTGGTGCTGCTCGTCGCGCGCGCCGGTCGTGACCGAGCGGTGCGCCGGCGCCTGGCGGCCACCCGCCGGGCGGTTCCCCTGCTCGCCCACGACCTGGCCCGGGCCGTGCGGTCGGGGATGTCGCTCACCGAGGCGCTCCGCACGGTGCGGTCCGCCGATCCGGCGGTGGCGCGGTCACTCCGCTCCCTGCGCGGCGACCTCGACCGCGGCCGGTCCCTCGACGAGGCGGTCGGGCGGTGGGCCCTCCCGGGTGACGCCTCGCTCGCCCCGCTGGCCGCGGCCTGCCGGTTCGGCCACGCTCAGGGCGGCGATCCCGCGCCTGCGCTGGACGGCGTGGCCACCGCGCTGCAGGACGCGGTGGAGGTGGCGGAGGAGACCGACGCCCTGGTGGCGCAGTCGCGGGCCAGCACCGCGGCGCTCGTGGCGCTGCCGCCCTTCGGCGCCGCGGTCTTCGCGCTCGTGGACCCCGCCGTGGGCTCCTTCCTCCTCCGCTCGCGTGCCGGGGCGGTCTGCCTGGCGGTGGGCGTCGCGCTGGACGCGGCGGGGGCCGGCACGGCCCGGCTGCTCGTCCGGCGGGCACTGCGATGAGCGCGCTGCTCGCCGTCGTCGCGGCGGTGTCGGTCTGGCGCCTGCTCGTCCGACGGCCCTGGCCCGGCCGGCTCCTCACCCGGCCGGGCATGGCGGACGTGCGATCCCGGGTGGTGGTGCCCCGGGCCCGGCCCGGTGGTCCCGTCCGACGCGCCGCCTCCGCCGGTCGCCGCCCCCCGGAGGATCCGACCGGGATCCCCGAACCGGTCGACGACCCGCCCGACCTCGCCGGGGTGGCCGACCTGCTCGCCGTGGCGATGGGCGCGGGCCTCGCGCCGGGCCCGGCGATCGAGGCGGTCGCGGCGGCATCGCCCGGGCCCACCGGTGCCGCGCTGCGCCGTGCCGCCGGGGTGCAGCGCCGCGGTGTGCCCGTCGACGAGGCGCTCGATGCCCTCTCCGAGGGACTCGGCGCGGGCGGCCGCGAGCTGGCCACCGTGCTGAGGTCCGCCGCGAGATCCGGGACCGCCGCCGCGCCGGCGCTCCGCACGCTGGCCGCGACGGCCCGCCGACGGGGTCGGCGCCGGGTCGAGGCCCGCGTCCGCCGGCTCCCGGTGGTGCTCGCGGTCCCGCTCGTCCTGTTCGTGCTCCCCGCCTTCGTGGTGCTGACCCTCGTGCCGGTCGCGCTCACGGTCGCGGGCGAGTTGCGCGAGGTCGCCGCCCCCACGGCGTCCCCTCCCGTCCCCCTCGCCGCTCGTCCGGCCCCACCCCGTGTCCCGGAGGGCCCGTGATGCCCGTCGATCGTCCCGTCCCGCCATCCCCCGTCCCGCCATCCCCCGTCCTGCCACCACCCGAGCCGTGGGCGCCCGGGGTGCGACGGCCGACGCGACAGCTCGGCGACCTCCCGCTCCTGCTGACGGTCCGGTTGACCGCCCGGTTCGCGACGTGGCCGGCGCCCCGGGGCGGGCCCCAGTGCGGCCAGAGCACCGTCGAGTACGCCCTCGTGCTGCTCGGCGCGGCGGCGGTCGCCCTCGCGCTCGTGGCCTGGGTCACCCGGTCCGACGCGATCGGCCGGTTGTTCGACGCCGTCGTCGGGCGGATCCTCGACCGGGCCGGATGAGCGGGCCCGGCGAGCGAGGCCAGGCGACCGTGGAGGTGGCCCTCGTCCTCCCGGTCGTCGTGGTCATGCTCCTGCTCGTGGTGCAGGCGGGCCTGCTGGTCCGGGACCAGGTCCTGGCGGTGCACGCCGCGCGGGCCGGGGCGCGTGCGGTCGCCGTCGATCCACGGGCCGACGCGGCGGAGCGGGCCGTCGGCGCGATGGGACTGGGCGGGCGCGCCCGCGTCGAGGTGGCCGGCGACCTCGTGCCCGGCGGGATCGCCACGGTCACCGTGGTGGTCGACCCGCGGCGGGTGCCGGTGGTGGGCCGTGCGCTCGGCGGGTTGCGGCTCTCCGAGCGGATGGCCGCGCTCGTGGAGGAGCCGTGAGCGCTCAGGCCAGCGTGGTGCGCAGCAGCGCGGCGGCGGCTGCCTTGTCGAGCGGCTCGTTGCCGTTCCCGCACTTGGGCGACTGCACGCAGGAGGGGCACCCCTCCGCGCAGCGGCAGGTGGTGAGCACCTCGAGCGTGGCGGCGAGGTGCCGATCCGCCGCGTCGAACGCGAGCTCGGCGATGCCGGCCCCGCCGGGATGGGCGTCGTGGATCACCACGGTGGGTCCGCCCGTCTCGGGGAGGAACTCGGTGGACACCCCACCCACGTCCCAGCGGTCGCAGATGGTGAACAGCGGCAGGATGCCGATCGCCGCGTGCTCGGCGGCGTGCAGGGCGCCGGGCAGGTCGTGCGGGGCCACCCCCGCCCGGGCCACGAGCTCGTCGGGGAACGAGTACCAGACGGCGCGCGTGTCGAGATGGCTCGGCGGCAGGTCGAGGTCGATCCGGTCGAGCACCTCGTGGGTGGTCACGTGCCGGACCTGGTAGCCGGTGACGCGGGTGGTCACCTCCACCGCCCCGAGGGCGAGCCCGCTGCCGCCGACCGTGCGGCTGCGTTCCCGGCCGCCGAGGGCGATCGCGGTCTCCGTGCGGGCCTGCGTGTAGGTGTCGCCGGGATCCGCCGTGACGGTGGCGACCCGCGCCGCCTCGTCGAGCTCCAGGACCCGCCAGGCCCGGCCCTGGTGCAGGTACACGGCGCCCGGGTGCACCACCTCGCGGGCCCGGGCCTCGTCGACCGTGCCGACCACGGCGCCGTCCTCGGTGCGGATCCGCAGCTCGCCCCGCGACGCCGACCGCAGGCCGATCGTGGGAGCGGGCACGCCGCGGCCGGTCCACACGGCGGCCCGGCCGTCGCGTCGCCATCGGACCTGGGCCCGGTCGTCGAGCACGAGCCGCCGGACCCCCTCGTCGAGCTGACCCGGCCACCACTCGGCGTCGTGGTGGCGCAGCGCCATCTCATGTGACGCGCAGCCCAGGTGCGGGACGAACACGTGCGGGTTGTCGAGGTTGACCACCGACGGCTCCGGCGGGCGCTCGAACAGCTGGCGCGGGTTGCGCATCATCCACTGGTCGAGCTGGTCCTGGCCGGCCACCAGCACGGTGAGGGATGGGCCCGCGGCCCGGCCGCCGCGGCCCATCTGCTGGCGGAACGAGGAGATCGTGCCCGGGTACCCGCACATGACCACCGCGTCGAGGCCGCCGATGTCGACCCCGAGCTCCAGCGCGTTCGTGGCCACCACCGCGTGGAGCCGCCCGTCGAACAGCTCGGCCTCGATCTCGCGGCGTTCGGCGGGGAGGTACCCGGCACGGTAGGCGCGGATCCCGCCGGCCAGCTCCGGGGCCACGGCCCGGCGGAGGTCCTGGGCCACCAGTTCGGTTCCGCGCCGCGACCGGCAGAACACGAGCGTGCGGAGCCCGGCGTCGACGAGGCGGGCCGCCACCAGCGCGGCCTCGGCGTTCACCGACCAGCGGCGCGCGTCGGCGTCCGGGCCCTCGTCGTCGTCGGCGTCCGGGTTCCACATCGCCACCACCCGCTCGCCGGCGGGGGCCGCGTCGCGGGTGACGGCCTCGACCGGGAGCCCGCACAGCTCGGTGGCGAGGCGGGCGGGCTCCCCGATGGTGGCGGAGGTGAACACGAACGTGGGATCCGCCCCGTAGTGGCGGGCGAGGCGCCGCAGGCGCCGCAGCACCTGGCCCACGTGCGTGCCGAAGACGCCGCGCAGCACGTGCAGCTCGTCGACCACCACCAGCTCGAGGGAGTGCAGGAACGCCGCCCAGCGGCGGTGGTTCGGCAGGATCCCCTGGTGCAGCATCTCGGGGTTGGTGAGGATCACGCCGGCGTGCTCCCGCACCCACGAACGCTCCTCCGGGGTGCAGTCGCCGTCGTAGGTGGCGGCGACCAGGCCCGGCACCCCCCAGCCGGTGAGCGACTGGAGCTGGTCCTGCGCGAGCGCCTTGGTGGGGAACACCATCAGGCTGGTGCCGCCGCGGCGGGCGGCCTCGGCCGCGGGCACCTGGTAGCAGAGCGACTTCCCCGAGGCGGTGCCCGTGGCCACCACCACCGACCGCCCGGCGCGCACGAGGTCGAGGGCCTCCACCTGGTGGGCCCAGAGCTCCGGGTGGTGCAGGCGCCCGGCCACCTCCGGGTCGATCGGCCGGGCCGGTCGAGCGGTCGCCGCATCACGACCCGCCAGCCGCTCGACGTGCACCAGCCGCGGGTCGTCGGCCAGGGCGGCGAGCGCGACGTCGATCGCCGCCCGGGTGGCGGCGCTCCCGTCGGCGCCGGGCCCGGCGGGAGGGGAGGGAGAGGGAGAGGTGAGGACGCCGGACATCGTCGCCGCGAGGCTACGGGACGCCTCCGACGGTCACCGGGCGCGGTCCACCTAGCCTGACGACGTGCTGTTCGACGTGCGCACCGACGAGCTGGGCCCATGGACGGTCGTGCGCGTGGTCGGCGAGGTGGATCTCGCGTCGCTGCCGGGGGTGCGCTCGGAGCTCGACCGGGTGGATGCCGAGCTCGTGGCACTGGATCTCTCCGCGGTGGACTACCTGGACCCGGTCGCCCTCGGGGTCGTGCTCGCCGGCCGGCTCCGGGCCCGGCGTCGGGGCGGCCGGTTCGTGGTGGTGAGCCCGCCCGGGCGGCCCCGCGACCTGCTGGCCGAGTCCGGGGTGGACACCCTGGTCGAGGTCCTCGACGGCACGGCGGCGCTCGACGGCGTTCCCGGCCCCGGCTGAACGGACGGGTCCGCAGGGGGCTCCCGCTCTCGGCGTTCAGCCGCGGGGCGGGCCGTCGGTCGGGAACTCGTCGAGCACGTCCGGCCGGGCGGGGGGCAGGCCGGTCGCGCGGGCGGCGCGGCCCAGCAGGTGGCTGGAGACCGGGATGGTCCAGAACTGGAGCGCCAGGGCGAGCACGAGCCGCGAGGTGTCCGAGCCGAACGGCACCTGGAGCGTGGCGCCGGCCAGCGTGCAGGCGATGCCGAGCGTGGCCGGCTTCGTGGCCACGTGCAGCCGGCCGTAGGCGTCGGGCACCCGGAACAGGCCGACCGCCGAGATGAGCGTGACGACCGCGCCCGAGAGCAGCAGGAACGCCGAGAGCACGTCGACCACCACGCTCACGACCCCGACCCCCGTCGCTCCACGAACCGCGCCACGGCGACGTTGCCGAGGAACGCGAGCAGCCCCCACAGCAGGATGAGGTCGACGGCGTCGCCGCCCGCCACCACGGCCACGCCGACGGCGAGGGCGTTCACCATGACCGAGGCCATCAGGTCGAGGCCCACCGCCCGGTCCACGAGGTTGCCGGCGCGGGCCACGAAGACGAGGGCGACGAGCGCGGCGGTGCCCAGCAGTGCGAACGCGATCACGAACACGACGGTCATGCCGTCGCCTCCGCGTCCGGCCCGATCGGCTCCACGGCGCGCAGCACCAGTTCCTCGAGCTCGGCGACCTCGCGGCGCACCGCCTCGGGATCGTCGAGGCCGAGGACGTGCACGATCACCTCGGGCGGCGAGGAGCGCACGTCCAGGGTGAGGGTGCCCGGCGTGAGCGTGATGAGGTCCGCCACCACGGTCGCCACCAGCGGTGACGAGGAGCGGAGGGGCGCGGCGACCACGCCCGACTGCAGCCGTTCCGGGGTGGGGCGCAGCACGGTGCGGATCACCTGCAGCGACGACTGCACCAGCCGGACGAACAGGTCGACGGTCACGAGCACGATGCCCCACGGGTGGAAACGGTGGCGGGGGACCCCCCGGAGCCGGGGTACGAGCGCAACGAGCAGCCCGACCATCAGCACCCCGCTCGCGAGGTTCGCCACGGACACCTCGCCCCAGAGCATCAGCCAGACGACCAGGAGCGAGGCCGGCGCGATCACCCGCCTCACGGCCCCTCCCCCTGCGCCTGGTCGCCCGACGACGCGGGGACCTGCTCGGTGGCCGGCACCAGCTGGCGCGCCGCCCGCTCGCAGTACCGGTACACCGGCCCGGCGAGCAGCGCGATGGCGAGGGTCAACCCCACCACCCCGGCGGTCACCGCCGACATCATCGGGTGGCGGCGGAGCACCCCCGGCCGGTCGTGGCCGGCGTCGGCCGCCGCCTCGCCGCGGCGGGCGGCCGGGCTCCCCCAGAACACGCCCGACCAGATCTTGACCATCGAGACCAGGGTGAGGAGCGACACCCCGAGCGCGACGGCCGTGGTGACCCACGCGTCCTGGTCGAAGCCGGCCTCCACCAGCGCGACCTTGCCCACGAACCCCGACAGCGGAGGGATGCCGGCGAGGCTCAGCGCCGGGAGCAGGAACAGCAGCGCGAGCGGGCCCGACCGTCGGGCCATGCCGGCCGCCTCCCCGCCGGTGGAGGAGGTGCCGGTCTCCCGCTCGACGATCCCCTCCACGAGGAACAGCGAGGTCTTGGTCGGGATCTGGTGCAGGACGAAGAAGATGGTGGCGGCGATGGCGGCCACCCCGCCGAGCGCCAGGCCCATGACCATGTACCCGATCTGGCTCACGATGTGGAAGCTCAGGATGCGCTTCATGTCGGACTGCGCGATCGCCCCGAGAACGCCCACGACCATCGTCAGACCGGCCACCACCAGCAGCAGCGTGCGCAGCTCGCCGGGGAACAGCTGGGTCTGGGTGCGGAGGATGGCGTACACGCCGACCTTCGTCAGCAGGCCCGCGAACACCGCCGTCACCGGGCTCGGCGCGGCGGGGTAGCTGTCGGGCAGCCACGAGAACAGCGGGAACACCGCGGCCTTCAGCCCGAAGGCCAGCAGCAGGAGCAGGTTCAGGCCGAGGGCCACCCCGTCGGGCAGCTCGGCGAGCCGTCGGGGCAGCTCGGCGAGGTTGAGCGTGCCGGTGGCCGCGAACACGAGCGCCACGGCGAGCAGCAGCAACGTGGACTCGATCACGTTGATGACCACGTAGGTGATGCCGGCGCGGATCTGGCGGTCGTTGCCCTCGAGCGTGACGAGGACGTAGCTGCTCATCAGCAGCACCTCGAAGCTCACGAACAGGTTGAAGAGATCTCCCGCGAGGAACGCCTGGCAGACCCCCGCGGTCAGGACCAGGTACACGGGGACGTACCAGGGCGAGCGCTCGTCCTGGGCCCGCTGCCCGAGCGCGTAGAGCAGCACCGCGAAGAGCATCACCGTGCCGATGACCAGCATGAGGGCCGAGAGGCGGTCGGCCACGAGCGTGATGCCGATCGGGACCGGCCAACCGCCGAGGTCCGCGGTGATCCGACCGTCGCGGTCCACCGCCACGAGCACCGCCACGGCCAGCGCGACCGTGGTGCCGACCGCGGCGACCCCCACGATCCGCTGGGCGAGCAGCCGACCGTGCAGGACCAGCGACACGGCCGCGCCGCCGAGCGGCACGACGATGCACAGCGCCATCCACGGGGTCACGGGACCGACCTCCCGGCGCCGCCGTCGGGTCCGGAGCCCCGGTCCAGTTCGGTGTCGAGGTCGGGGTCGTCCGCGTCGTCCGGATCGAGTCCGGCCAGGCGGCGGTCCTCGATGTCGTCCTCCACCTCGTCGGTGCCGTCGATGGTCCAGGACCGGTAGGCCACGGCGAGCAGGAAGGCGATGGTCCCGAACCCGATGACGATCGCGGTGAGGACCAGGGCGGGCGGCACCGGGTCGCCGAAGTGGCCGCTGCGACCGATGATCGGAGCGGTGCCCGGCGGGGTGCCGGCCGCGAGCACGAGCAGGTTCACGGCGTTGCCGAGGATGCCGAGCCCGAGGACGATCCGGGTGAGCGTGCGGTGCAGCACGAGCGCGGTGCCCACGGCCGCGAGCACGCCGGCGAGCACGGCGAGGGTGACGCTCATCGGTGGTCCCGCGGTCGATCCGGCCCGGCTGCCGGCTCAGCGGCCGGGCTGTCGGACGGCTCCGTGGCCGGCGCCAGGATGTCGGTGCCCACCACGTCGGGGTCCTCGGCGTCGTCGGCCTCCACGAACGCGACGAGCATGCTCGTGACCGAGCCGATGACCAGGAGGAAGACGCCGAGGTCGAACCCGGCGGAGGAGACCACCTTCACCTTCCCGATCGCCGGGATCGACACGGTCCAGATGTAGGACTCGAGCACCTCGCCCCCGACGAACAACGGCGCCGCGGCCACGGCGACCGCGAGGCAGAGCCCGGCGCCGACGAGCGTCATCGGCTGCACGGGCAGCCGCTCCACCGCGCGGGGACCGTCGGCGAGGTACCGCAGGATCACCGCGGCCGACACGATCAGGCCGCCGGCGAAGCCGCCGCCGGGGGCGTTGTGGCCGCGGAAGGTCACGACCACGGCCACCAGCACGAGCACGGGGACGAGCCCGTTGATGCTGGTGGTGAGGATCACCGAGTGGCGCGTCCGGCTCACGGGGCGCCCTCCGCGGCCGGGGCCGGCGCGGCCGCCCCGTTGCTGTCGTTCCCGTCCGGGTCGACCCCGGTGCCGTCGTGGCGGCCGCGGCGACGGCGGCGGGCGGCGGTCACGAGATTCACCACGCCGACCGCCGCCACCCCGAGCACGGTGATCTCCCCGAGCGTGTCGAAGCCGCGGAAGTCCACGATCGTCACGTTGACCACGTTGCGCCCGCCGGCCTCCGGCTCGGAGCGCTGCACGTACTCCTCGCCCACCGACGGCTCGGTCCGCGCCGCGGACGCCGCGAGGGAGAACCCGGCCACCGCCACGCCCACCAGCACCGCCAGGCCCAGCCGGAGCCCGTTGGGCACCCACGAGGGCGGCGGGCGGAAGCGGTCCGGCAGGCGCGACATCACCAGCAGGAACAGGACGATCGACAGCGTGTCGATGAGGAACTGCGTGATGGCCAGGTCGGGCGCGCCGTGCAGCAGGAAGATCAGCGCCAACCCGTAACCCGAGCCGCCGAGGAGGACCGCGGCCGTGAACCGGCGTCGCGCCCGCACCATCGCGAGTGCCAGGCCCCCGGTCAGCACCGCCGCGACCACCTGGAGCCACGACTCGGCCCACGGCACGTCGCCGAGCGGCCCGACGCCCTGCAGCCACGCCGCCCCGAGCGCGATCACCAGCGTGGTGAGCACCACGGTGAGGTAGGCGGGGAGGGAGCCGCTCTGCGTCACCGCCGTGAGGCGCCGCGACCCTCGGAGCAGCCCGTCGTAGGTGGCGGCGTAGGCCCTGATGGCGAACGTGGGCGCCGGCTCGCCGCCCCGCTCGCGCCGGCGCACCACCTCGGCCAACGCGGTGCCCAGGACCCAGGTGGTGACCGACAGCGCGAGCGCGAGGTGCAGCCCGGGCCACAGCGCGAGGTAGCCGTCCGCCGCGGCCGGGGTGAGCGACCCCGCCACCTCGGCGAGCCACGCCCCCACCGGGGCGGCCGCCAGGCCCCCGAGGAGCGACAGCGCGGCGAGCACCGCGGGTGCCGCGACGAAGGCGGCCGACGGTCGGTGCACGCCCGCGGGGTCGACCGGAGCCGGGCCCTGCTCGCCCGCCGGGACGTCGCGGCCGAACAGTCCGCCGACGGTCCGCAGCGTGTAGGCCACCGTGAGGACGCTGCCGGCGACCACCAGCACCAGCGCCACCGGTCCGAGCACCCCGATGCCGGTGTCCTCGAGCGCCGCGATACCGGCCTCCTTGGCCACGAAGCCCAGCGTCGGCGGGATGGCGGCCATCGACGCGCCCGCGGTGATGCCCACGGCGGCGAGCACCGGGAGCCGCCGGCCCAGGCCCCGCAGGCGGCGCAGGTCCCGCGTGCCGGCCTCGTGGTCGACCACACCGATCGTGAGGAACAGCGACGCCTTGAACAGCGCATGGGCGGTGAGCACCGCCACGCCGGCGTAGGTCGTGGCCGGGGTACCGAGCCCGACGAGGATCATGATCAGGCCGAGCTGGCTGACCGTCCCGTGGGCCAGGGAGAGCTTCGCGTCCTGCTCCCGCAGGGCCCGGACGCCCCCCAGCAGGAGCGAGCCGCCGCCGCACACGACCACCAGCAGGCGCCACGGGCCCACCTCCGCGAACACGGGCGAGAGTCGGGCCACCAGGTAGATCCCGGCCTTCACCATGGTGGCCGAGTGCAGGAAGGCGCTCACCGGTGTGGGCGCGGCCATGGCACCGGGCAACCAGAAGTGCAGCGGGAACTGCGCGGACTTGGCGAAGGCACCCGCGAGCACCAGCACCAGGGCGACCGTGACCACGGTGCCGGTCGGCGGGTCGGCGAGGAGGCCGGAGATCGTGGTGGTGCCGGAGCGCTGGCCCAGGAGGACGAGCCCGCCGAGGAGGGCGAGGCCTCCCGCGCCGGTCACGAGGAACGCCCGCTGCGCCGCGGCCCGCGCCGCGGCGACCCGGTCGTCGATCCCGATCAGCAGGTAGGAGGTGACGGAGGTGAGCTCCCAGAACAGGAACAGGGTGAAGAACCCGTCGGCGAGGACCAGGCCGAGCATCGCCCCGGCGAAGGCCACGAGCAGGCCCGCGAGCCGGGCGCAGTCGTCACGGGCGGGGTGCTCGCCGTGGGGGCGGAAGTAGCTCAGCGAGTACCCCATCACCAGCGTGCCGATCCCGGAGACGAGCAGCGCCATCAGCAGTGCGAAGCCGTCCAGCCGGAACTGCAGGGTGAGACCCAACTGCGGCACCCAGGTGGCCTCTGCCACCTCCGGGGTGCCGCCGACGACGCCCCCCGCCACGGTGAGGAGCCACACGAACGTGGCCGCCGGGGCCACGGCCGCCACCGCGAACATGCGACGCCCCAGGCGCGTGCCGGGGACGAGGCAGACGACTGCTGCGAGCAGGTGGAGGAGGAGGAGCGGGATCACGGGCAGGTCGGGTCAGGTACTCCGCCGGACCGGCGGAGGCCGACCAGACTTCCCGGCACACCGGGAGCGGACGTTACCGACGCGGGCCCCGGCCGGACAGCCCCGCCGTGTGAACGCTGTGTGACGGGCCCCGTCGGCCGCACGACCCGCCCCCGCCCCGGGCGCCGGGCGGTCAGGCGTAACGGGCCAGCTCGGTGCGGGCCACCTGGCGACGGTGCACCTCGTCGGGCCCGTCGGCGAAGCGCAGGGTGCGCAGCCCGGCGTACATGCGGGCGAGCGGGAAGTCGTCGGAGACGCCGCCGCCCCCGTGGGCCTGGATGGCCCGGTCGACCACCTTGAGCGCCACGTTCGGTGCCACCACCTTGATGGCCGAGATCTCGATCCGTGCGCCCTTGGTGCCCACGGTGTCCATCAGGTACGCGGCCTTCAGCGTGAGGAGGCGGGCCTGCTCGATCTCGATGCGGGAGTCCGCGATCCACTCGCGGACCACGCCCTGCTCGGCGAGGGGCCGGCCGAACGCGACCCGCTCGGTGACCCGGCGGCACATCAGTTCGAGGGCCCGCTCGGCCACGCCGATGCAGCGCATGCAGTGGTGGATCCGGCCGGGGCCGAGCCGGGCCTGCGCGATGGCGAAGCCCGAGCCCTCCTCCGCGAGCAGGTTCGACGCGGGGACCCTCACGTCCTCGAAGCGCAGCTCCACGTGACCCTCGCGGTCCTGGTAGCCGAACACCGGAAGGTCCCGCACCACGGTGAGGCCGGGCGTGTCGCGGGGGACGAGGATCATCGACTGCTGCAGGTGGCGGGGCGCGTCCGGGTCGGTCTTGCCCATCACGATGAAGACCTTGCAGCGCTCCGACGCCGCCCCGGAGATCCACCACTTCCGGCCGTTGAGCACGTACTCGTCGCCGCGGCGTTCGATGCGGAGCTGGATGTTGGTGGCGTCGGAGGAGGCCACGTCGGGCTCGGTCATCGCGAACGCGGAGCGGATCTCGCCCTGCAGCAGCGGGTACAGCCACTGCTCCTGCTGCTCCGGGGTGCCGAAGAGTGCGAGCACCTCCATGTTCCCGGTGTCGGGCGCCGCGCAGTTCATCGCCTCGGGGGCGAGCTCGCCGGAGCGGCCGGAGATCTCGGCGAGGTGCGCGTAGTCGAGGTTCGAGAGGGGATCGGGGGTCCACTGGGTGCGGTGCGGGAGGAACAGGTTCCACAGGCCCCGCTCCCGGGCCGCGGCCTTCAGGTCCTCCACGATCCGGGGGTGGCCGTGGGGGTCGCCGAGCTCCTCCATCTGCGCGTGGTACACCGGCTCGGCCGGGTAGACGTGGCTGTCCATGAACCCCAGGAGCTCGTCCCGGAGTGCCTGTCCACGCTCGCTCTGACCCAGTTCCATGCCGACCGTCCGATCGTTCCTCGTCGCTCCGCCGTGCCGGCGCAGCGGGGTCGTCGGGACCCGCCGGGGAATCTAGCTGTGGTGCGAAAAACCGGGGTTCCCGACGTCGTCGGGGGGAGGCCGCCCCGGGCGAGGTGTTTGACTTCACCCCGGATGCTCCCTTAGCTGTTCCGCCGTGGGCAGTCCCCTCGTCATCGTCGAGTCGCCGGCCAAGGCGCGCACCATCGCCCGGTACCTGGGCGGTGACTACGTCGTGGAGTCGTCGATCGGCCACATCCGCGACCTGCCCCGCAACGCGGCCGACGTGCCCAAGCAGTACAAGGGCCAGCCGTGGGCCCGCCTCGGGGTGGACACCGACAACCACTTCAAGCCGCTCTACATCGTCTCCCCCGAGAAGAAGGACCACGTCCGGCACCTGAAGGACGCGCTCGCGGACGCCGACGAGCTCTACCTCGCCACGGATGAGGACCGCGAGGGGGAGGCCATCGCATGGCACCTGCTCGAGGTGCTGAACCCGCAGGTGCCCGTCCGGCGGATGGTCTTCCACGAGATCACCCCCGAGGCGATCCGCCACGCGATCGAGCACCCCCGGGAGCTCGACCGCCGCCTCGTCGACGCCCAGGAGGCCCGCCGGATCCTCGACCGCCTCTACGGCTACGAGGTGTCGCCGGTCCTCTGGAAGAAGGTGATGCCGCGGCTGTCCGCGGGCCGCGTGCAGTCGGTGGCCACCCGCGTGGTCGTGGAGCGTGAGCGCGAGCGCATGCGGTTCACCAGCGCGTCCTGGTGGGACCTGCAGGCGAGCTTCCGTCACTCGGATCCGGCGCAGGACCAGACGAACTTCCCGGCCACGCTCGTGGAGCTGGCTGGTGCCCGCCTCGCGTCGGGCCGCGACTTCGGCCCCGACGGCGCGCTCACACCCGAGGCCCGGGCCGCGGCGGTCACGCTGCTCGACGAGGCCACCGCGAACGAGGTGCGCACCGCCCTCGAGGGCCGGCCCGTCACGGTCCGCAGCGTCGAGCGCCGGCCCTACAGCCGCAAGCCGCAGCCGCCGTTCATGACCTCGACGCTGCAGCAGGAGGCGGGTCGCAAGCTGCGCATGTCCAGCTCGATGTGCATGTCGACCGCGCAGCGGCTGTACGAGAACGGCTTCATCACCTACATGCGGACCGACTCCACCACGCTGTCGGACACGGCGGTGAACGCGGCCCGCTCCCAGATCCGCGAGCGCTACGGCGACGCCTACCTGCCCGACGCCCCGCGGCGCTACGCGAGCAAGGTGAAGAACGCCCAGGAGGCCCACGAGGCCATCCGTCCGGCGGGCGACCGGTTCCGCACGCCGGAGGAGGTCAACGGCCAACTCAGCGGGGCGGAGTTCCGGCTCTACGAGATGATCTGGCAGCGCACCGTGGCCAGCCAGATGACCGACGCCCGCGGCGAGTCGGTGCAGGTGCGCCTCGGCACGGCGCTCGCCGACGGGCGCGACGCCACGTTCGCCGCCTCGGGCCGCACGATCCTGTTCCCCGGCTTCCTGCGGGCCTACGTACAGGGCTCGGACGACCCCGACGAGGCGGCCGACGACAGCGAGCGGATCCTCCCGGAGATGGCCGAGGGCGACGCCGTGGTGGCCGACGAGCTCGACGCGGTGGGCCACGAGACGCAGCCCCCGGCCCGCTTCACCGAGGCGTCGCTCGTGAAGCGCCTCGAGGAGCTCGGCGTTGGCCGGCCCTCCACCTACGCGTCGATCATCTCCACGATCCTGGACCGCGGCTACGTCTGGAAGAAGGGCTCCGCGCTCGTCCCGAGCTTCACGGCCTTCGCGGTGATCACGCTGCTCGAACAGCACTTCCCCGACCTCGTCGACTACGCCTTCACCGCTCGGATGGAGGACGACCTCGACGGCATCGCCTCCGGCGCGGAGGACATGGAGCCGTGGCTGGCCCGCTTCTACTTCGGCGCCACCCGCGACGCGGCCGACGAGATCGACGGGGGCATCGGCCTCAAGACGATGGTGTCCGAGCGCCTCGGCGAGATCGACGCCCGGCAGGTCAACTCGATCCTGCTCGGCGCGGACTCCGACGGCGTGCCGATCGTGGTGCGGGTGGGGCGCTACGGCCCCTACCTCGAGCGCGGCGAGGGCGACGCCGGCCAGCGGGCGTCGATCCCCGACGACGTGCCGCCCGACGAGCTCACCATCCCGCGTGCGGTGGAGCTGCTCGAGGCGCCCTCGGGCGACCGCGAGCTCGGCACCCATCCCGACAGCGGCGAGATCGTCTACCTGAAGGCCGGACGGTTCGGCCCGTACGTCCAGGAGGGCGTGCACGACGACGAGACCGGCTTCAGGCCGCGCACCGCGTCGCTCTTCTCTTCCATGGACCCGGCCTCCGTCACGCTGGAGGAGGTCCTCCCGCTGCTCGCCCTGCCGCGGGTGGTCGGGGTGGACCCGGCCGACGGCGTGGAGATCACCGCGCAGAACGGCCGCTACGGGCCCTATTTGAAGAAGGGGACCGACTCCCGGTCGCTCGAGACCGAGGACCAGCTGCTCACGATCGACCTCGACGGCGCGCTCCGGGTGCTCGCGGAGCCGAAGCGGCGCCGCGGTCAGAAGTCCACCGCCCCGCTGAAGGAGCTCGGGGCGGACCCCGACTCCGAGAAGCCGATCGTGGTGAAGGACGGCCGCTTCGGTCCCTACGTGACCGACGGCGAGACGAACGCGAGCCTCCGCAAGGGCGACAGCGTCGAGGACATCACCATGGAGCGGGCGCTCGAGCTGCTCGCGGAGCGCCGCGCCAAGGGCCCGAGCAAGAAGAAGAAGGCCACGAAGAAGAAGGCCACCAAGAAGAAGGCCACCAAGAAGAAGGCCACCAAGAAGAAGGCGCCCGCCAAGAAGG
>JBMOJH010000059.1:0-20187 GCA_049316905.1 Microthrixaceae bacterium | reverse complement strand
GCGAAGAAGGCGGCGCCGGCCAAGAAGGCCCCCGCGAAGAAGGCGGCGCCGGCCAAGAAGGCCGCTCCCGCGAAGGCGACGGCAGCCACGAAGGCGGCTGCAGCGAAGACGGCCGCTCCCTCGAAGAAGGCCCCCGTCAAGGCGCGCAAGAACCCGTTCGACGCCGCGTTCCTCGCCGCGCAGAAGGAGTCCCTGCTGGAGGAGAAGGCGACGCTGGTCTCGCAGGCCGAGTCCCTGAAGGCCGAGGCCGACTCGCTCGCGTTCGACCGGGAGCCGGGCGACGTGCAGTTCGACGACGAGTCCGGCGAGGGCGACTCCATCGCGGTGGAGCGCGACTTCGACCTGGCCCGTGTGGCGCAGGCCCGCCAGACCGTCGACGAGATCGACGCCGCCCTCGAGCGGATCGTCAAGGGCACGTACGGCATCTGCGAGTACTCGGGCGAGCCCATCCCGAAGGAGCGGCTGCGGGCGATCCCGTGGGCCCGGGAGCGGGTGGAGTACAAGACCCGCAGCTTCCGCTGATGCCATGACCGCGGCCCGTCGCTGGGGCACCGTCGCCCTGTCGGTGGTCGTGGTGCTCGTCCTCGACCAGCTGTCGAAGATCTGGGCGGTCGCGCGCCTCTGCGGTCCGCCGTACTGCCCCGACCAGCCGGTGCGGGAGCCGATCGACCTGGTGTGGACGCTGCGGCTCGCCTACGCCGAGAACACCGGTATGGCCTTCTCCAAGGCCTCCGGGTCCGGGCGGTGGATCGCGCTGGTGGCGGTCGGGATCGTCGTGGTGCTCCTGCTGGTCGCCCGGCGGCTCCGTTCGCCGTACCAGCTCGTCCTCGTCGGCGTGGTGGTCGGCGGGGCGCTCGGCAACCTGCTCGACCGCCTGTTCCGGGCCTCCGGCGGGTTCCTCTCCGGCGGGGTCGTCGATTTCATCGATCTCCAGTGGTGGCCGGTGTTCAACGTGGCGGACGCCTGCGTGGTGGTGGGCGGGATCCTGCTCGCCGTCAGCACGGTGTTCGAGCCCGAGCCCGAGTCCGAGTCCGAGTCCGAGTCCGACGCCGAGCCGGAGCCGGAGGTGGCGCCCGACCCGGCGAAGGACGTGGACGCCGACGCGGCGGCCGATGCCGACCCCGAACCCCAGCTGCGTCCCGGGCCGGACTCGTGACCGGGCCGGGTGGGCCGTTCGTCGAGGAGGTGCTCCCCGCGGCCCTCGCCGGTGAACGGGTCGACCGGGTGGTCGCGCTGCTGTGCGACTGCTCCCGGGCCGAGGCCGCTGCGGCCGTCGCCGCCGGCCAGGTCGAGGTGCAGGGGCGGGTGCCCACCAAGGGCTCCCAGCGCGTGGAGGAGGGTGACCGCTTCGTGGTGACCGTCGACCCGAGGGTGGCCCCCGAACCGGTGCGCGCGGACGAGGCGGTCGAGTTCACCGTCCTGCACGAGGACGACGACGTGATCGTCGTGGACAAGCCGGCCGGCCTGGTCGTCCACCCGGGCCCGGGGCACTCCGGCGCCACGCTGGTGCACGGTCTCCTGGCCCGGTACCCCGAGCTCGACCCCGAGGGCGGCCCGGTGGTGGGGGAGGAGGGGCGCCCCGGCCTGGTGCACCGGCTCGACCGCGGCACCTCCGGGCTGCTCGTGGTGGCCCGCACCCCGGAGGCCCACGCGGACCTCGTGGAGCAGCTCTCGGACCACAGCGTCGAGCGGGTGTACACCGCGCTCGTGTGGCGGCACCCGGAGCACGCCCACGGGGTGATCGACGCACCGATCGGTCGGTCGCGGCGGGACCCCCTGCGCATGACCGTGGCGGTCGACGGTCGGCCGGCCCGCACGCACTACGAGGTGGACCGCACGTTCGCCGAGCCGGACGTGGCGCTGCTCACCTGCCGGCTCGAGACCGGCCGCACGCACCAGATCCGCGTGCACCTGTCGTCGGTGGGGCATCCCGTGGTGGGTGACCCGCTCTACGGCGGTGTGCGCCCGGCGCTGGAGGTGCCGCGGCCGTTCCTGCACGCCCGCGAGCTGGCCTTCGACCACCCGGGGACGGGCGAGCGGGTGACGTTCCTCTCGCCCCTGCCCGAGGACCTCGCCGCCGTCCTCGCCGCCCTCCCCGAGGAATAGGGGTCCTCGGTCGCCCCGGAGGCGAGTGAACCTCCGCAGACGTCGGGTTGACGGCGCTCAGTCCTCGCCGGGCCAGGGGAGCCGACCCTCGGTCATCCCCGACAGGTCGGCCAGCGTGTACGCCTCGAGCAGCGCCTTCATCCGCCGGCTCACATCGCCCCAGATCGACAGCAGCACGCACTGGCCCTCGTGGTCGCACGCGCCGTCGGTGTGGGGCTCGCCGAAATCGCCGGCCTGGATGGGCCCGTCGACCGCGGCGACGATCTGGGCGAGCGTGATCTCCTCCGGGGCGCGGGCGAGCACGTACCCACCGCCCACCCCGCGCTTGGACCGCACGAGGCCTGCACCCTTGAGCGCGAGGAGGATCTGCTCGAGATACGGCTGGGGGAGCCCGGTGCGGTCCGCGATGTCGCGGACCGACGTGGGACCCTCGCCGTCGTGCAACGCCAGCGACAGCAGGGCCCGGCTGGCGTAGTCACCCCGGGTGGACACCTTCACGGCCGCCATCGTAGGGGGGCGGTGGGCGGGGCGGTGATGGTGTGACCCGCTCTGCGGGAGTCGGTAGCGTGAAGGGGGCTCCCGAGGAGGCGACGAGTGGGTGCAGCACAGCACAACGGGTCGGCGGATCCCACCGCGGCCGCCCCCGTGCTCCCCGACTACGAAGGTGCGTGCGTCGCCAACGTGATGCGGCCCCTCGTGGAGGACCCCGACCGGGTCCCGGACTGGTTCCCCGACGGGGTGCGCGGCGCCGACCAGGTGGTGCTCCTCGTCCTCGACGGTCTCGGCTGGAACCAGATGCAGGACCGGCTGGACCTGCTGCGGGGCCTCACCCTGATGCGGGCCGCTCCGATCACCACCGTGGCGCCCACCACCACCGCCACCGCGCTCACCAGCATCTGCACCGGCCTCGCACCGGGGGAGCACGGCGTGATCGGCTACCGGATGATCACCGAGACCGACGACATCCTGAACGTGCTGCGGTGGTCCACCTCGAAGGGCGACGCCCGCGAGACGATCCCGCCGGAGTCGGTGCAGCACGACGTTGCCTTCGAGGGCCAGCGGCCGCCGGTGGTGGTGCGGGCCGAGTTCCGTGACTCCGGCTTCACCCGGGCGCACCTCGGCGGTTGCCGCCACGTGCCCTACCGCATGCCCTCCACCCTCGTGGCCGGGATCATGCAGCAGCTCGCGGAGGGCGAGCCGTTCGTGTACGCCTACTACGACGGCATCGACAAGGTCGCCCACGAGTACGGCCTCGACTCCACCTACGACGCCGAGCTCGTGTTCGTCGACCGGATGGTGGAGTACCTCGTACAGGAGCTGCCGGCCGGCGTGGCGCTCGTGATCACCTCCGACCACGGCCAGGTCGACGTGGGGGACCGGCTTTTCCCGCCGGCGCCGGAGGTGCTGTCGCTGGTGCGCCAGCAGTCGGGCGAGGCCCGATTCCGGTGGCTGCACGCCGTCCCGGGTGCGGAGGCCGAGCTGCTGGCCGCGGCGACCGATCATCACGCGGACGTCGCTTGGGTGGTGGGCCGCGAGCAGGTGCTCGACGAGTGCTGGTTCGGACCCAAGGTGCTGCCCGGCCCGTTGGCCCGCTTGGGCGACGTGGCGCTCGTGACCCGCGAACCGGTCGCGTTCGAGGATCCGGCCGACACCGGTCCGTTCCACCTGCAGGGCCGCCACGGCTCCCTCACCGAGGACGAGGTGCGGGTGCCGCTGCTGGTCGCCCGCGGCTGAGGCGCCCTGCGGGCCCGCGCGGCCCGCTGGGTAGGATCCGTTCCATGTCCGAGCCCACCAGCCCGACCGACGCGCCCGCTCCCGTCACCGTCCCCGGTGCCGCCGGGCCGGCGGAGGTGCTGGCACCCGACGGCGTGCAGGATCCCCGCCTCGCCGCCGAGGGCGGCCTCGGTCCCGACGGCGAGGGCGCCGAGGTGGACTCGCCGGCGAAGATCATCAGGATCGGCGCGATGATCAAGCAGCTGCTCGACGAGGTGCGCAACACCACCCTCGACGACGCGTCCCGCGAGCAGCTGAGGAGCATCTACGAGCACTCGATCGAGCAGCTCAAGACGTCGCTGAGCCCGGAGCTCGGCGCCGAGCTCGAGGACCTGTCGTTCGACTTCTCCGGTGAGGCCGTGCCGAGCGACGCGGAGCTCCGGCTCGCCAAGGCCCAGCTCGTGGGCTGGCTCGAGGGGCTCTTCCACGGCATCCAGGCCACGCTGATGGCCCAGCAGATGCAGGCGCGCCAGCAGCTCGAGGGCATGCGGGGCCAGATCCCCGAGCGGACCGGGCCGATGGGCCCGGGTCCCGGCTACATCTGACCTCCCGTTCCTCGGTAGGTCGTCCCCGCGCCGTCCGCGGGCGGTAGGTCCGTTCCGGGGCCTGCGCTTCTCGCTGCGCTCGTCGCAACGGTCCCGCGTGGAAATGCTGGACCGAACACCCGTTCGTAACTACGATGCTGTCACCGGCGAACAAGGGCTGTCACACCCCGTCGGTACCGTCAGCCCCAACGTGATCGGCGCCGTGCAGCGGCCCCCAGCGAACCGACGAAGGGACAGCATCGTGGAGCGAGAGAAGGCACTCGAGATGGCGCTCAGCCAGATCGAGAAGCAGTTCGGCAAGGGCTCGGTCATGAAGATGAGCGAGAAGGGAACGATGGCCGTGGAGTCGATCTCCACGGGCGCCCTCTCGCTCGACATCGCCCTCGGCATCGGTGGCCTGCCCCGGGGCCGGGTCTGCGAGATCTTCGGCCCGGAGTCCTCGGGCAAGTCCACCCTGGCCATGCACGTCGTGGCCGAGGCCCAGCGCAACGGCGGCATCTGTGCCTACGTCGACGCCGAGCACGCGATGGACCCGGTCTACGCGGCCAACATCGGCGTCGACGTCGACGAGTTGCTGATCTCCCAGCCCGACACGGGTGAGCAGGCGCTCGAGATCACCGACATGCTGATCCGCTCCGGCGCGATCGACGTGGTGGTGGTCGACTCGGTCGCCGCCCTCACCCCCCGGGCCGAGATCGAGGGCGAGATGGGCGACACGCACGTCGGCCTCCAGGCCCGGCTCATGTCGCAGGCCCTGCGGAAGCTGACCTCCAACCTCAACAAGTCCGACACCATCTGCATCTTCATCAACCAGCTGCGGGAGAAGATCGGCGTGATGTTCGGCTCGCCGGAGACCACGCCCGGCGGCCGGGCGCTGAAGTTCTACTCGTCGGTCCGTCTCGACATCCGCCGGATCGAGTCCATCAAGGACGGCGTCGAGGTGGTCGGCAACCGCACCCGGGTCAAGGTCGTCAAGAACAAGGTGGCACCGCCGTTCCGGCAGGCCGAGTTCGACATCATGTACGGCAAGGGCATCAGCCGTGAGGGCTCGCTGCTCGACATCGGGGTCGACCTCGGCATCGTGAAGAAGTCGGGCGCCTGGTACACGTACGAGGGCGAGCAGCTCGGGCAGGGTCGGGAGAACGCCAAGGCGTTCCTCACCGAGAACCCCGAGATCATGGTGGAGATCCAGGACCGGGTCCTGCGTGAGGTGGGGATCGGGGAGCACGAGCCGGACGGGTCCGACGCGGACGCGGCCGGTGACGTGGTCGACCCCGACGACCTGCCCATCACGCTGGACTGAGCCGGTTCCGCCGGCCCCGGTCCGGGCCACCCCGGACCTCCAGGGCGACACACCCGCTGCGACGTGCGCTGGGGCGCGGAGCAGCGGGTGTGTCGCGTCCGGGCTGCCGTCGTCCGGGCCGATGCGGTCGGGCGTGCTCCCGCTCGGTCCGGTGTGCGTCGGGTTCAGGGCCGCGGCCGGTCGGTCGTACGCTACGGACGTGCCCAAGCGCTATGCGGTGCGCACCTTCGGGTGCCAGATGAACGAGCACGACTCCGAGCGGATCGCCGGCCTCCTCGAGGCCGACGGGTTGGAGCCGGCCGACGACGCGGCCGAGGCCGACGTCATCGTGCTCAACACCTGCTGCATCCGTGAGAACGCCGACAACAAGCTCTACGGCACGCTCGGCCACCTGAAGTCGCTGAAGGACCGCCGGCCCGAGGTCGAGATCGTCGTGGCCGGCTGCCTCGCCCAGAAGGACCGCGAGCTCATCGCCGAGCGGGCCCCGCACGTGGACGTGGTGCTCGGCACGCACAACGTGCACCGCACCGTCGACCTGCTCCACGAGGCCCGCCGCAGCGGCCGCCAGCAGGTGGAGATCCTCGAGGCCACCGTCGCCGAGGACCACGAGCTGTTCCCCTCCGCGCTGCCGGTCGTCCGGGAGGTCGGTCACGCCGCCTGGGTCACGATCCAGATCGGCTGCGACAACAGCTGCGCCTTCTGCATCGTCCCCGCCGTGCGCGGGCCGGAGATCAGCCGGCGCTTCGGCGACGTGGTCGACGAGGTCGCCCGGGCCGCGGCCGACGGCGTCACCGAGGTCACGCTGTTGGGCCAGAACGTGAACTCCTACGGTCGGGACCTCACGCTGCGCCTGCGCGGCGACGGCTCCGCCCACAACGACAGCGCCGGCCCGGCCGACGGCGACCCGGTGCTCGTCGCCGGTGAGGCCTGGGCGGCGGCCGAGCCTCGCGTCCGGCCGCTGTTCGCGGACCTGCTCCGCGCCGTCGGTGCCGTGCCCGGCATCCGTCGGGTCCGCTACACCAGTCCGCACCCCAAGGACCTCCGGCCCGAGACCATCGCGGCGATGGCCGGCGTCCCCGCCGTGTGCGAGCATCTCCATCTGCCGCTGCAGTCCGGCAACGACCGGGTGCTCGCCGCGATGCACCGGGGCTACACCGCCGAGCGCTACCTCGAGCGCCTCGCCGCGGCCCGCGCCGGCATCGACGACCTCGCGGTGAGCACCGACATCATCGTCGGGTTCCCGGGCGAGACCGACGCCGAGTTCGACGACACCCTGGCCGTGGCGGCCGAGGCCCGCTTCGACTCCGCGTTCACGTTCATCTACTCGCCGCGCCCCGGCACCGAGGCCGCCACCCTCACCGACGCCGCGGTGCCCCACGACGTGGCCGTCGCCCGCATGGACCGGCTGCGCGCCGTCATCGAGCGGACCTCGCTGCTCGGCAACCGGGCCCGCATCGGCCGCACCGAAGAGGTCCTCGTCGCGGGACCCTCCAAGCGGGACCCGTCACGCCTCACGGGTCGCACCCGCCAGAACCGCCTGGTCCACTTCCCTGCGACCGAACCGCTGCGGCCCGGGACCTACGCACGGGTGGAGGTGACCGACGCGTCGGTCACCAACCTCCGGGGTGAGCTGATCGAGGTGGTTGCCGCCCCGACGCACCGCACCCGCATCCCGGTCGCGGCCGGATGAGCGGGCTCCACCGCGGGCCGAACGGGGTGTCCGTCGGGTGAGCACCGCCCCCGCCGATCTCGACGCGACCGACCGGGGCGAACCCGCCACGGAGGTGGAGTACCGCTACGAGCCGGAACGGACCGTCGGGCTGCTCGGCGACACCATCGCCCGCCTCCACTCGGCGGCGGCACCAGACGGTTGGGCGCAGCTCCGCGCCGCGGACGTGGTCGAACTCGCCCGCACCCGGATCGAGTCCGGGGAGGTGCGCCCCGACACGCTGGATCCTGCCTACGCCCACATGGAACCGGCGCGCCTCCTCGGGGTCCTCGCGAGCGGCGCCGCCGCGGTCGACGCCCACTCCGGCGTGGTGCCCACCCACGGCCGGGCCGACCTCGCACACCTCCGCTGCGACGGGGGCCGCCCGCTCGGCTTCGCGGACTGGTCGGCCGCCGCGCTCGCGGACCCCTACCGGGACCTGGCGGTGGCGGCGCGGTCGGTGGCCCTGGACCTGGGGCCGATGCTCGTGCCCGACCTGCTCGAACGGGCCGGCCACCCGCAACCCGATCCGGTGCGGCTCGACTGGTGGGCCCTCGCCGACGTGCTCACGGGCGCCCCATGAGCAACCCCGACCGGGATACCGCCACTGCGCCCGGCGCGCCCGCGCCGAGAGCCGGCCGGCACCTCGTGCTCGTCGGCTGCACGGCGTCCGGGAAGTCGGCCGTGGCGCTGGAGCTCGCCCGTCGGCGCACCGCCGCGGGCCGGCCCACCGAGATCATCAGCTGCGACTCGATGGCGGTCTACCGGGGCATGGACGTGGGCACCGCCACCCCGACCGAGGCCGAGCGCGCCGTGGTGCCGCACCACCTGATCGACGTGGCCGACCCCTCCGAGGAGTACTCGGTGGTCCGCTTCCGCGACGACGTGGCCGCAGCGCTCGCCGGCGTGGAGGGCCGCGGGGCCGACGCGGTGCTCGTGGGCGGGACCGGGCTCTACGTCCGGGCCGTGACCGACGGCCTCCAGGTGCCCGGCCGCTACCCGGAGGTGCTCGAGGCCCTCGAGGAACTCCCCATCGAGGAGCTCCGGGCGCGGCTCGAGGAGCTCGACCCGCTCGGTGCGCGGCGCATCGAACCGAACAACCGCCGTCGGCTCCTTCGGGCCCTCGAGGTGACGCTCGGTTCCGGACGGCCGTTCTCCGCCGGTGGTCCCGGCCTCGGCGTCTACGAGGCCACGCCGTTCGTGCTCACCGGCATCCGCCTCCCGCGTGACGTGGTCGGCGAGCGGGTGGCTGCCCGCTGGGACGCGCAGATGGCCGCCGGCCTGCTCGACGAGGTGCGGGCCCTGGCCGCGCGGCCCGACGGGCTGTCGCGCACCGCTGCGGAGGCGCTCGGCTACCGGGAGCTGCTGACGCACCTGCGCGGCGAGTGCTCGCTCGAGGAGGCCGCGGAGCTCGCGGTGCGGAGGACCCGGCAGTTCGCCGTGCGCCAGGAGCGCTGGTTCCGCCGCGACCCCCGCATCACGTGGTTCGACCCGCCGGACCCCCGGGTCCCCGACCGCGCCGCCCTGGCCGAGCGGATCGACGCCCACTGGTCCGAATGCGCCCGTGAGCGCCGGGGGTCCGCCGCTACCGTGGGCGGCCCCGCCCCGACGCTCCCGACCCACTGACGCGACCCACGAACGCGACCCACGAACGCGACCCACGAACGCGACCCACTGACGACCGCATGCTCCACCTCACCAAGCACCACGGCCTCGGCAACGACTTCCTCGTCGCGCTCGCCGAGCGGAACCCCGGTCTCGTGCCGGACCCCGCCGTAGCGCGTGCCCTGTGCGACCGGCACCTCGGCATCGGCGCCGACGGGCTCCTGCACGCCCTGGCCCCCGACCGCCCCGGCGCGGACGCCCGGATGGTCCTGCTCAACGCCGACGGCTCGGAGGCGGAGATCTCCGGCAACGGCATCCGGTGCCTGGCCCAGGCGATCCTGATGGCCGCCGACCGCACCGAGGGCGACCTGCTGATCGACACGCCGGGCGGTCGTCGCCGGGTGCGCGTGCTCGGTGGCGACGTCCGGGGCGTGGCGCTGCTCGAGGTGGACATGGGCGGGGTCCGCGCCGGGCCCGCTCTCACCCCTGACGCGGCCGCCGAGCCCGCCGCGAACCGGGCGACGGTCGACGTGGGCAACCCGCACCTGGTCCTGCAGGTCGACGACGTCGACGCCGTGGACCTCGAGGAGGTCGGCCCCCGGTTGGAGGCCGGCTTCGCGGCGGGCATCAACGTGCACGTGGTCGAGCCGGCCGGGCCGTCGGGGCTTCGGTTGCGGGTGTGGGAGCGCGGCGTGGGGATCACCCGGGCGTGTGGGTCCGGCGCCGTGGCCGCGGCCGCCGCCGCGCACGGCTGGGGCGTGGTGGGGAACGAGGTCACCGTCACGATGCCGGGTGGCGACGCCACCGTGGTGCTCACCGCCGACGGCGCGCTCCTGGCCGGGCCCTCCACCTACGTCGCCGAGGTCACCGTGCCGCACGACCCCCGAGGGGGTGGCCGTGACCGGTGACGACGACTGGATCGAGGAGGGCGAGCTGCCCGTCGTCGACGAGGGCGCCGAGGAGTCCCACCGCGGCGGCTTCGGTGAGTTCGGTGGCGAGACCGCCGCGTTCATCGAGCGGACGTTCCGTGAGCGGATCCTGCTGGTGGGCGTCAGCTTCCCGCCGCACGACGAGGAGCTCGTGGACGCCTCCCTCGACGAGCTCGAGCTCCTCGTCGACACGGCGGGGGCCGACGTGGTCGGCCGGGTCGTGCAGCGGCGCACCTCACCGGATCCCGCCACCTACGTGGGCAAGGGCAAGGTGGAGGAGATCCGCCGGCTGGCCGAGGCGACGGACTGCGACACCGTGGTCTTCGACGACGAGCTCAGTCCCGCCCAGCAGAACAACCTCGAGAAGATCCTCGGGCGTTCGGCCATCGACCGCACGGCGGTCATCCTCGACATCTTCGCCCAGAACGCCCACAGCCAGGAGGGCAAGGCGCAGGTCCAACTGGCGATGTACCGCTACCGGCTGCCGCGGCTGCGGGGCAAGGGCCGGTCGCTCTCGCAGCAGATGGGCAACATCGGCACCCGCGGCGGCCCCGGCGAGACCCAGCTCGAGATCGACCGGCGGCGGATCACCCGCCAGATCCACAAGCTGGAGGCCGACCTCCGCCACATCGCGAAGGTCCGTGACACCCAGCGCCGGTCGCGGGTGCGCGGCGGCCTGCACCACGTGGTGATCGTCGGGTACACGAACGCCGGCAAGTCCACGCTGCTCAACCGGCTCACCGATGCCGGGGTGCTGGTGGAGGACCGGCTGTTCGCCACGCTCGATGCCACCACCCGCCGGCTCAAGCTCCCCGGTGGGGAGACCGTGCTGTGCACCGACACGGTCGGCTTCGTCCGCAAGTTGCCCCACCAGCTGGTGGAGGCCTTCAAGGGAACGCTCGAGGTGGCGAACGAGGCCGACCTCCTGGTCCACGTGGTCGACGGGTCCGCGGCCGATCCCGACGGCCAGATCGCGGCGGTGCACGAGGTGGTGCGCGAGATCGGCGGTGCCGAGCTGCCCGAGCTGCTCGTCTTCAACAAGGCCGACCGCGGGCCCGGCGCGGCGGAGCAGGCCGCCCGGCACCCGGGGTCGGTGGCGATCTCCGCGGTCACGGGCGAGGGCGTGGACGACCTGCTGCTGCGCATCGGCGACCGGCTCCGCGCCCTCACGCCCGCGGTGGAGCTCGAGGTGCCCTACGACCGTGGCGACGTGCTCGCCGCGCTGCACCGTTCCGGCGACGTGCTCACCGAGACCGCGGGCGAGACCGGCGTGCGGGTGTCGGTGCGGATGGGCGAGCGCGACGCCGGTCGGTTCACGGAGTTCGCCGTGTCGCCCGGGGAACAGGCGCGGTGAGCGCACCCGCCGGGTTCGTCCCCCCGCCGTACCCCTACGACCGCCTGCGCGAGCTGCAGGTGGTGGCCGCGGCGCTGCCCGGTGGCGCGGTCGACCTCTCGATCGGCACGCCGTGCGACCCACCGGACCCGGCGGTCGTGGCCGCGCTCGCCGGTTCCGGGGCCGAGCGCGGCTACCCCGCCTCGATCGGCACCCCGCCCCTGCGTGAGGCGGTGGCGGCCTGGTTCGCCCGGCGCCTCGCCGTGACGGTCGACCCCGGCCACGTGGCCGCGTGCATCGGCACCAAGGAGTTCGTGGCGGGTCTGCCGCACTGGCTGCGCCTGCGCGACCCGGCCCGCGACACCGTGCTCTACCCGGCGGTGAGCTACCCGTCGTACTCGATGGGCGCCACGCTGGCCGGGTGTCGGGCGGTGCCGGTCCCGGTGGACGACCGCTGGCGCCTCGACCTCTCCGCGATCGACCCTGCCGACGCGGCGCGGGCGCTCTGCCTGTGGTCGAACACGCCGGGCAACCCGGCGGGCGGCCTCGACGACCTCGGCGCGGTGGCGGCGTGGGGGCGGACCCACGGCGTGCCGGTGTTCTCCGACGAGTGCTACGTGGAGTTCACCTGGGACGGCGAGCCGGTGGCACCCGGCGTCCCGCCCGGGCGCACGATCCTGGAGCACGGGACCGAGGGCGTGGTCGCGGTGCACTCGTTGTCGAAGCGCTCGAACCTGGCAGGGCTGCGCGTGGGGTTCTACTCGGGGGACGCGGAGCTCGTGCACTACCTCTCGGAGGTGCGCAAGCACGCGGGGTTCATGGTGCCCGGCCCCGCCCAGGCGGCCGGGGTGGCGGCGCTCGGGGACCAGGCCCACGTGGAGCTGCAGCGCCGCCGCTACCGGGGCCGGCTCGAGCGGCTGGCCGGGCTGCTCGCCCGGCTCGACCTCGACGTGCCGTTGCCGGGCGGCGGCTTCTACCTGTGGGTGCCCGCCCCCGGCGGCGACGCCTGGGCGCTGGCCCGCCGTCTCGCCGAACGGCTCGGCGTCGTGGGCAGCCCCGGCGAGTTCTACGGTCCGGCAGGTGCGGACCACCTGCGCCTCGCAGTGGTGCAGCCGGACGACGCACTCGACCTGGTGGCCGGACGGATCTGACCATCGGCACGCATCGGTGATCGGTCCGCCGGATCCCGGCCCGATCCGTCAATACTGGAGGCCGCGCCGATCGGCGACGCACCCGACTCCGCAGGAG
The DNA here is from genome assembly GCA_049316905.1 of Microthrixaceae bacterium. Taxonomy (GTDB): domain Bacteria; phylum Actinomycetota; class Acidimicrobiia; order Acidimicrobiales; family Microtrichaceae; genus CAIPVR01. The sequence continues at coordinate 7,637 of JBMOJH010000059.1, read as the reverse complement.
CGCTCCATGGCAGACGGACCCAAGCCCCCGAAGGGCTTCCTCATCACCGGCATCATCTTCCTGGTCCTCGCCGTGGCCGGCTGCGGCGCGGGCGCGGCCGGCTGCGCCTCGGCCATCGGCGCGATCCAGGACGTGGTGGACCAGGCCAGCACCACCGACCTGGGCACCGAGACCACCTTCAACTCGTCCAACACGCAGGCCTACGTGTTGTCCACGGCGCCCTCGCCGCAGTGCCAGGGCGAGGACGAGAACGGCAACCCCATCAAGTTCGAGGACCCGGGGTCGACCCAGGGCAACTTCACCGCCAACAACGAGTCCTACGACCTCACCTACTCCTTCGCCACGGAGGAGGGCGCCAGCTACCGCCTGATCTGCGCGGCGGACACCTCGGGCAAGTACCTCGTCGCCTCGCTCCCGTCGCTCGGCGGCTTCGCCGTGGGCGCAGGTGGCATCGGCGGCGGCGTCCTGTTCTTCATCCTCGGCGTGATCTTCCTGATCGTCGGCCTGGTGAAGCGCTCGGGTTGGAAGAAGCGCAACGCCGGGGTCATCCCCGCCGCCGGTGTCCCCGGTGCTGCGGTGCCGCCGCCGCCCGGCGGGTTCGCCCCCACCGGAGGCGGTGCCCCGGTGCCGCCCCCGCCCGGTGCGGGTGCCGCGCCACCGCCCCCGGGAGCCCCGCCCGCGGCTCCGGCCGCGCCGCCCGCCGCTCCGCCGCCCCCGGCCGCACCGCCCGCTGCTCCGCCGCCGGCAGCTCCGCCAGCGCCGCCCGCCGCACCCCCGGCCGCGCCGCCGCCTCCCGCGGCCCCGCCCGTCGCGCCGCCCCCGCCCGGTGGTGGCGAGGCCCCGCCCCCGCCGCCCCCGCCGCCGGCCTGATCATCGACCGGTCCCGGGCGCGTCACCGGCCGATGGCGCCCCGGGGCCGAACCCGCTCCTCGTCGGGGACCGTCCTGCGGTAGACCGTCGGCGCACGCTCGCCGCGTTGCGGTGACCGGCCTTCCACCATGACGACCACCACGCACTTCTCCACCGGCGACCTCCTGCAGCTCACCGCGGAGCTCGTCGACGTCGAATCCGTCTCGTTCGGGGAGGGTCCGCTCGTCGACCTGCTCGAGCAGGAGCTGCGGTCGCTCCCGCACCTGGAGGTGCACCGGGTCGGCGACAACCTCGTCGCCCGGACGCTCCTCGGCCGGCCGCTCCGGGTGGTCCTCGGCGGCCACACCGACACGGTGCCCGTCAACGACAACATGCCGGCGCGGCTCGACGGCGACACCCTCTGGGGCTGCGGCTCGGCCGACATGAAGGGCGGCCTCGCGGTGATGCTCGAGCTCGCCCGGCGCCATCCCGCACCGGCGGTGGACGTCACCTACGTCTTCTACGCGCGGGAGGAGGTGGCGAGCGACGTCTCCGGCCTCGGTGAGCTGATGTCGGAGCGCCCCGACCTCCTCGAGGGCGACGTCGCGGTCCTGGGTGAGCCCACCGAGGGCCAGATCGAAGCGGGCTGCCAGGGGGTGCTGCGCCTCGAGGTGGTGCTGGAGGGTGCCCGCGCCCACACCGCCCGCGCCTGGATGGGCCGCAACGCGATCCACCGGCTGGGCGCGCTGCTCGTCGACCTCGACGCCTACGAGCCCCGCCGTCCCGAGATCCTCGGATGCCGGTTCCACGAGGCGCTCCAGGCCACACATGTGGAGGGCGGGGTGGCGGGCAACGTGGTCCCCGACCGGGCCGTGGTCCGTATCGCCCACCGCTTCGCCCCCGACCGCGACCTGGCCCAGGCCGAGGCCCACGTGCGAGAGGTGCTCGCGCCGCACCTCGAGCCGGGTGACGAGGTCACGGTGATCGACCGCTCACCCGCGGCGTGGCCGGCGGTGGACCACCCCGTCGTGGCGGCCCTCGTGGAACGTCACCAGCTGTCGGTCACGGCCAAGCTCGGATGGACCGACGTGGCCCGATTCGCGGCGGCCGGTGTGCCCGCGGTCAACCTCGGCCCGGGGGACTCGACCCTCGCCCACACCCAGGCCGAACGGGTCGAGCGGGCCGGCCTGGAACGCACCTGGGCGGCGCTCGACGACCTGCTCACCACCGGTCCGTGACGCCCTAACCTGCGCCCGACCCGCACCGCCGGCCCGCCGGCCCGTCCCTGGAGGCACCGTGTCCCAGCCCCGTCCCGCCACCGTCGAGGAGTTCACCGAACTGGTGGGGAGCCTCCGTGCCCGGGACGGCTACACCGACCCGGTGGCCTTCGGCTTGGGGGTCGCCACGGTGTCGGACTCGGCTGCGGGCGCCACCGAGGACGGCGTGGTGCTCGACACGTGGTTCCCCTCGGTGAACGTGGCCGCCAACCTGGGGGCCGCCGCGCTGCTGTGCGACATCCTCGGCCACGACGGCTCCGCCGGGACCCTGGAGCTCCGCCCCGTGCACCTCGACGAGATGCTGGCCCGGTCCGCGGTGTTCGGTGACGACCTCGCGGCGCACCCCAACCTCGCGGTGGTGAAGGCCCTGCGGGACCGGGAGCCCGCGGCCGGCCTGCTCCCCACCCGCCAGGTCGTCGTGCTCACCCTGATCGCGTCGCTGGAGGACCCGCCGCTCGACGCCCACGACGCCTACCTGCGGCTGCACCTCCTCAGCGCCCGCGAGGTGCGCCCCCACGGCGCCAACCTCGACGGGGTCTTCGGGCTGCTCGCCAATGTGGCGTGGACCTCGGCGGGGCCCTGCCCCGTGGCCGACCTGCCGGTCGCGGTGCGCCGCACCCGCATGGCCGGTGCCCCGCTCACGGTCCTCGGGGTCGACAAGTTCCCCCGGATGGTCGACTACGTGGTGCCCACCGGGGTGCGGATCGCGGATGCGGACCGCGTGCGACTCGGCGCGCACCTCGCGGACGGCACGACCGTGATGCACGAGGGCTTCGTGAACTTCAACGCCGGCACGCTCGGGGCCGCCATGGTGGAGGGTCGCATCAGCGCCGGCGTGGTGGTGGGCGCCAACACCGACCTCGGGGGCAGCGCCTCGATCATGGGCACGCTGTCCGGTGGCGGCAAGGAGATCATCAGCGTGGGGGAGGAGTGCCTCATCGGAGCGAACGCCGGCATCGGCATCTCCCTCGGCGACCGCTGCATCGTGGAGGCCGGTCTCTACGTGACCGCCGGGACCGTGGTGACCATGCCCGACGGCACCCGCCGGAAGGCCAAGGAGCTGAGCGGCTCCCACGACCTGCTGTTCCGCCGGAACTCGCTCACCGGTGCGGTGGAGGTGGTCCACCGCGCGGGCGCCTGGAGCGAGGGACTCAACGCCGACCTGCACGCCAACTGAGCGCGGTCCCGGGGCCGTGCCCCCGGGCGGCGGCGGTCAGAGCTTGCGCAGGACCGTGACGACCTTGCCGTAGACGCGGACCTCGTCGGTGCGGAAGTGCATCGGCTCGAGGCGCGGGTTCGCCGGCTCGAGGACCACCTTGCCGGCGCCCCCCTTGCGGAAGGTCTTGATCGTGGCCTCCTCGCCGGGGATGCCGGCCACGACCACGTCACCGGTGCGGGCCTCGGACTGGACCCGCGCCACCACGAAGTCGCCGTCGAGGATGCCGGCGTCGATCATCGAGTCGCCCCGGACCCGGAGCATGAACAGCTCGCCGTCGCCGGTGAAGTCGGCCGGCAGGGGGACGAGCTCCTCGACCTGCTCCTGCGCGAGCACCCCGGTGCCGGCGGCGACGTCGCCCACGAGCGGCACGTGCCGGGTGGGCCGACGCTCCGCGGTGGTGCCGCTCGCCGTGTCGGCCGTGACCTCGATGGCCCGGGGCTTCGTGGGGTCGCGGCGCAGGTAGCCCAGGCGCTGGAGGGTGTGCAGGTGGCTGTGCACGGTGGAGGGGGAGTTGAGCCCCACCGCGGTGCCGATCTCCCGCACCGACGGCGGGTAGCCCCGCTCGCCGACCGTCTTCTCGATGAAGGTGAGGATGTCGAGCTGGCGCTGGGTGAGGGCGGTGTCGTTGCTCATGTTGGGGCGCTCCCGGGTCCGAACAGGTGTTTGGGACCGTAGCACGCGACAGTGACGCGGTGGGGGAACACGCGTTCGTCGAAACCCTTGACGTCGAACGGCTGTTCGGTGTTGAGTGGACGAACAGGCGTTCGGCGAACTCCGCCCGGTCCTCCCGGGGCCCGCCCCACGCCACTGTCACACCCCCGTAGGAGCATCACCCCATGGCCGCCGTCATCGACCTCAGCACCGCCCGCCACCTGCCCACCCCGGCCCGGAACCACCGGCCCGAGCTCCGGGTCGTGCCGGGGGGCCGCTCCGAGCAGGCCCGCCGCCTGCGCCGCACCTATCTCCGCCGCCGGCTGTTCGTCGCCGGGGTCGCCCTGGTGGTGCTCCTGGTGGCGGCGAACGTGGTGGCCACCGTGATGCCGGCGGCATCGGGCGCCGGTGCGGTGCCGGTGTCCTCGGCCACCTACCGCGTTCTCCCCGGCGACACGCTCTGGTCGATCGCCGGCCAGGTCGCTCCCGGGGTCGACCGTCGGATCGCCGTCGACCAGCTCGCCGATCTCAACGGCGGCACCGTCCTGCGGGCAGGCCAGGCCCTCCGCCTGCCCGAGTCGTTCGGCTGAGCCCGGCCGTCCGGTTCCCAGGAGGGCGCGGCGTGTGCCGTCCATGCCCCCGGTGCGGTGGTTGGGTAGCGTCCCCGCCGTGCGCTGCCCCGCCTGTGGAACCCTCGAGGACCGCGTGGTCGACTCGCGCGCGGCGGAGGACGGTTCCAGCATCCGCCGGCGTCGTCAGTGCGAGCGCTGCGGGCAGCGCTTCACCACGTTCGAGCGCGTGGAGGCCGCGGTCCCGGTGGTCGTCAAGCGTGACGGGCGCACGGTCCCGTTCGACCGGTCGCGGATCGAGGCGGGAGTCCGCGCCGCGTGCAAGGGGCGCCCGGTCGACGCCGCCGATGTCGACGCCCTGGTGTCGCGGGTCGAGGACCGCCTCCCCGGCCTCGGTTCGGAGGTCGAGAGTGCCCAGATCGGCGCCTTCGCCCTCGAGGAGCTCCGCCGCCTCGACGCCGTCGCGGCCGTGCGGTTCGCCAGCGTCTACAAGTCGTTCCAGGCGCCGGAGGACTTCGAGCGGGAGATCCAGCTCCTCTCCGAGTCGCCCGACGGTCCCGGCTCCGGCTCCGGCTGACGCTCCGCCCTCAGCGCCGGCGGCGGTAGGTCAACAGCAGGAAGCCGTCGTCCTCGAGCACGCGGTGCAGTTCCAGCGGCCGGTCCATCGGCGGGGCACCTCGCAGGAGGCCCACGTCCTCGCCGCCGCTCAGCACCGGGCTCACGGTCACGAAGAGCTCGTCGATCAGGTCCGCCGCCGCGAGCTGGCCGAGCAGCCGGGGCCCGCCCTCGCACAGCACGGTCCGGGCCCCGTCGTGGTACAGGCCAGCCAAGGCTCCGGCCAGGTCCACCGACCCGTGGCCCACCACGCGGGGTTCCACCCCCGGCGGCAGGTTGGCCACGTCCGCCTCGGCGGGATGCAGCAGGAGCGGATCGGGGCCGTCACCCTCGAGGAACGGCTGGTCCCGGGGGATCAGGGCCCGCCGGCTGACCACGGCGAGTCGGGGCACCGGTGCCTGGCCGCGGGCCCGACGTTCCTCGGCGGTCGCGGCGTCTGCGGTCGGCCGTCGGTAGCGTTCGGCCCGTGCGGTCCCCGCCGCCACGAGGATCATGTCGGCGAGGCCCCGGAGCACGTGGAAGACGGCCCGATCGGCGGGTCCGCTCAGCCCACCCGAGCGACCCTCCGCGGCGAACGCCCCGTCCACCGACGCCACCATGTTCGCCATCACCCACGGCCGCCCCTCCGGAGCGGGTCTCGGATCGCCCACCAGCATTGCCCGCGGGTCCACCGTGAAGTCCCTTCCGGGCAGGAGTTGTCGCACCCGGCCCAACCTACCGATCCGAGGTTGTCCACACGTTGTCCCGATGCTGTGGAGTCGGGAAGGGCAGGAAATGGCACGAGAACCGTCCCGCCTCGCGCTCGCCGTGCCGGGCCGGAGGACCTGGCCGGGCCCCGGTCACCGTCGGTGGTGTCGCAGAGGCCGACGGTGGGTGACCCTGTGGGAAAATCGACGCGAAATCCACATGTTGTGCCTCTTTCATCCCACAGGGCGCCGTCCCTAGGGTGCTCCGCACGGGCCGTGGCGCGGGCGGCTGGAATGGTGGCTGGCGTCATCGCGTTCCGCGAGGTGACGACTCCTGGGGGTCTGGCCCCCGTCGGTCCCAGGGCCGGCGGGCGACCGGTCTGGCCTCTGCCCGGCCGTCCGCGCCCGTACCCCCCGGCCCGTCGTCCGGGGTCCGCTGTCCTGTCCTCACGTCCGTCACCGAAGTCCCCAGGAGCCCGCCCGTGAGCCTCGTCGACCCCTCGATCGTGCCCCGCCTCGGCCGCCGGTTCTCCACCCCCGGCCGGTCGCCGTTCGACGAGGTCACCTGGGAGCTGCGCGACGCCCGCCTGACCGACCACCGCGACGGGTCGGTCGCCTTCGAGCAGGTCGGCGTCGAGTTCCCCGCCGACTGGTCGATCACGGCGTCGAACATCGTCGCCCAGAAGTACTTCCGCGGGCCGCTCGGCACGCCCCGACGGGAGCGGTCGCTGCGCCAGGTCATCGACCGCGTCGTCGGCACGATCACCGCCTGGGGTGGGCGCGACGGCTACTTCTCCGACGAGGAGGAGGCCGCCACCTTCGCGGACGAGCTCCGCTGGCTGCTCCTGCACCAGCGCGTGTCGTTCAACTCGCCGGTGTGGTTCAACATCGGCGTGCCCGGCGCGGCCCAGCAGGCCGCCGCGTGCTTCATCCTCGACGTGGAGGACGACCTCCGCTCGATCCTCAACTGGTACGCCGAGGAGGGCGTGATCTTCCAGGGCGGCTCCGGCGCCGGGGCCAACCTGTCGAAGCTGCGCTCGTCGAAGGAGCGCCTCGGCGGCGGTGGCGCCCCGTCCGGTCCGGTCAGCTTCATGCGGGGTGCGGATGCCTCCGCCGGCACCATCAAGTCGGGTGGCACCACGCGGCGGGCCGCCAAGATGGTCATCCTCGACGTCGACCACCCCGACGTGGAGGAGTTCATCTGGTGCAAGGCGGTGGAGGAGCGCAAGGCCCGGGTCCTGCGCGACGCCGGCTTCGACATGGACCTCGACGGCGCGGACTCCTTCTCCGTGCAGTACCAGAACGCCAACAACTCGGTCCGCCTCAGCGACGAGTTCATGCAGGCCGCCCTCGACGGGCGCGACTGGGAGCTCACCGCCCGCACCACCGGTGAGGTGGTCGACCGGGTGCCGGCGCGTCGGATCCTCCGCGAGATCGCCGAGGCGTCCTGGGAGTGCGCGGACCCGGGCGTGCAGTTCTCCACCACGATCAACCGCTGGAACACCACGCCCGCCGCCGGTCCGATCGAGGCCAGCAACCCGTGCAGTGAACATCTTCGCCTCGCAAATAGCGCGTGCAACCTCGCGTCGCTGAACCTGCTCACGTTCCTCGGTGAGGACGGCACCTTCGACGCAGAGGGCTTCGAGAACGCCGTGCGGGTGGTCGTCACCGCGCAGGACATCCTGGTCGGGGCGTCCGACTACCCGACCGACAAGATCGCCGAGCAGGCCCGTGCCGCCCGCGACATCGGCATCGGCTACACGAACCTCGG
>JBMOJH010000058.1:0-20588 GCA_049316905.1 Microthrixaceae bacterium | reverse complement strand
GCGGTGCTCGTCGGGGCGGTGCTCGTCGGGGCGGTGCTCGTCGGGGCGGTGCTCGTCGTGGCGGGATCGGACGGTCGGGGGTCCGAACGGCGGGCCGGGCCGCCGTCGTCGTGGCAGGCGGCGGCGAACACCGCGGTGGTCACGAACAACGCCGCGGCGGCGGACCGCCACGGGCGGCCCGCTGGGCGGGAGGTGGCCGATCGGTGCACCCCGGCAGGGTAGGGCGCCGGAGGCGGGTCCACAGGTGGCCCGGCGTTCCGGGTCTCACCTACGTTGACACCCGGATGATGGCACGGGTCAGCGTCGTGATGCCGGTACTGAACGGCGCCGACCTCCTGCCGACCGCCTTCGCCAGTCTCGAGGCACAGGTCGCGGATGTCGGTCCCTTCGAGGTGGTCGTCGCCGACAACGGCAGCAGCGACGGCACCGCCGAGGTGGCCCGGCGGCACCGTGGGCGGCTCCGGGTCACGGTGGTGGACGCGTCGGAACGGCCGGGTCCGGCGGCGGCGATGAACGTGGGTGCCGCGGCGGCCACGGCCGACCAGGTGTTCTTCATGGGGGTCGACGACGAGCTGTCCGACGGCTTCCTCGCAACGGTCCTCGCCGATGCCGCGCCCCGCCGGATCGTTGCGCCGCGGGCCCGCCCCTGCAGCCGACGGGTACCGCCCGTGCTCTACCGGTACGGCGCCGGCGACCGGATCCCCGTCATGGAGGTCCGGACGCCGGACGGCCGGCGACACGGGGTGCCGTTCGTCTACAACTTCTTCCTCATCGACCGCCGTGCGTTCCTCGAGACGGGCGGGTTCGCGACCGACCTGCTGGCCGGCGAGGACCTCGACTACTGCTTCGTGGCGAGCGTGGCGGGCCTCGAGGTCGTCCGCAGTCCGGCGGAGTACCGCTACTTCCTGCGCACGACCGTGCGCGGCGTGGCGCACACCGGCCGTTCGTCGGGTCTGGCCGGTGAGGCCGTCCGGCGACGGTGGCGGGGTCGCTACGAGATCCCGCGGAGCCGCCACCTGCGCATCGCCGGTGCAGCGTGGAGGGCCGTCGTCCGCTCGCCGTCGCGGGATCGCCTCTGGCGGGCCGTGTTCCTGACGGCCCGGCTGGAGGGCGCCGTAGAGGGCCGTGTGCGACCCGGGCGGATGATCCGTCACTGACCCGCGGCCGCCGGGGGCCGTGGCCTCTAGTGTCGGCGCATGATCTTCGGTGTCTTCGCCCCGCAGGGATGGAAGCTCGAGCTCGCCGGCATCACCGGCGACCGGGCCAAGTGGGAGACCACGGTGGGCACGGCGCTCGCCGCGGAGGAGCTCGGCTTCGACTCGATCTGGGTCTACGACCACGTGCACAACGTGCCGGTGCCGTCCCAGGAGTCGATGTTCGAGTGCTGGACCACCGTCGCCGCGCTGGCACAGGCCACGAGCACCATCCGGCTGGGCCAGATGGTGAGCTGCGCCGGGTACCGGAACCCCGCGCTCGTGGCGAAGATGACCGCCACGATCGACGTCATCTCGAACGGCCGCCTCGACTGGGGGATCGGCGCGGGCTGGTACGAGCAGGAGTACCTGGCGTACGGCTACGAGTTCCCGTCGGCCGCCGACCGGATCCGGATGCTGCGTGAGACGGTCGAGATCGTCACCCGGATGTGGTCCGACGGCGAGGCCACCTTCGAGGGCCGCCACTTCTCGGTGCAGGGGGCCCAGTGCGACCCGAAGCCGATCCAGTCGCCCCGGCCGCCCGTGTGGATCGGCGGTGGTGGCGAGCAGCTGACCCTGCGGGTGGTGGCGCGGTACGCCGACCGGTCGAACTTCGGCGGCAAGCCGCACGAGTGGACCCACAAGTGCGAGGTCCTCGAGGAGCACTGCCGGGCTGTGGGCCGGGACGTGGACGAGATCACGAAGACGTGGTCACCCGAGGTGTTCATCCGCGAGAGCGAGCAGGAGATCATCGACGGCGGGACGCGCAGCTTCTGGGGTGAGCCGTTCGAGTCGTGGCGCGACGGCAACCTCGTGGGCACGCCCGAGCAGGTGTGCGAGAAGCTCGCGCAGTACCGCGACCTGGGGTGCGGCGGTGTGGTGCCGTGGTGCTCTGACTATCCCGAGCACGAGACGCTGCGCCTGCTCGCCGAGAAGGTGATGCCCGAGTTCCGCTGAGGCGCGGATGTCAGGCCGGCCGCGCCATCCGGTCGGGCGGTCGGCCGAACCGGTGCGCGGGCAGGACCGTGCCCCGTGGCGTGACGATGTCGAAGCCATGTACCGCGGGCCGCACGGACCATCCCCGGCGGTGGACCACCCGGTGGTGGTGACGGCACAACGGCGCCAGGAGGTCGAGGTCGGTGGCGCCGCCGTCCTCCCAGTGCTCCACGTGGTGCAGGTCGACCCAGGCCATCGGGGCATCGCAGCCGGGGAAGCAGCAGCCGCCGAATCGGTGGGCCACCGCTCGGCGCTGGGCGGCGCTCGCGAGCCGCTGACGTCGACCCAGGTGCAGCACCTCCCCGTGGGCGTCCTCCACCAGCGGGCGGAACGTGGCGTCGCAGCAGAGCAGCCGGGCGACGGACGGGCGGACCGGCATGTGGTCGAGGGTGCGCACCAGCAGCCCGTCGAGCCAGTGGCGCCGCGGGTCGTCGTCCGCGGGAGCGGCACCGTCGCCGGCGGGCGTGGTGATCACGAGGGCGACGTCGGCCACCGGTGCCGCGCCACTCGCGGCCGCGGCGCGCCCGCCGGCGACGAGGTTCGCCAGCGCGAGGGCGTAGAGCGCAGCCGGCGGCGGGATCGTGGTCTCCCCGTCGGTCGTCTCGGCGTCACGTCGGTACTGGTGCAGCAGCCGCTGCGCCTCGGCGATGACGGCCTCGCGGAAGCCGAGTGCGGCATCTCCCACGAGGGCGCCGCCGAGCAGCAGGGTGCCGTCGGGGAGGTCGTCCATGGTGAGCCGGTTGCGCTCGATCGGCGGTTCCGCGCCGTCCCCGTCGGCGAGCTCCACGAGGGCCCGTACGTCCCGCGCCCACCGCTCGAACCGCACGCCGACCGCCAGCTCCACGAACCGTTCCTGGGCCTCGGCCACGAACTCCGCCACGCGGGGCGTGGTGAGCCGGGCCAGGAGTCGCACGTGATCGAGCGTGAGGTGGCCGGCCACGAGGGCGGCGTCGATGACCGGATGGGTGCGGAGGAACGAGCCGGAGGCGACGAGCGACCCGGCGGTGGGCGAGGCGAGACGGTGGGCGAACCCGAGCCAGCCGGTGGTGCGCAGCCCGGTCGCGCGGTCGGTGGCGCCGCGCGCGTCGAGCTCCGCCACCACGTGGGCCTCGGCCGCGTCGAGCGCACGGCGGGCAGCCTCGAGCCGGCGGACCCGGCCCATCAGCTCGTCGTCGCTCAGACGGGTGGCGTCCTCACCCGCAGCAGCGACGGCCAGCGCGCCGAGCCGGTCGGCCCGCGACGTGCGCCGACCCGGCCCACCGACGCCGAGGTGCTCACCGGGCTGGTTCCCGGACGGGTCTCCCGGACGCTCGCCGTCATCGAACATGTGTTCGTTCTACCAGCGGCCTGTGACACCCCGGCCCCGCGCCGACCGGGTAGCGGTCCCCGGTCCGCGCCGCCGGCAGCAGGCCCGCGCCCTCAGGCGGCAGGCAGCGCCGGGGTCACTCGGCGTAGCGGAAGATGATCTCGGCCACGCACGCCGGCTTGTCGGCGCCCTCGACCTCGAAGGTGAAGGTCATGTGGATCTGGGCCCAGCCGCCGCCGAGGTCCTTCACCTCGTCGAGCTGGGCCCCGAGGCGGAGGTTCGACCCGACCGGCACCGGCGACACGAAGCGCACCTTGCCCAGGCCGTAGTTCACGCCCATCTTGATGCCCGTGACCGTGAGGATCTGCGGCATCAGCACCGGACCGAGCGACAGGGTGAGGTAACCGTGGGCGATCGGGCCGCCGAACGGCGACTCCTTCTTCGCCCGCTCCACGTCGACGTGGATCCACTGGTGGTCGCCGGTCGCGTCGGCGAAGGTGTTCACCCGCTCCTGGGTGATCTCGAGCCAGTCCGAGTAGCCCAGGTGGGTCCCCACCAGCTCGGTCAGTCCTGCGATGCCGTTCACCTCGGTTGCCATGGGCGCGATCATGGCCGCGGTGGACGTCGAGCGGCCAACCGGACCGTCAGGTGAACCAGACCTTCTGGTGCTCGCGGCTCTGGGTGTGCAGCAGCAGCGCGATCAGCGCGTAGACGAACAGCGCGTTGATGATGCCGCCCGGGAGCAGCACCGCACCGAGGTTGCCGAACAGGTTGCCGTTGAGCAGCAGGATGACCGCGGGCACCGCGATCGGCAGGAACGCCGCCACCACGGCCACCTGGTAGCCCCGCTTCTGCTCGTTCGCGATGCCGTAGGCCCCGTAGACGTTCGCGGCGAGGCTGGCGAACAGCAGCACGCGGTACAGCAACGCGAGAATGCCGCCGCTGCCGAGCCCTCGGAGGCTGCCGAGCGCCGCCAGCGCCAGCCAGAAGGCGTTGAAGTACAGCAGGAACTGCGCGATCACCAGCGTCTGGGGCAGCCGGCTGTTGAACCAGCGACGGTCGTTCATGGCTGACAGTGTGGCCCAGGGTCCCACCCCCGACGGCGTCGCCGGTGTGGTGCTGGCCGCGGGGGAGGGGCGTCGCCTGCGTCCGCTCACCCGCGTGCTGCCCAAGCCGCTCTGCCCGGTGGCGAACCGCCCGCTGGTGGACCACGCGGTCGTCGCGGTGCGGTTCGCGTGCGCGGACGTGGCCGTGAACGTCCACCACGGACGGGACGCGATGGAGACGCACCTCGCCGGGAGCGGCGTGCACCTGTCGGTGGAGGCGGAGCGGCCGCTCGGCACCGCGGGCGCGATCGGCCGGCTGAGCGGGTGGCTCGGGGGGCGTGCCGCGCTGGTGGTCAACGCGGACACCGTCCACGACGCGGACCTCCACGAGTTCGTCTCGGGATGGGACGGCGAGCGGGTGCGGGTGCTGACCGCCACGCCCGGGCCGTTCGGGCCGCGGAGCTCGGTGGTGGCGTCGATCGTGCCGGCCGCCGCGGCCCGCCGGTTGACCGAGGAGCCGTCGGGCCTCTGGGAGGTGCTGTGGCGCGAGGAGGCGGCCGCAGGCCGGCTCGACGCGGTGCTGCACTCCGGCCGCGTGCTCGACTGCGGCACGCCCGCCGACTACCTGGCCGCCAACCTGCTGCTCTCGGGCGGGGCGGCGGTGGTGGGCGAGGGGGCCGTGGTCGAGGGGATCGTCGAGCGCTCCGTGGTGTGGCCGGGCTCGCACGTGGGCCGCCACGAGCACCTCGTCGACGCCGTGCGCGCCGGGCGCCTCACCGTGCTGGTGCGCTGAGTCAGTCCCCGTCGCGACGACGGGGCGCCGCCACGGCCCGGGCCTCGTGGCCGGCGCGGAGCTGGCCGCAGGCCGCGTCGATGTCGGACCCGCGGGTGTCGCGGACCGTGACGTTCACCCCGGCCGCGGTCAACCGGTCGCGGAACGCGTGCACCCGGTTCCGCGACGAGCCCCGCACCGGGTAGCCCGGCGTGCTGTTCAGCGGGATGAGGTTCACGTGCGCCCGCAGCCGCCGGGCCAGGGCGGCGAGCCGGTCGGCGTCCTCGAACCGGTCGTTGACCCCCTCGATCATCGCCCACTCGAAGCTGAGCCGGCGGTGGGTGGCCTCCACGTAGGTCTCACACGCGTCGGCGAGCTCGGCCAGCGGGTAGCGCCGGTTGATCGGCACGAGCTCGTCGCGCAGCTCGTCGTCCGCGGCGTGGAGCGAGACCGCGAGGTTCACCGGCAGGTCCTCACCCGCGAGGCGTCGAATGCCCGGCACGATGCCCACGGTGGAGAGGGTGAGGTGGCGGGCGCCGATGCCCACGTCGTCGTGCAGCCGGTGCACCGCGGCCCAGACCGCGTCGAAGTTCGCGAGCGGCTCGCCCATGCCCATGAACACGACGTTCGACACCCGGCGCGCGCCGGCGGCCCGTCGTGCCTCGATCACCTGCTCCACGATCTCGCCGACCGTCAGCTGGCGTTCGAACCCGGCCTGGCCCGTGGCGCAGAAGCCGCACGCCATCGCGCAGCCGGCCTGGGTCGAGACACAGACCGTCGAGCGCTCGTCGTAGTGCATCAGCACCGTCTCCACCCGTGCGCCGCCCGGTAGCTCCCAGAGCCACTTGGTGGTGTCGCCCGCGTCGGTGACCGTGCGGGTGACCTCCGTGAGCGCCGTCGGGAGCTCGTCGGCGAGCCGGACCCGCAGCGCGCCGGGCAGCGTCGTGAGCTCGGCGAGCGGGCGGCCCTGGCGGTACAGGCCGTCCCAGAGCTGGTCGACCCGGTAGGCGGGTTCACCGGCGAGCAGCTCGCCGAGGTCGGTCCGGTCGGGGTCGTACCGGGTGGTCACGGTTCGGCCGTCCCGCCCGGGGACTGCGCGTAGCCGCCGTCGGAGTGGTGCCGCGCGAAGCCGAGCCGCCGGTAGAGCCGCTGCGCGGGTTCGTTGTCGGACTCGACGTAGAGCAGGGCGATCTGCACGCCGGCCCCGGCGAGGTGGTCCAGGCCGGCGAGGACCAGCGCGCGGCCCAGACCCGTGCCGTGCCGGTCCGGGTCGGCCGCGATGAGGAAGATCTCGCCGCGGGCCGGCTCGGTGGCCGTGGCGGGGTGCACCCTCGTCCAGCAGAACCCGTCGATCGCTCCGTCGGGCCCGTCGTGGACGAGGACGCCCTCGAGGTCGACCCACTCCTCGTCGAGCACTGCGGCGAGGCGTTCGACGGTCCAGCCCGCCTGGTCCGGGTGCCAGCGGAACGCCCGGTTGTTCACCCGCACCACACCGGCCTCGTCGTGACCCCGACGGAGGGGTCGCACCGCGAGGCCGGCACCGGCGCGCCGCTCGTCGATGCCCCCGGCGGGCAGGGCCAGCCGGAGCTGGTCGAGCGTGCGGACCCGCTCCAGGCCGGCGGCGGCCATGACGGTGTCGCTCTCGCCGGTGAGCGGCGAGACCCAGCGCAGCGACCCGGCGCGGCGGTCCGGCTCGGGTCGCGTTCGGGGGGACTCGTCGGCGGGGGGCACCGGAGCGGAAGGCTACCGTTCGCCGGTGCCCGCACCGTCCGAGCATCGCCCCCGCCGCGAGGGGGACGGCCAGGCCGCAGCGCCGGCGCGGCGCCGGCCGCGGACGCCGGCGGGCCGGGCCCGCCGCACCCACGAACTGCTCGCACTCGAGTACCCCGAGGCGCGGTGCGAGCTCGACCACCGCAACGCGTACGAGCTGCTCGCCGCCACGATCCTCTCGGCCCAGTGCACCGACGCCCGGGTGAACATGGTGACGCCGGCGCTCTTCGCCCGGTACCCCGGGCCGGCCGACCTGGCCGAGGCCGACCCCGAGGAGCTCGAGGAGCTCATCCGCTCCACGGGGTTCTTCCGCTCGAAGGCGAAGAGCCTGATCGGCATGGCGAACGGGCTCGTCGACCGCTTCGGCGGCGAGGTGCCCGGCGCGATGGCCGACCTCACCTCGTTGCCCGGCGTGGGGCGCAAGACGGCCAACGTGGTGCGCAGCGTGGCCCTCGGCCTGCCCGGGCTCCCCGTGGACACCCACGTGCTGCGCCTCTCGAAACGCCTGGGCCTCACCGACGACGACGACCCGGTACGGGTGGAGCACGAGCTCGGTCCGATGGTGCCGGCGGCGGAGCGAGGGGAGTTCTCGTTGCGGCTGATCCTCCACGGCCGCCGCGTGTGCGCGGCGCGCCGACCGGCGTGCGAGCGGTGCGTCCTCGCGTCGTTCTGCCCCTCCGTGCAGGCCTGAAAACGCGCCCGCGCGAGGGCGCGGAACCACGTTCGGAGATCCTCGACACTCACGAAACGTTTGTGCTCAACTGTCGCTCGCCAGGTTCCCGCCACCTGGTAACCGGCGTCCCTGGGCTCCCGCCGCCCGGGACGTCCGTCCGGCGCCCCTCCGGGGCGCCGGATGCGTTTTCGGACGGACCGTCGGCGGGCGGTCCGTCCGGCGGGACCCTGAGTGGTCCGGCACCCGGGTCGCGGCGCGGTCAGTCCGAGGACGGGAGCGAACCCAACGCCCGCGTGAGCCGGCGCCCGGCGGCCCGCAGATGGCGTTCGATCTCGTACAGGTCGCCGAGCAGGTCGTCGCGTTCGGTGCCGCGCACCTCGGCGGCGGCGGCGTCGAGGCGCTCGACGGCCTGGTCGAGCGTCGACTGCAGGGAGGCCAGGTCGGCGTGCAGGCTCACGGCGCCGTTCCTAGCACCCGACGCCGCTCCCGCACCCGGCGGGAACCGGCGGGGGAGCGCGCGGGGCCGCGGGCTACCGTGCACGCCGTGCTGAACCGACTCGACCTGCGCGGCGTGGCCGACCCCGCCCCGTTGCTGCCCCGCCCCGAGGTGGCGGGTGACGAGCCGTTGGCCGCGGTGCGCGAGATCCTCGCCGACGTCGCGGCCCGCGGCGACGAGGCGCTGTTCGACCTCACCGAGCGTTTCGACGGGGTCCGGCCCGCGGCGCTGCGGGTCCCCGCCGAGGAGATCCGCGCCGCGCTGGCGGCCACCCCGCCCGAGGTGGTGGCCGCGCTGGAGCTCGCCCGTGACCGGATCGCCGAGCACCACCGGGCCCAGCTGCGACCCGAGGTGGTCCACGACACCGACGGGGTTCGCATCCGTTCCTACCTGCGGCCCGTGGACCGCGTGGGCTGCTACGTGCCGGGCGGCCGGGCGTCGTATCCGTCGACCCTGCTGATGGCCGCGGTGCCCGCGCTCGTGGCCGGCGTGCCGGAGGTGGCGGTGTGCGTGCCGCCGAACCGCGACACGGGCGCGGTCAGCACCGTCACCCTCGCGGCCGCGGCGGTGGCCGGGGTGGAGGAGGTGTACGCCCTCGGCGGCGCCCAGGCGATCGGCGCGCTCGCGTACGGCACGGCCTCGGTGCCCGCGGTGGACGTGATCTGCGGGCCGGGCAACCGGTACGTGGCACTGGCCCAGCGCGAGGTGTCGGGCCGGGTGGGCGTGGCCGCGGCGTTCGCCGGGCCGAGCGAGGTGGTGGTGATCGCGGACGGGAGCGTGCCCGCGGACTTCGCCGCGGTGGACGTGATCCTCCAGGCCGAGCACGGCCCCGACGGGCTGGCCTGGCTCATCACCTGGGACGAGGCCGTCGCGGACGAGGTGGACGCCGCGGTGGAACGGCTGGTGGCCGAGGCGCCGAGGGCCGCCGAGATCACCGCCACGCTGGCGTCGGCCGGTCACGCAGTGCTGGTGGACTCGCCCGAGGCGGCCGTGGCGGTGGCGGACCTGGTGGCGCCGGAGCACCTCGAGCTGCTGTGCGAGGGCGCCGAGGACCTGGTGCCGCGGGTGCGCAACGCCGGGGCGATCTTCGTGGGCCCGTGGTCGCCGGCCTCGGTGGGCGACTACCTCGCGGGGCCGAGCCACGTGCTGCCCACCGACGGCACCGCCCGCTTCGCCTCCGCGCTGACCGTCGACGACTTCCTGAAGCATCACCACGTGATCACCGTCGACGGCGCCGCGCTGGAGCGGATCGGCCCGGCGGTGGCCACGCTCGCGGACGCCGAGGGGCTCGCCGCGCACGCCGAGTCGGTCCGCCTGCGCCTCGCGGCCCGACGGGACGGTGCCTGATGGGCCGCCCTCGCGTGCGTGACGACCTGGCCCTGATGGAGGGCTACCACTCCCCGCAGGTGGAGGTGCGGGTGCGCCTCAACACCAACGAGGCCCCCGAGCCGCCGCCCGACTCGTTCACCGCGTCGCTCGCCGCGGCACTGGGTGGCGTGGCCTGGCACCGCTACCCGGAGCGCGGGGCCACCGCGCTGCGGGCCCGCCTCGCCGAGGTGGAGGCCGACGGCGTTCCCGGTGGGCTCACGGCCCGCCAGGTGTTCGCCGCGAACGGCTCGAACGAGGTGCTGCAGACGGTGCTCCTCACGTACGCCGGGGCCGGCCGCAGCGTGCTCACCTTCGAGCCGACCTACGCGCTGCACGGCCACATCGCCCGCATCACCGGCGCCACGGTGGTGGAGCTGGACCGCCGCGACGACTTCACCCTCGACGTGGCCCGGGCGACCGCGGACATCGCGCTCCACCGTCCCGCGGTCACCTTCCTGTGCTCGCCCAACAACCCGACCGGTCGTGTGGAGGACGAGGCGACCGTGCGCGCCGTGCTGGATGCCGTGGAGGCGGTCGACGGGCTGCTCGTGGTGGACGAGGCCTACGGACAGTTCGCGCCGTGGTCCGCGCTCGAGCTCGTGGCCGAGGACCGCAACGTGGTGGTCACGCGCACCTACTCCAAGACGTGGTCGGCCGCGGCGCTGCGCCTCGGCTACCTGGTGGGCCCCACGTGGGTGGTGGACGCGCTGGAGCAGGTGGTCCTGCCGTACCACCTCGACGAGGTCACGCAGCTCGCCGGCGTGCTCGCGCTCGACCACCTCGCCGAGATGCGGGCCCGGGTGGCGCGTCTGGTGGAGGAGCGCGGCCGGGTGGCCGCCGCCCTCTCCGCGCTCGACGTGGACCAGTGGCCGAGTGGCGCGAACTTCATCCTGTTCCGGCCACGGCACCGCGACGGCGACGAGGTGTGGGCCGGGCTCGTGGAGCGTTCCGTGCTGGTGCGGAACTGCTCGTCGTGGCCACGGCTCGGCGGCTGCCTGCGCGTCACGCTCGGCACGCCGGAGGAGGACGACGAGTTCCTCGCCGCGCTGGCCGAGGTGCTGGCGGGCTGACCGGCCGGGAACCGCTTTCCGGGCCGCGCGCCCCGTGTGCGAACCTTGGCGGCGTGAGCCCGTCACGCACCGCCTCCGCCGACCGCACCACCAAGGAGACCGACATCTCGGTGACCGTGGACGTGGACGGCGGCGGCACCACCGACTGCCGCACCGGCCTGCCGTTCTTCGACCACATGCTCGACCAGCTCGGCCGTCACGGCGGCATGGACCTCACGGTCGTGGCGAGCGGCGACCTCGAGATCGACGCCCACCACACGGTGGAGGACACCGGGATCCTGCTCGGCGCGGTGCTGCGCGACGCCCTGGGCGACAAGCGGGGCGTCCGGCGGTTCGCGTCCATCCGCGTGCCGCTCGACGAGGCGGTGGTGGAGGCGGTGCTCGACCTGTCGGGCCGGCCGTTCCTGCACTACGAGATCGATCCGCCGGGCGTGAAGATCCTGGGCGACCCGCCGTTCGACCCCCAGTTGATGGAGGAGTTCTGGCGGGCGTTCGTGACCTCGGCCGGGATCACCCTGCACCTCACGCTGGTGCGCGGCCGCAACACCCACCACATCATCGAGGCGTCGGTGAAGGCGGTCGCCCGCGCCCTGCGCGACGCGGTCCGCACCGAGGGCGACACGCTGCCCTCCACCAAGGGCACCCTGTGACCTTCGTCGCGGTGCTGGACTACGGCATCGGCAACCTGCGGTCCGCGCAGAAGGCACTCGAACACGTCGGGGCGCGGGCCGAGCTCACCGCCGACCGCGCGGTGGTCGACGCGGCGGACGCCGTGGTGCTCCCGGGCGTGGGGAACTTCGGCCGCTG
Organism: Microthrixaceae bacterium; assembly: GCA_049316905.1. Classification (GTDB taxonomy): domain Bacteria; phylum Actinomycetota; class Acidimicrobiia; order Acidimicrobiales; family Microtrichaceae; genus CAIPVR01. The sequence continues at coordinate 9,091 of JBMOJH010000058.1, read as the reverse complement.
CCGCGAGGCCCTCGCCGAGCACGGCCTCGACCAGGTCGCCGTGGACGCGATCGCCTCCGGGCGGCCGTTCCTGGGGATCTGCGTGGGCATGCAGCTGCTCTACGACGGCTCCGACGAGTCGCCCGACGCCACGGGCCTCGGCGTGCTCGCCGGTCGCGTCCGCCTGCTGCCGGACGACGTGAAGCGGCCGCAGATGCAGTGGAACCTGGTGGACCTGCTGACCGAGTCGCCGCTCTTCGCCGGGCTCGGCGACCGGCCGTGGATGTACTTCGTGCACAGCTACGCGGCGGAGGCGTCGCCCGCGCTGGTGGCCACGTGCGACTACGGCGGGCCGGTCACCGCCGCGGTGCACCACGAGAACGTGTGGGCCACCCAGTTCCACCCGGAGAAGTCCGGGGCCGCGGGCCTCCAGCTGCTCGGGAACTTCGTGGCGCTCGCGGCGCGGGGGGTCGCGGCGTGAGCCTCGACGTCTACCCCGCGATCGACCTGCTCGACGGTCGCTGCGTGCGCCTCGCGCAGGGCGACTACGACCGGAGCACCGTCTACGGCGACGATCCCGTGGCCCGCGCCCTGGAGTTCGAGGCCGCGGGAGCGCCGTGGGTGCACGTGGTCGACCTCGACGCGGCCCGCACCGGCGAGCCCCGCAACCGCGCGGTGGTGGGGGAGATCGTCGCAGCGCTGCGCGTGCCGGTGCAGACCGGTGGCGGGGTGCGCAGCCGTGCGGCGGCCGAGGCGCTGTTCGACGCCGGTGTGGCCCGCGTGGTGTTGGGCACCGCGGCCCTCGAGGACCCGGCGCTGGTGCGGTCGCTCGCGGCCGAGCGTCCGGTGGCGGTCGGCCTCGACGCCCGGGGGAGCGAGGTGGCGGTCCGCGGCTGGCTCGAGGGCTCCGGCGCGGACGTGCTCGACCTGGCCCGGGCCTTCGCGGACGCCGGGGTGGCGGCGCTGGTGGTCACCGAGATCAGCCGCGACGGGATGCTGAGCGGCCCCGACCTCGAGGGGTTGGCCCGGGTGATGGCCGTGACCGACGTGCCGGTCATCGCGTCCGGCGGCGTGGGCACGCTGCAGGACCTTCGGGCGCTCGCCGCGCTCGAGTCCGCCGGCCGCCGCCTCGGCGGGGCGATCACCGGCCGGGCGGTCTACGAGGGGGCCTTCACCGTGGCCGAGGCGGTGGCAGCGGTCGGCGGGTCGGGCGAGGACGGGGCGGGCACGCCATGAGGACCGCCCGGGTCATCCCGTGCCTCGACGTGGACGCCGGCCGCGTGGTGAAGGGGGTCAACTTCGTTGACCTCCGCGACGCGGGCGACCCGGTGGAGCTCGCCGCGCGCTACGACGCCGAGGGCGCCGACGAGTTGGTGTTCCTCGACATCACCGCGTCGTCGGACGCCCGGGACACGATCGTGGAGGTGGTCCGCCACACCGCCGAGGAGGTGTTCATCCCCTTCACCGTGGGCGGGGGCGTGCGCTCCGTGGAGGACGCCCGGCGGCTGCTCCGCGCCGGGGCCGACAAGGTCGGGGTGAACACCGCAGCGGTGGACCGGCCGGAGGTGGTGGCCGAGATCGCGGACGAGTTCGGCGCCCAGTGCGTGGTGGTGGCGATCGACAGCCGCGGCCGGCGACCCGGTGGCGACGGGCCCGAGTTCGAGGTGTACACCCACGGCGGCCGGACCCCGACCGGCATCGACGCGGTGGAGTGGGCGGCGCGGGTCTGCGAGCTGGGCGCGGGCGAGATCCTGCTGACCTCCATGGACCGTGACGGCACGCGCGACGGGTTCGACCTGCCGCTCACCGCCGCCGTGGCCGCGGCGAGCCCGGTCCCGGTGATCGCGTCGGGCGGTGTGGGCACCCTGGAGCACCTGGCCGAGGGCGTGCTGGTCGGCGGCGCCGACGCGGTGCTCGCCGCGTCGATCTTCCACTTCGGCGAGCACACCGTGGCCGAGGCGAAGGCGGTCATGGCCGCCGCAGGCATCACCGTCCGCCCCGCCCCTCCCGCGAGATAGGGGTCCGCAACGCCCGGAACGGGCGTCTCAGCTCCAGAGATCCTGCCGGGCCGCGCCCCCGAGCAGTGCGGACAGCACGGCGTCGGTGACGGTCCCGAGCCGGCCCGCGAGGAAGTGGTCCACCCCGGGGACGACCTGCACCGTGGTGGCGGACCATCCCGCGGTGCGCCCGGCCGCGGCGTCCGGGTCGAGGAACTGGTCATGGCGGGGGACGAGGAGCAGCGTGGGCCGCGGGTCGGTGGCCGCGGCCATGGCGTCCGACGGCACGGACGACAGCGGCGGGGCCACGAGCACCCACCCGGCCACGCGGGGGTCGGTCACCTGGGTCGACACGTCCGCGCCGAACGACCACCCCACGAGCCAGATCGGCAGGCCCGGCGCGGCAGCGGCCAGCGCGTCGATCGCGGCACGGACGTCGCCGGCCTCGGCGGTCCCGCCCGCGTGGGTACCCCCGGACCGCCCGGCGCCCCGGAAGTCGAACCGCAGGACGGCCACCCCGTGGTCGGGCAGGGCGCGGAACAGGTGGTCGGGGACCGGGGTGCGCATGTCGCCGCCCATCAGCGGGTGCGGGTGCAGCAGCACCGCCGCGGCGACCGGGTCCGCGGGCACCTCCAGCTCGGCGGCCAGCGCCACGCCGTCGTCGGTGGTGAGCTCCGTCGCGGTGGGCATGGCGGGACGGTACCGTGCCGATCGAGTCGACCCCGGAGGACCCGTGGAACTGCGCATCTTCACCGAGCCCCAGCAGGGCGCCACCTACGACGACCTGCTCGCCGTCGCCCGCCGCACCGAGGACCTCGGCTTCGACGCGTTCTTCCGCTCGGACCACTACCTGAAGATGGGTGACGTGTCGGGCGAGCCCGGCCCCACCGACGCCTGGATCACCCTCGCCGGCCTGGCCCGAGAGACCCGGCGGGTCCGGCTCGGGACGCTGGTCACCGCGGCCACCTTCCGGCTGCCCGGCCCGCTCGCCATCTCGGTGGCGAACGTGGACGCCATGTCGGGTGGTCGGGTGGAGCTGGGCATCGGGGCGGGCTGGTTCGACGACGAGCACACCGCCTACGGCATCCCGTTCCCGCCACTGGGCGAGCGCTTCGACCGGCTCACGGAGCAGCTCGAGATCATCACCGGCCTGTGGGCCACGCCGGAGGGCGCCACGTTCGAGCACCCCGGCGGGCACTACCCGGTGTCGGCCTCCCCGGCGCTGCCCAAGCCGGTGCAGCGGCCGCGGCCGCCGGTGATCATCGGCGGGCACGGCCCCCGCCGCACGCCGGCGCTGGTCGCGCGGTTCGCGGACGAGTTCAACGTCCCGTTCACCGGGGTCGACGTGGTCACGCAGCTCAACGGGAACATCGACCGCGCGTGCGTGGCGGCGGGCCGCGATCCCGGGACGGTGGTGCGCTCGGTCGCGCAGGTGCTGTGCTGCGGATCCGACGAGGTGGAGGTGGCCCGCCGGGCCGCGGCGATCGGCCGGGAGGTCGACGAACTGCGCGCCAACGGACTGGCCGGCACCCCCGACGAACTGGTCGCGGGGCTCGAGGCGTTCGCCGCCGCGGGCATCACCCGGGTGTACCTGCAGGTGCTGGACCTGGCGGACCTGGAGCACCTCGACCTGGTGGCCGCGCAGGTGCTGGCCGCGGCGGAGGGCCTGCCCGGGTCCTGACGGTTTTCCGCGCAACGTCGGTACCGTCGACCGCATGCCCGGAACCCGTCGTCCGCCCCGTTGGATCCTCCTGCCGTTCGTGGCCGTCGCGCTCCTCGTGCCGGCCTGCTCCTCGTCGGAGAACTCGTCCTCGACCACCGCGTCGACCCCCGCGTCGACGGGAGGGGGAGGGACCCGGGCCACCACCGAGGGGGCCCAGGGCGTGACGATCGCGGTGCAGCCCGACGACCAGGGCCGCACGCTGCTCGACGCGATCGGCCGTGCGACCACCTCGGTGTCGATCACCGTGTACGAGATCGACGCACCCCAGATCAACCAGGCGCTCGTGGACGCCGTCCGCCGCGGGGTCGACGTCCGCCTCGTGCTCAACGGTCAGTGGTGGGGTGGCACCAGCACCAAGTACGCCTACGACCTGCAGTCGGTGCTCGCCTCCGCCGCGGCCCAGCCGGGCGCCGGGACCGTGGACGTGCACTGGTCCAGCAACAACTTCCAGATCACCCACCAGAAGACCGTGCTCGTGGACGCGCTCGACGGCAGCGGCAAGGTGATCGACCCCGGTGACCTCCCCCCGACCGCCGTGGCCATGGTGCTCACCGGCAACCTGAACGCGTACGGCTACCAGAGCTACCAGCCGGCGTCGTCGTGCGAGGCGCCGTGCAACTTCTGGTCGGCCCGGGACTTCTACATGGCGGTGACCGACACCACGATGGTGAACGAGATCGCCACCGTGTTCGCCTCCGACTTCGCCTGCGACGGCCGGACCGTCACGAACGGCCTGCGCGACACCGAGCTGGCCCTGACGTGGAGCAACGGCTCCACCGGCGTGCAGCGCGGTGACGATCCGGGCGAGTACCCGGCCGATGGCAAGTACCCCTACTTCCCCGACGAGCCGGCGCAGCCCGCGCCCGACGGCCCCGACCCGGGCCCGGGCACCGACCAGGGCAACGTGCGGGCCCGGATGCTGCAGGTGATCAACGGCGCCACCGAGCGCCTCGACGTCGTCAACGAGGAGATGGCCGACCCGCAGACCGTGGACGCCCTGGCGGCGGCGTCGCAGCGCCTCGGTGCCGGCAAGGTGCGGGTGGTCATGACCGGCGCTGTGAACGCCCAGAACTCCTATGCCGCGGCCTACAACCAGCTGGTGGCGGCCGGGGCGGTGGTCCATCTCTTCCCGAACTCGAACGACGTGCTCTACATCCACGCCAAGGCGATCGTGGCCGACGGCGCCACGGCGTACGTGGGCTCGACGAACATCTCGAGCCCGTCGATGAACTTCAACCGCGAGCTCGGTCTCCTCTTCACCGACCAGCCCGACGTGCTGGCGCCGGTGCTGAGCACCTTCGAGAAGGACTTCGCCGACCCGGTGGCCGTGCCGTGGACCCCGCAGCCGCTGCCCACGACCACGACGACTGCCACGTCGACCACCACGACCACGCCGCCGGGCACCTCGGCGGCGGGCACCGCGGGTCGCGCTCCCGCCGCCGCCCGCCCCGTCGGGGCGTTCACTCCGCCCATGACCTGCGGCCCGGTCACACCCCCCACCCCGTGGCCGCCGGCCTCGACCACGACCACCACGACCACGACCGTCCCGGGTGGGCCGACCGGCTGACGCCCGGAAGTCCGGCGACCTCAGCGAGGCGTGAGATCCAGGAGCCCGGCCCCGGTGACCGTGCCGGGCCCGCAGGGCTCGTCGGCCGGCAGCGGCCGTGCGTCGGCCCGGAGCGTGGTCATCACCGCGTCGTCCGAGCCGGGCGCGAGGGGGTCCGGGAGGGCGCCCCGGAGCACCGCGGCGGCGCCGGCCACCTGAGGTGCCGCGAACGAGGTGCCGTCGCCCCGGGCATAGGCCCCGCCCGTGGTGCTCGAGACCACGGCGGCGCCCGGCGCCACCAGATCGGGTTCCGGCGTCGGGCCGGGCCCGCCCCGTGCGGACAGGTCGAGCGGGCGACCGAGGTCGTTGACCGCGCCGACCGACACCACATCGGGCCGCGAGGCCGGGTCGGTCACGGTGGCGCATGCCGGCCCCCCGTTGCCCGCGGCCGCCACCACGACGATGCCGGCCGAACGCCAGGCCTGGACCGCACGGTCCAGGACCGGGTCCGGGCCCGCCACCCCCCACGAGTTGTTGAGGACCTGCGGGCGCGCGGCCGGGTCGGCCGGGCGCCCCGGACCGGTAGGGGCCAGCATCCACTGGGCCGCGGCCAGGAGGTCGTCGAGGTCGCAGGAGTCCGCGTCGCACGCACGGGCGGCGATCCACGTGGCGCCGGGGGCGACGCCGATGGCCGGACCCCGGCCGGGGACGCGGGTCCCGACCGCGAGCCCCGCGGCCATGGTGCCGTGGCCCACGCGGTCGCACGGCCGGTCGCTGCACCCGCCGACGGCGTCGAACCACGAGCGGTCGGCCCGCCGTCGCCCCTCCAGCGCCGGGTGCGTGGCGTCCACGCCGGTGTCGATGAGCCCCACCACGGTCCCGGTCCCGCGCTGGTCCGCGGCCCACGCCGTGGGCGCGCCCACGGCGGTGAGGTTGGCGGTGGGGTCGGCCAGTCCGGCCGGCGCCACCGGGTCGAGCGTGTCGTCACGGGCGGTGGCGCGTGTCGCCTGCCGGTCCACACGTTCCACGCCGGGCGCGGCCGCGAGTCGTGGCCCCAGGGAGGCCGGCCCGGTCACCACGGCCGCACCGGCCACCCAGTAGGTCCTCCACGACGACGCCGCGCCGCGGAGCGTCCGGCGTGCATCGGCCTGGGAACGTTCCGCGTTCGCCCGCAGCTCGCGGACCACGTCCCGACCCCGGTCGGCCCACCCGGTGCTCGTGCTCGTGGGCACCCGCCAGTCGCGGAACGTCACGACCCACGTGACGTCCTGTGGGGGGGAGTCGTCCGGTGCGGAACGGTCGTCGCCTGACCCGCAGGCGGCCGTCGGACCGATCAGCCCCCCGGCGACGAGGAGCACGACCGCGGCACGGATGGCCGCGCCGCGGGCCGGCACGAGGGGCACCGCCGGAGGCTACCGACGGGGGCCGGGCGCAGGGGAGGACCTCGCGACCCGAGGTAGCGTGGTCTGCCCATGGACGCCCCCGACCCCGACGCCGAGCCCTCCCGCGAGCCGGTCGGCATCGATCGCGCCGACAAGCTGCCGGTGCGGATGCTCAACGACCGCATCCTGGTGAAGCTCGACGCGGGCGATGCGGAGCGGCGCTCGAGCGGCGGCATCCTGATCCCGGCCACCGCGCAGCTGGGCAAGCGCCTGGCGTGGGCCGAGGTGCGGGCCGCCGGGCCGAACGTGCGGGCGGTCGAGACGGGGGACCAGGTGCTGTTCAACCCCGAGGAGGTCTACGAGGTGGAGCTCCGCGGCGAGACGTTCATCATCCTGCGCGAGCGCGACATCCACGCCGTCGCGTCCAACCGACTCGAGGGCGCGCACACCGGTCTGTACCTCTGAGGCGGGAATGTGAACCGGCTCGAGGGCGCGCACACCGGTCGGTACCTCTGAGGTTCAGTCCGCCGGCTGGAGGATCTCCAGGGAGCGGACGACGAGCTGGTCGACCTCCAGTCGGTCGATGCGGACCGTGCCGAAACGGGCCCGGCGGACCACGAGCCGGCCGATGGCGAGGGAGCCGACGGCGAACGCCCCGACGGCCAGGGCTCCCACGGCCACCGCTCCCAGGGCGGCGACACCCGATGCCTCGCCGCCACGGGCCCGTGTCGTGCTCGGTCGGTCGTTCAGGTCCATCCGTGTGCTCCCCTCAGGGCGTGTCCGGTTCGAAGCGGTAGCCCATGCCGGGCTCCGTGATGAAGTAGCGGGGCCGCGACGGCTCCGGTTCCAGCTTCCGGCGCAGGTTGGCGATGTGGACCCGCAGGTAGTTCGTCTCGCGGTCGTACTGCGGGCCCCACACCTCGTGGAGGAGCGTGCGCTGGGCCACGAGACGACCCGGTCGACGGACGAGTTGCTCGGCGAGGCCCCACTCGATGGGGGTGAGGCGCACCTCGCTCCCGGCCACCGTGGCCCGCTTCGCCGAGAGGTCGAGCTCGAAGTGGCCGGTCCGCACCACGGCGACGGGATCCTCGGCCGCGCCCCGACGGAGCGCGGCCCGCAGGCGAGCCATCAGTTCGTCCATCCCGAACGGCTTGGTCACGTAGTCGTCGGCGCCGGCGTCGAGGGCCGCGACCTTGTCCGACTCCTCCTCGCGGACCGACAGCACGATGATCGGCACGTCGGTCCACTCCCGCAGACCTTCGATCACCTGCACCCCGCTGATGCCGGGCAGGCCCAGATCGAGCAGCACGAGATCTGGCGGCTCGGCCCGCGCCGTCCGGAGCGCTTCCTCGCCGGTCGCCGCCAGCGCGACCTTGTAGTCCCGCGCGACGAGGTTCACCTCGAGTGCGCGACGGATCCGGGGCTCGTCGTCGACCACCAGCACCGTGTTCACGGTCCCACCTCCGCTCTCGGCGCCGGACCGCTGATCACGCCGCCGTCGGCCCGTTCCTCGACGCCGGGGAGCCGGAACGTCACGGTCAGGCCACCCCCGGGCGTGTCGTCGAGGTCGAGCTCTCCTCCGATCGCACGGGTGAAGCCCTGGGCGATGGCGAGGCCCAGTCCCACGCCGGCCTGTGTGGACCGGTCGCCGAGCCGTTGGAACGGGGCGAACACCTGATCGCGCTGTTCCGGAGCGATGCCCGGTCCGCGGTCGACCACCCGCAGGTGGACCCGATCGCCCACCGATCGTGCGTCGAGGCGGACGGCCACGCCGGGCGGCTGCACGGCGAGGGCGTTGGCGGTCACGTTGGCGATCGCGCGCTCGAGGAGCGCCGGATCGACCGAGACGAGTGGGAGCGAATCGTCCACGTCGAGCTCCACACGCAGTTCCCGGCCCGGGTCGAGCCCGTCCATGGCCGCGGCCACCACCTCCTCGAGGGCGGTCGGGCGCAGGTGCACACTGAGCTCGCCGGCCTGCAGTCGGCTCATGTCCAGCAGGTTGCCGACGACCCGGTCGAGCCGGTCCACCTCGTGATCGATGGTGGTGAGGAACGCGGCGGTGTCCTCCGGGCCGAAGCTGACGTCGGGCGACAGGAGGCTGGTCACGGACGCCTTGATGCCGGCGAGCGGGGTGCGGAGGTCGTGCGACACCGCCTGCAGGATGCCCCTCCGGACCGCGTCGGCCCGTGCCACTGCGTCGGCGGCCGCCACGTCACGCTGCAGGGAGGCCGCCGTGACCGCCACGGCCACCGTGCGGCAGAGGGCGTCGAGCAGTTCGGTCGCCGCGGCATCGAGCTGGGGTCCCGCGGTGACGAGCACCGTCGAGTCGGTGTCCTTGACCGAGGCCCTCGAGGATATCGGCGATCCCGCGAACTACTCGCCGGAGGCGGTGGACCGGTTCGCCGCGATGGCCGACGAGCTGCGCCGGCTGCGCAGGCATGTGGGCGAGCCGCTGACCGACCTT
>JBMOJH010000057.1:0-21010 GCA_049316905.1 Microthrixaceae bacterium | reverse complement strand
GTCGTTCAGGCACACCGTCGTTCAGGCACACCGTCGTTCAGGCACACCGTCGTTCTACGTCCGCCCGCCGTTGGGCCAGGCGCTGGTTCACCGCGGGATCGAGGTCGAGCTCGCGGGCCTGCTCGGCGGTGGGGAGGAGCTCGGCGAAGTCGCACTCGGTCACCACGGAGGTGTCGCCGCGCGTGAGCGAGGTGACCTGGACCGGCTTGCCCCCGACGCGGAAGCGGACGCGGCGGATCTCGGGGAACTCGGTGGCGGTCATCACCATCTGGCCGATCGCCTGCTGGCGGCCGGGGCCCGCCACGTTCTCGAAGTCGGAGCTGAGGTCCACCTCGAGGATGTCGCCGTCGGTGGTGAGGCCCCGCAACTCGGTGCCGTTCGGGATGGAGGTGGTCAGGCCCCGCGCCGTCTCGGCGTCGCCCGGCGGCTCCAGCAACGCGTTCAGGACGGTGCCGGGGCGCCGGTCGGCGAGGCTCCGGCTGAGCGGCACCAGCGACTTGCCCGCCACGTAGTAGAGGACCGCCGCGGTGCCCCCGCTCGTGGGGGTGGCCGACGGCTGGGTGGTCGTGGTGCTGACCGTGAGCGCGCGGGGCGAGTCGTCGCTGGCGATCCCGCAGGCGGCGAGCACCGTGGCCGCGAGCGCGGTGGCGACCAGGGTGGCGAGCACCGCGACGGGGCGCCGGCCGGCCGGTCGACCGTCGGGCCTCACCGCAGCTCCTCCGGCGTGAGTCCGCCAGCGAGATCCTCGGGCGTGAGGGCCCGGTGTTCGCCGGTGAGCGTCAGGGCACTGGCCGCCTCGGGTGTGGCGGCCGAGAGGTCCTCCTCGGCCTCCTCGTCGTCGGGACCGAGGAGCGGGAGCTCCACCACGAAGCGGGCACCCTGGCCGCCGTCGTGGCGGTCCTCCACCCACACCCGTCCGCCCTGGAGGCGGGCGTGCTCCGCGGCGAGGGCGAGGCCCAGGCCCACGCCGATGTCGGCACCGCGGCTGCCGCCCTGGTCGCCGCGGTTGAACCGGTCGAAGATGCGGGTTCGCTCGGCCTCCGGCACGCCGGGCCCGGCGTCCTCCACGCCGATCCGCACGGTGGTCTCGTCGAAGGGGTTGTCGGGATCGGGGTCGTGGCGCTCCACGAACACCCCGGTGGGCCCGTCCGCGTACTTCTCGGCGTTGTTCAGGTAGTTGGCCAGGATCCGCACCACCCGTCGCTTGTCGCACGCGAGCACGGTGTGGGCGAGCTCCGGGTCGGACTCCACCTCCACGTCGCCGAAGCCCAGGTTGCGCACCGTGCTCGTCACGAGCGGCACCAGGGCCACGTCGTCGAGCTCCAGGCGAACGGCGCCGGCGTCGAAGCGCGAGATCTCGAGGAGGTCCTCCACCAGCTGGGTGAAGCGCTCCACATCTGCGGACAACAGGTCGAGCGCCTGCTGGGCGCGCTCGGGCATGTCCTCCCGGTTGTTGTCGAGCACCTGCAGGCCCGCGTTGAGCGTGGTGAGCGGCGATCGGAGCTCATGGCTCACGTCGCTCGCGAAACGGGCGTCGCGGTCGATCCGCTCCTCGAGGGCGGAGACCATCTCGTTGAAGTTCGCCACGAGCGGGGCGAGGTCGTGGTCGTGGGCGTAGTCCGCGTAGTCGATCCGGGTGTCGAGCTGGCCGAGGGCGACCGACTCGGCCGCCTCGCCGATGCGGGTGATCGGGCGCAAGGTGTAACGGCTCGCCCAGTAGCCGAGCGCCGCCGCGGCGATGGTGGTGAGTGCGGTGGCCACCAGCAGCGTGATGCCGAGGGTCCGCAGGCCCTTGTCGATGTCGTCGAGGCGGTAGATCTCGAAGTACGCGGCCTGTCGGTCCGCGAGTGGCACGCCCACGGCCACCAGGGGTTGGCCGTTCCCCTGGAACCGCATGATGCCGGAGGCGTTCTGCTCGACCACGCGGTCCTTGAGGAGGCGGGGGAGGGCCTCCACGCCGAAGCTCGGATCGAGGCTCACGGTCACCGACCGCGGCGTGCCCGGGTCGATGATGAGCGACGGCTTGCTGGCATCGGCCAGGGAGCTGAGCACCGTCTGCAGGTCGCCGGTGCTGTCCACGGCGAGGGCGCCCTGCACGGTCTGGGCGTTCGCGAGCGTCCGGCGGCTCACCGACTCCTCCCGCTGGTCGATCAGCGTCCGGCGGGTGACCGTGAGGGTGACGAGCGACAGCACCACCGAGAGCACCAGCGTCACGAGCGCCACGGCCACCGCGATGCGGGCCCGGAGGCCGATCTGGGCGCCGCGCCAGTGCAGGCGGGGCGCCTCCTCGGTGGCGTCGGTGCTCACGGGCGGGGGCTCAGGGCTGGAGCTTGTAGCCGAGCCCGCGCACGGTGACCACGTGGCGCGGGTTGGCCGGGTCGGACTCGACCTTGGTGCGCAGGCGCCGTACGTGGACGTCGACGAGGCGACCGTCACCGAAGACCCCGTGGCCCCAGACCTTCTCGAGCAGGTCCTCGCGGGAGAACACCGTGCCCGGATGGTTGGCCAGCTCGACGAGGAGCCGGAACTCGGTCTTCGTGAGGTGGACGGGCTGGCCGTCACGGGTGACCACGCCCTCCTGGGGCACCACCTCGAGGTCGCCGAAGCGCAGCCGTGGGTTCCCGGGCATCGTCGGGCGGGCCCGCCGCAGCATGGCCCGGATCCGGGCCGAGAGCTCCTTGGGCACGAACGGCTTCGTGAGGTAGTCGTCGGCCCCGGCCTCGAGCCCGGCCACCACGTCGTGGGTGTCGGCCCGGGCCGTCACCATGATGATGGGCACGTCGCTCTGGCGGCGGATCGACCGGCACACCTCGAAGCCGTCGATGCCCGGCAGCATGATGTCGATGAGCACCACGTCGGAAGGTGCGGCGGAGAACCGGGTGATGGCGTCCTCCCCGGTGTCGGCCTCCTCGACCTCCCAGCCCTCGTCCTCGAGGGCGAGCTTCACGGTGGTGCGGATGCGTTCGTCGTCCTCGACGGTCAGGATGCGGGTTCCCACGGCCCCATCATCGCCCATCCGCGGCGCCGACCGAGGCCAGTAGCTCCTGCAGCGGCCCGAACAGGTCGGGGTGGGTGGCGAGCACCGAGTCGGGCCGGAGCGGGCCGCCGTCGAGGGCTCCGAGCCGGGCGCCGGCCTCGGCGGCCACGAGCGCCCCGCCGGCGAGGTCCCACATGGACAGCCCGGTCTCGAAGTAGGCGTCCACCCGACCGGCCGCCACGGAGCACAGGTCCAGTGCGGCGGCGCCCACCCGACGGATGTCGCGGATGCGGGGGAGCAGCTCGGCGACCGCGCGGCCCTGCTCCCCGCGGCGGACCGGGTCGTAGCTGAACCCGGTGGCCACGAGGGCCTGCGCCAGCGGCGGGGCGGGGGAGAGGTGCAGCGGCCGGCCGTCGCACGTGGCCCCGCCGCCGAGGGTGGCGCGGTAGGTGCGGGCATGGGTCGGATCGGCCACGACCGCGGCGACGGTCACGCCGTCGAGCGCGGCGGCCACCGACACCGCGTAGCCCGGGTGGTCGTAGACGTAGTTCGTGGTCCCGTCGATCGGGTCCACCCACCAGGTGACGCCGCTCGAGCCCGCTGCCTCGCCGGCCTCCTCGCCCACCACGGTGTCGTGGGGCCGGTGCCGGCCGATCACCTCGCGGATCAGCGCCTCCGAGGCGCGGTCCATCTCGGTCACGTGGTCGGTCGCCGTGGACTTCGTGTCGATGGCGAACGACGCGGGGCGCGAGGTGTGGATCCGCTCGACGGCCACCGCGGCGGCCTCGTCGGCCACGGCGAGGAGCTCCGCGGCGAGTCGGGTGGTGGCGTCGTCCACGGGAGCGCGCTGCCCGGCCGGGCTCAGGACTTCCGGGCCGCGCGGGCGGCCGCCACCCGGCTGACGGCGTCGGGGTCGTCCCGGATCGTGGTCCACTCGCCGAGGGCCCGCAGCGTGAGGACGGCCACCACGGCCACCCCGCCCGCACCCATGAGCGCACCCGCCAGCAACAGGATCCCCACGGCCGCGCCGCTGTAGTCGCCGAGGGTGGCGAACGCATAGCCGATGAAGCCGCCGGCGGCGCCGCCCACGAGCACCGACAGGAAGGCGAGCACCCGGGCCGTGACCGACGGCAGCGCGGAGTCCGGGCCGGCGGGCGAGTCGTGCGAGGTCATCGCCACTCAGGTTACGCCGCCCCGAACCGGGGCCCGTGGCGGGTGGCACCCCCGGAGGGCCGCCCGAATCCTCAAGCGCGCCCGGGGGCGGCCCGATGGGGGTGCATGGACCTGCTCGTTCCCCCACGTCGTCTCGGTCGCCTGCTCTCGGGCGCCCGCCTCGACCACGGCCTCACGTTGGAGGAGGCCTCGGCCGCCCTCGACGGCCTCCTCGGTGTGGACGACCTGCTCGACGTGGAGCTCGCGCGCCGCGAGGTCACCGACGAGGAGCTGGAGGCCATCGCCGACCTGTACGGCATCGAGACCTCGACGATGGTCCCGGCCCGCGGCGAGCTGGTCATCGACCTCGACGAAGGGGTGATCGTGGCCGGCGGTGGCAAGGTCGAGCTGGCCTCCGAGGCCGAGATCGACGACGTCCTGTCCCGCTACCTGGCGCTGGTGTTCGCCATGCGCGACGTGAGCCCGGGCACCACCGTGCCGCTCCGTCTCGACGACGTGGTGGTCCTCGCCGACGCCCTCGGGATGGAGGCGGCGGACGTGGAGGACCGCCTGGGCGAGCTGATGGAGGTGCGGCCCGAACCGGTGCGCAAGCGCCTGCGCCTGCTCCGTGGTCGGGTCCTCGTGCCCGCGGTCGGCGTGCTCGTCACCACCACCGCCTGCGGGCCGCTGGTCATGATCCCGGGCGAGCGCAGCAACGCCGCCCCCGTGCGCGGCAGCGACACCCCGGCCGTGGCCGGCGAGCTGCCGGCCGCCCGCATCGGCGACGCCCTCGTCCAGGAACGCAACGCCGACGGGACCCCCGGTCCCGAGACCGTCCGCAACGGCTGACGGGTTGCCGCGGGGCCGCCGCGGCCCGGTAGCGTCGCCCTCGATGCGCCGCGCCCACCGTTCCCGCCGTGCCGCCCCCGCCCTGCTCCTCGTCGTCGTGGCCACGCTGGCCGTGGCGTGCGGTGGCGGTTCCTCCTCGTCGTCCTCGTCCGGCGGTGACGACGGCCTCCCGAAGGTCCCGGCCAAGGACTTCGTGGACGAGACCGGCAAGAAGGCCGTGACGGTCGAGGCGGTCGACAACAACTTCGACCCGCAGTACGTCACGGTGTCGAAGGGGACCACCATCACGTTCACCAACGCCGGCCGGAACCCCCACAACGTGGTGCCGGTCGAGCAGGGTGCCTTCAGCCCGATCCCCACCGAGAAGTTCGCCCCCGGCGACTCCGGGACGATCACGCTCAGCTCGCCGGGCACGTACGCCTACTACTGCACGCTCCACGGCGCCGCGACCCGCGGCATGGCCGGGCGCATCGTGGTCGAGCGCTAGGGACGTCACCGGCGGGAGGACACGTGGTGCGGGACTGGACGGTCGGCGGCGCGGTGATCGAGGGCCCTGGCACCGGGGTGCTCATGGTCCGCAACCTCCGCCGCAACGGCACCTCCGACTGGACGCCGCCGGGCGGGGTCATCGACGGCGACGAGGGTGTGGTGGCCGGACTCTCGCGCGAGGTGCGCGAGGAGACCGGCCTCGAGGTCCTCACGTGGTCGGGTCCGCTCTACACGATCGACGCGGTCGCGCCGGGCCTCGGGTGGAACCTGCGGGTGGAGGTCCACCTGGCGGTGGAGGTGGTCGGCACGCTGTCGGTGGGCGACGATCCGGACGGCATCGTGGTGGAGGCCGAGTGGGTGGACCCGCTGCGCTGCGCGGAGCTGCTCGCGGGCACCCACCCCTGGGTGCGCGAGCCGCTGCTCGAGTGGCTGGAGCAACGCTGGGCCGGCGGTCGGGCCTTCGCCTACCTGATCGAGGGCTCCACCCCGGGCGACCTGCGGGTCGAACGCACGGCCTGACCGGGCTGGCCCGGCATCGGCGGGCTCAGCGGCGGGGGCGGCCGTGGCGGCGGTACAACTCGGCCACGCGCTCCCGGAAGACCGACCGGTCGAACCGCTCGCGGGCCAGGTCGCGGTTGGCCCCGGAGATCCTGCGGCGCTCCTCCGGGTCGCGCAGCAACGCCTCCATCGCGTCCGCGAGCGCGGCCGGGTCACGCACCGGGACCAGCCGACCGTTGGTCGGGTCGTCCACCATGTTGGTGATGGCCTGGATGTCGGTGGCCACGATCGGCACGCCCGCGGCGAGCGACTCGATCACCGTGAAGGGCTGGCCCTCGGTGTAGGTCGGGAACACGTAGAGGTCGGCCTCCGACAGGTTCCGGTACACCTCGGCCCGGCTGAGCGGCCCGGTGAGCGTGTCGCCCCGGCCGCGGCGGCGCACCTCGGCCACCACCTCGTCCTTGAGCGGGTCGAGACCGGGGCGGTCGTCGCCGATGATCCTCAGCTCGAACGCCGGGGCGCCGCGGGCCTCGAGCTGGTCGACCGCGTCGAGGAGGTCGATCACACCCTTGCGCTCGAGGAGCTCGCCGATGAACAGCACCACCGGCGGGTCGTGGTCGGCCGTGGTGGGCTCCACCGCGTCGACCACCACCGAGTTGGCGATGACCGGGAGGTCGATGGTCGGCAGGTAGGGCCGCAGGTTCGGCTCGCCCGCGGCCGCGATCAGGATGTCGGCCGCGCAGAGCCGGTCGAGCACCCGGAACGCCAGCGCGTTGAGCCGGCCGACCCGGTACTCGCCGGGCAGCTCCATGTAGGGCGGCTGGTTGTGGTTGTGCAGCAGCACCCGCGCGCCGCGCAGACGGGCCGCCGCCGCGATGGCCACCTGCCGCCACGCCACCAGCCACGGGTCCTGCACCGAGTGGGTGTGCACCACGGCGCCCCGGCGGGCGAGGCGGAACGTGCCGACGGCGTCGGCGAGGGCACGCCGCACGTTGGCGACGCCGAAGGAGCCGCGGTGCGCATCGTTCTGCGAGGTGTTGAGGAACAGGACCTCGAACTCCGCGTTCAGCTGGGGGTCCTCCACGAGGTCCATGGCGACCGTGGTGATCCCGCCCTTGACCGGCGGGCCGTGGGCGACGACCACCACGCGGATCCCCGAGAACTGCCGGTCGGTGCCGGTCGGGCCGGTGGCGCTCACGACCCGGCCCCGGAGGACAGCACGCGTGCCGGATTGCCGACCACGGTGGCGCCCGCGGGCACGTCGCCGACGACCACCGCGCCCGCACCGATCACCGCGCGGTCACCGATCGTCCACGGGCCGATGACGAGGGCCCCCACGCCCACGTCCACCCCGTCGCCGAGGACCGGGGCCTGCCCGTCGGGCCCGTCGCCGTCGCCCCGGGCGCCGATGGTGGTGCCCTGGCGGAGGGTCACCCCGGCCCCGAGGCGCGTGCCCGAGTGCAGGACGAGGCCGGTGCCGTGGAACACGGCCAGCCCCGGGCCCGCCTCCACGCCGGGCGGGATCTCGATGCCCATCACCCAGTCGACCACCAGCCGGTAGACGGCGAGCACGGGGACGGCCCAGACGGGAGGACGGCCGGTGCCGCGCACCGCGTGGGCCAGGCGGTAGCCCACCACCGCCACGCGCCCCTTGGGGCTGTGGCGATTGGCGGCCAGGTCGGCCCGGATGGTGGCCCACAGCTCGCCGTTCGACATCAGAGCGACGGTAGCCGGGCGCGGGCCGGGTTCCACACACCGGACGGTGTCCTCGCAGGTGAGTGTCGACGGCAGTTCGCCGGAGGGGTGTCGTCGCAGTGTCGTGGCGAGGGCCGTGTGGTAGCGAGGTCGGTGTGGTGGCGAAGGGCACGGCGGAACGCACCGTGCTGCACGTGGACATGGACGCGTTCTACGTGTCGGTCGAACTGCTGCGCCGTCCCGAGCTGCGGGGCCGGCCGGTGGTGGTCGGCGGCGCGGGCGATCGCGGGGTGGTGGCCGCCGCGTCCTATGAGGCCCGGGCCTACGGCGTGCACTCGGCGATGGCGTCGGTGCGGGCCCGGCGGCTCTGTCCCGACGCGGTGTTCCTCCCCGGCGACCACGCCCTCTACGGCGAGGTGAGCGGTCGCGTGATGGCGCTGTTCCGCGAGCTCACCCCGTTGGTGGAGCCGCTGTCGCTCGACGAGGCGTTCCTCGATCTCACCGGCTCCGCCCGCCGGCTCGGTCCGGCGCCGGCGGTGGCCGCCGCCCTCCGGGCGAGGGTGCGTGAGCAGGAGGGGCTCGCCTGCTCGGTGGGCGTGGCGCCCTCGAAGTTCCTGGCCAAGCTCGCGTCGGAGGCGGCCAAGCCGCGCGCAACCCCCACCGGTCCCGTGGAGGGCTCGGGCGTGGTGGTGGTGGAGCCGGGCGGCGAGCTGGCGTTCCTGCACCCTCTGCCCATCGGCGCGTTGTGGGGGGTGGGGCCCGTCACGCGCACCAAGCTGGAACGCCTCGGGGTGCGGACGGTCGGCGAGCTGGCGGCCCTGCCGCGGGAGGCGGTGGTCTCGGCGCTCGGGCAGGGCGCGGGCACGCATCTGCACGACCTGGCCCACGCCCGCGACGACCGGCCCGTGGTGCCCGATCAGGTCGCGCGGTCGATCAGCCACGAGGAGACCTTCGCCCACGACCTGCACGACCTCGCCGAGCTCCGCGGGGAGCTGGTCCGTCTGGCCGACGGCGTGGCGTCGCGGTTGCGGGCCGCCGGGGTGCGGGGCCGCACCGTGCAGCTCAAGGTGCGCTACGGCGACTTCACCACCGTCACCCGTTCGCGCACGCTGGAGGCGCCCACGGACCGGGCCACGGATCTGCTGGCGGTGGGCGGCGAGCGGCTCGCCGCGCTGCCGGTCGCCCGTGGGGTCCGTCTGCTGGGCATCGGGGCGGCCAACCTGACCGACGAGACACCCACCGCGCAGCTGAGCCTCGACGGGCTCGCGGAGGGGCCCGCGGGCCCGGCGGACGCCGAGTGGGACGCCGTGAACGAGGTGGTCGACGCCGTGCGCGCCCGGTTCGGCCGGGCCTCGTTGCGCCCCGCCCGGCTGGCCACGCGTGACGACGCCCCCGGCGCCGCCCCCTGGGGCCCGGGCTCCGGGACCGACCGGGACCCGGGCGGCGGTGACCGCCGGGACCCGGGCGGCGGTGACCGCCGGGACCCGGGCGGCGGTGACCGCCGGGACCCGGGCGGCGGGACGGCCCGAAGGGGAAAACCGGCACCCGACCGGCCGGGCGGTGACTCCACCCGGTAGCGTGTGGGAACATGCAACGGACGGAGACCGAGGGGGTTCCAGCTCATGCCGCTGTCTGAGGACGAACAGCGCATCCTGAGCGAGATCGAGAACCAGCTGCGTGCCAGCGACCCCGATCTGGCACGTCAGGTCGGCTCGACCACCGTCTACACCGATTCCCTCCGCAAGCTGCGCTGGGGAGTGGTGGCGTTCATCGCCAGCCTGGTGCTCTCGGTGGCCCTGCTCACGATGCACTTCGCCCTCGCCTTCATCGGCTTCCTGGCGATGGTGGCGTCCGCCGTGTTCATCGAGCGCAACGCCCGCCGCATGGGCCGTGCCGGCATCAACGAGGCCACCAACGCGCTCCGCGGCGGCGGCCTCCGGTCGTACTTCAACAACGCGGGCGACAAGGCCCGCGAGCGTTTCCGCCGCCCGGACGACGACACGCCCTGACCCGGGCCGCCGATGCGCTCAGTCGAGCAGCGCGGCGACCTTCCGGCGGGCGGGCAGCCCGTCCGACACCTGCTCCCGCACCCGCTGGGCCACCTCCTCGGCGCGGGCCGAGTCGGCCTCGTCCGGCACCCGCGGGTCGAACCGCCGCCGGGTCTCGAGCTCGGCGAGCTCGTCCCAGCCGTCCACCCCCACCACAGCCGCGGCGCGACGCGCGAACTCCCCGGGGGTCTCGGTGACCGAGGGTGCCACCCCTCCGACCTCGGCCCAGCGCACGGCCTCGGCCCACGCGGCGGCCACCCGTCCGGCCCGCGGGTCGTTGCGGAGGCGTCGGACCCGTCCGCGCCGGCGGCCCACCCGCAGTGCGAGCGCGACCCCGGCGAGCACGACCACCAGCACCGCCCACGCCCACCACGGGACGGAGGCCGACCTGCCGGTGGGCGCGGTGGTGGTCAGGTCGCCGGCGTCCACACGGCCGGGGTCCTGGGGTGTGGTGCTCGGCGGGACCTGATCGACCGGCGAGGTCGTGGGCGGTACCGACGTGGTGGTGGCGGCCTGCGGCGCCGGCGCCGGTGCCTGCTCGGCGGGCACGCCGGTGTACTGCTCGGCGAGCGGGTTCCCGCGTCCCGGGGTGGGCTCGAACGCGACCCAGCCGATCCCGTCGAACCAGACCTCGGGCCAGGCGTGCGCGTGGCGGCCACGGACGACGTAGCCGGGCACCGGCTCGTCGCCCGCCGCGGGCGGTGCGGTCCCCACCGGGTTCGCTGCCAGGTCCACCGGGTCGCCCGGGGTGAAGCCCACCGCCACCCGGGCGGGGAGGCCGAGCGAGCGGGCGAGCAGGGCGAAGGTGGAGGAGAACTGTTGGCAGAAGCCACGGCGTTCCGCCACGAACGCCGCCACCGGGTCGGCCGCGTCGCGGTAGTCGACGGTGTCGTCGTAGGTGAACTCGTTGCGGAACCAGTCCTGCAGCGTGCGCATCTGCTGGTACGGAGTGACGGCGCCCGCCCGTCGCAGCTCGGCCCGGGCCTGTGACAGCACGGTGGGGCTCAGGGTGCTGGCTGCCCGGTCGGCCGGATCCAGCTCGGTGCCCTTCGCGGTGGCCGCCGCGAGCTGTGCGGCGTCGGGTGCCGGCACCGAGGACTCGAGCGAGTAGCTGGTACCGGTCGGCACGTCGCGGTCACGGGTGATCACCGACGCGGAGCTCGCGTCCACACTCACCGCCACATCACCCTCGAGGCGTGCCGGCACATAGGCGCCGGGCAGCCACAGCCCGGCGAGCCCGTCGATGCGGAACCGCTGGGCGAGCGGGCTGACCGGCACGTCCGGGACGGGGATGTCGAGGTCGCCCTCGACCTCCTTGTAGCTGCCACGGGAGACCCAGATGGCCCGGCCGGCGTCGTAGTCCTCGAGCGCGGTGAGCCGCCAGTAGGCGGGTCGTTCGGCCACGACGGTGAACACCACCTGGTCGCTGCGCTCGCCGAGCAGCGACCGCACCCCCACGAAGGGGCTCACCACGGTGCGGGCGGCACCGCCCGAGCCGAGCGAGCGGAGGTCCACCACCGGGTCGGTGTCGTCGACCAGGCGCGGACCCACGACCACGCCGACGAGCAGCGCCACGACGACGAGGCCGGCCGCGGTGCCGGCCACCACCGCGGTGCCGCGGCGCGACTCGCCGTGCAGCCAGCGGCGCCCCGACACCGTGAGCGCCCTCTGTGTCACCGCGTAGGCGCCCAGCCCGGCGCCGAACGCCAGCACCGCAGCGGTGCGCCCGGCGTCGCGGGCGAGCACCCCGGACGCGACGAAGGCCGCGAGGTACGGCACCACGGCCTGGACCGGGCTGCGGTAGCGGAACGCGCTGGTGTCGGCGAAGAACACGAACACCCAGAGGAGGGCGGCGAGCACCACGAGGAACCCGTCGGTGGCCTGGACGGGGGCCACCAGCCGGTCGAAGCCGCCGAAGGACGTGCGGACCGCGTCGGCGAGCGTCCGCAGGGTGTCGGGTGTGGGGATGCCGAACAGCGAGGTGCCCGGCGCGAACCGCCAGGCCAGCACCACCAACGCGGTGAGCGTGGAGATGCCCGCGGCGACGAGCACGTGGAGGCGGAGCCGGCGGGTCACCACCGCAACCGCCCAGGCGACGGTCACCGGCATCGCGAGCGCGACGAGGAAGTCCCAGCCGAGGAACACCCGGGTGAACGACGCGGCCGTGCCGAGCGCCAGTGCGAGCGCGCCGAGCTCGGCGGCCGGGAGCGCCACCCGGGTGGGGTCCTGCTCGGTGCTCACCGTCGGCGCTCCCAGGCGCGGTCGAACGGCACGCCGCCGTCCCAACGGACGAGGGCCGGGCCCCCGGGTACCGGCTCCACCCCGGGCCGGGTGGCGATGACCACCCGTAGGCCGTAGCGGTGGGTGCGGGCCGCCAGACCCCCGTGCTCGTCGGCACCGAGCAGGCCGGTGGCCACCACCAAGCGGCCGGACGCGGTGCGGGCGAGCCGCGCGGCGGCGCCGGTGAGCGAACCGGCGCCCCGGGGGGTCACGGCCGCGAGCCGGTCGAGGAGCTCGTCGGCGAGCTCACCCGCCCCGCCGAAGCCGGAGTCGTCGCCGTCCGTGGTGACCAGGCGCACCAGCTCCCCCTGGCGGGCGGACAGCATGATCACGCTCGCCGCGGCCGACACCGCCCGCTCGAACGCGTCCTCGTCGGTACCCCTCGTTCCGGTGCCGTTGGCGGCGCCGCTCCCGCCGTCGGTGTCCGGACCGTGGGCCACGCCGCCGTCCGCCACCGAGTACGCCGAGCGGCGGAGGTCGAGCAGGACCGTCGTGCGGTGCTGCCACGGCTGGTCGAACTGCCGGACCATCGGCGATCCGGTGCGGGCGGTCGTCCGCCAGTGGATACGGCGGATGTCGTCGCCCGGTTCGTAGGCGCGGAGCGCCGCGAACTCCTCGTCCACCGTGGAGTTGGACGCGAGCGCCCGTACGCCCTGCTCGGGTTCCTCGCCGGGCGCGGGCGGCAGCGGGGTCAGGTCCCAGATGCGCGGCAGCACGATCACGGTGTCGGTGCCCGGGTGGCGCACCGTCGATCGGGCGAGGCCGAACGGGTCCTCCACGACGAGGCGCAGCGGGCCCACGGCGAACAGGCCCCGGTGCGAGGTGGGGAAGGCGTGCAGCGCGTCCCGGGTGGCGCCCGCCGGGAGCGGGGCGAGCCGCAGCTGGGCCCGCCCGTAGCGGTCCACCTCGTCGAGCAGCGTGAGCACCGGTGTGCGCGACCGCCCGGTGTTGCGGGCCCGCAGGTGGATGCGGCACGCCTCGTCCACCTGTACCCGTGGCGGCACCGCGGCGCGGTGCACCTCGAGGTGCACGGGCACGGTGCGGACCGCCACGACCGCCACGGCGGTGGCCGCGAGCGCCGCCACGCCGAGCACGGCGAGCTCAGGCTGCCCGATGAGCCATCCGCCCACGAGTCCGGCCGCGCCGAGTGCGAGGACGGCCCACCCGGCGCGGGTCGGCCGGGCGCGGTGGGCGGCGTGGGCGCGGGCCACGGGTGCCCTCAGTCGGGGACGGGGGCGGAGCGGAGGAGGTCGGCCACCGCGTCCTCGGCGCCGAGGCCGCGGAGCTGGGCCTCCGGAGCGAGCACCATGCGGTGCGCGAGCACCGGCGCGGCGAGCAGTTTCACGTCGTCGGGCGTGACGTAGTCGCGGCCCGCGGCGGCGGCCCACACCCGCGCGGCGCGCAGCAGGCCGAGCGCGGCGCGGGGCGACATGCCGAGGGCGAAGGTGGGGGAGCGGCGGCTGCGGTCCGCGAGGTCCACCAGGTAGCCGGCCAGCGCAGGGGCCACGTGCACCCGGGTGGCGTGCGCGGACATCCGCACCACGTCCGCAGCGGAGGCCACCGCGCCCAGACGCCCCAGGAGCTCGTCGTGGTCCTCCTCGCGGAGGAGCGCGAGTTCCTCCTCCCGGCTCGGGTACCCGACCGACAGGCGCATCAGGAACCTGTCGAGCTGGCTCTCGGGCAGGGGGAACGTGCCCTGGTGCTCGAGCGGGTTCTGCGTGGCGATCACCATGAACGGCCGCGGCAGGTCGTAGGTGGTGCCGTCGACGGTGACCTGCTCCTCGGCCATCGCCTCGAGCAGGGCCGACTGTGTCTTGGGCGAGGCCCGGTTGATCTCGTCGCCGAGCAGCAGGTTGGCGAACACGGGCCCCGGCCGGAAGTCGAAGCTGGCGTCCTGCTGGTTCCACACGGTCGAGCCGAGCACGTCGGAGGGCAGGAGGTCCGGGGTGAACTGCACCCGGCCGAACCGGGCCTTCACGGAGCGGGCGAGGGCCTTGGCCAGAGTGGTCTTGCCGACACCCGGCACGTCCTCCACCAACAGGTGGCCCTGGGCCACGAGGCAGGTCACCGCGAGGCGGATGACGTGGTCCTTGCCCCGCACGACGGAACCGACGTTGGCGCAGATCGCGTCGAACGCCCCGGCGAAGGTCCGGGTCCGTTCGGGCTCGGTCGTCGTCACGCACGCAGTCTGCCACCGCGCCCGCGTCCGCCCGGCGCGCGATCCGGTACCGTCGCAGCCGGTGACGCACGTGCTGGCCCTCGACGTGGGCGGGACCAAGCTCGCGGCCGCGGTGGTCGACGACCGGGGCACGATCCTCGGCCGCGCCACACGCCCCACCGCAGGGGCCGACGGCGACGCGCTCTTCGGCGAGGTGGACGCCGTCCTCACCGACGCACTGCGCGCCGCCACCGCCGCGGCAGGGGCCGCCGTCGCCCCGGACGTGATCGGGGTGGGCTGCGGTGGCCCGATGTCGGCCGGCGGGGCGACGGTGTCGCCGCTCAACATCCCGCAGTGGCGGCGGTTCGCATTGCGCGCCGCGCTCGCCGAGTGGGGTCGGCTGCCGGTGTTCGTCGACAACGACGCCAAGGCGCTCGCGCTCGGCGAGGGGCGCTGGGGTGCGGCGGCCGGCGAGCGCGACTTCCTGGCGATGGTGGTGTCGACCGGCGTGGGCGGCGGCATCGTGCTCGACGGCCGCCTCCTCGACGGCGCGGACGGCAACGCCGGTCACATCGGGCACGTGGTGGTCGACCCGCTCGGGCGGCCGTGCGTCTGCGGGTCCCGGGGCTGCCTCGAGGCCGAGGTGTCCGGCCCGTCGATCGCCGCGGCCACCGGAGCGCCCGCCTCGGCGGCGTCGGAGGAGGTGCGGGTGCGCGCCGGCCGACTGGTCGGGCGGGCGGTGGCGTCGGTGGCCAACCTGTTGGACCTCCGCCTCGCCGTGGTGGCCGGCTCGGTGGCGCTGGGGTTCGGCGCGCCGTTCTTCGCCGCCGCGCAGATCGAGGCCGACCGCAGCGCTCGTCTCGACTTCTCCCGGGGCCTGCGGATCGTGCCGTCGCGTTTCGGTGGCCACGAGGGTCCGTTGCTCGGTGCCGCGGCGGTCGGCCTGGCCGGCCTGGCGACCGTAGGGTGAGGGACGTGGCCTCCCGTGTCCCCCGAGGTGCCGTCGGCGCCCTGGCCCGCCGCCCCGACCTGTGGCCCACCGCGGTCACCCAGGGGCTGCGGCTCGCCCGGCACGGCTGGTGGCGGGAGCCGCCCTACCTGCCGCTGCCGCCGGAGGAGTACCTGCGGTTCCGGATGGTGACGAACTACGGCGGCGACGGCGACCCCGCCGCGGCCACCGGACGCGACCTCCTGGCCTACCTGGAGTGGTGCCGGGCCTGGCCGCGGGTCACCGACCGGGGGTGAACGGGCTCCCGGCGCGCCTGCGCCTCGTGCGAGTGCGGGTGCCGCTGGTGAATGAGCGCCGGAGCGCCCACGGCGCCGAGCACGTGCGGGACTCGGTGCTCGTGGGCTGGACGGGGGACGAGGGCACCGAGGGCTGGGCGGAGTGCCCCACGCTGTCGACCCCCGGCTACGCGACCGAGACCACCGACGCCGCGTGGCAGGGCCTCACCACCGTCCTCGGTCCGGCGCTCGTGATGGCGCGCAGCGCCGGCGCGCCGACACCCGGTCCGGTGGCCGGGCTCCCGGCCGCCACCGCGGCCCTGGCCGACGCCGCGCTCGACGCGCGCCTCCGCGCGGCGGGCCGGTCCCTGCGCGACGAGCTGGGAGCGGAGCGGTCGACGGTGTCGTGGACCGCAGTCCTCGCCGGCGTGGGCGCCGACCCGGAGGAATCAGTGGCCGAGGCGGCGGCCGCGGTCGCGCAGGGGGCCGCGATGGTGAAGGTGAAGGTCGGGGGTCCCGCGGACCTCGACACCGTCGTCGCCGTGCAGGAGGCGGTCACGGTGGCCGTGGCGGTGGACGCGAACGGCTGCCTCGACGACCGGCCGGACCTGCTGGAGCGCCTCGACCGGCTGGGGCTCGCCCATCTGGAGCAGCCGCTGGCGCCGGGGCGCACGTGGGATGAGCTCGCCGGGCTGCGCGCCGGGTTGCGCACACCGCTCGTGCTCGACGAGTCGCTGCGGTCGGCCGACGCCGTGCGCGCCGCGGTGCTCGCGGGGGCGGTCGACGGCGTGTCGGTGAAGCCGGCCCGGCTCGGCGGCGTGGCGGCCGCAGCAGTGGCAGCCCGGTTCGCGGCGGACCACGGCGTGGAGGTGTTCGTGGGCGGCATGTACGAGCTGGGTCTCGGCCGGGCCGCAGCGCTCGCGGTGGCAGGGCTCGACGCATGCACCTGGCCCACCGACCTCGGCCCGAGCAGCCGCTATGTGGCGGAGGACCTCACCGAGCCGCTCGTGCTCGACGGGCGGGGCGAGATGGTCCTCCCGACGGGGCCGGGGTGCGGGCGCCGGCCGGACCCGGCTCGGCTCGCGCGCTGGACGGTCGACGAGGTCGTGCTGGGCTGAGGTCGACGCGGCCCGTCACTCACCCATGCCGTGGGCCTGCCAGCGTTGGACGTGGTGCTCGGCCGGGGTGATGTCGATCGGCATCTCCGGCCAGTTGCCTGCGGCCACGTCCTCCACGAACTCGAGCAGCCGGTAGGGGATGGTCCGGGGGCCGTGGTCGAGCAGGTCCTCCACGGTCCACCACCGCATCTGCGAGAACGCCATCGCCTCGAGGTACTCGAGGCCGCGCGGTCCCGTGGTGATGCCGTCGCATCGGGCGACGTGGATCCACTCGTCCTGGTCGAAGTGGATGCCGCCGAAGGTGTACTCCACCCGTTGGGTCCACACGCACGGGCCGATGTCGGCCTCGCCGATGCCGGCCTCCTCCCAGAGCTCGCGGCGAACGGCGTCGACGATCTCCTCCCCGGGGTCCACGCCCCCGCCGGGGATCTCCCACCATCCGACCGTGCTCCTCCGGGCCGGATCGCGGGCCTCGATCAGGAGCACCCGGTCCTGCGGGTCGAGCACGACCACCCGGGCCGCCCGGCGCCGGGACCAGGACCGCCCCGCCGCTCCGCCTCCCATGACCGATCCCATGGCTGATGAGGCTACGACGGAACGGTCGGCGCGTTTCCCGTGTCCGCAGGGCGTCGCCCGTTTAGCCTGCGGGGGTGGCACCCGAGAACGGCGCTCGATGAGCAGCGACGCTGGCGAACTGCCCGCCTGGGCCGCGGGTGGGGCGTCCGGCGCGCTGGCCGGGGCAGCGTCGGCCGAGCGGGACGAGCCGACGGCCGTCGGTCGTCCGGCCGGGCTGCGGCGTCGTCGCCGTGAGCGCATGATGGCCGCCCTGGTGTTGATCGCAGTGGTCTCCGGCCTCCTGGTGTTCGTCACCCTGGTCCCCGCGCTGGTGGCGGCGCCGCCGCCGGTGCAGCCCGTGCCGGTCCCCGCCACGCTCACCACCGAGTGCACGACCGGCAACTACTCGGTGTACGAGCGGGAGCGGTCCGACAGCGCGTCCGGGGTTCCCGACGGCGGCGTGAGCGTGGTCGGCCCCGACGGCCTGCCCGTGGAGGTGAGAACGCCGGGTCGCGCGGCGGAGATGGAACGGGCCGACGCCCGCTGGGTGGCCGTGGCCGAGTTCCCCGCGGTCCGCGCCGGTTCCTACGACGTGAAGGTCGCGGGCGACGCCACCGTGGTGGCGGTGGAGCGCACGGACGCGGACTCGCCCTCGGTGCCGTGGCTCGTGGTGGTGCCCGCCGCCCTGGTGCTGATGGGTTCGCTCGTGGCGATCGTCGTGCTGGCGGCGCAGGGCCGCCGCCCCCACGCGCCCGCCGCCTGAGCCGCCGGTGCCCTGGGAGATCGAGCACCGTAGGGGCGGCGCCGCGGCACTTCATGCGGCCGACGTGCCGGCGCGACGACTGGTGCGGGTCCACGACGTGGTGGCACCGGCCGTGGTGCTCGGCAGCACCCAGCCCGACGGCCTGCTCGACGGCCCGGCCATCCACGCGGCCGGCGTGGAGGTCGCCCGGCGCCGCTCGGGCGGGGGAGCGGTGCACCTGCTGCCCGGCGCCCAGGTCTGGGTCGACGTGGTGGTGCCGGCGGGCGACGACCTCTGGGACGACGACGTGGGCCGCGCCACGTGGTGGCTGGGCGAGGCCTGGGCCCGGGCGCTCGGCGGGCCCGGCGCGGTCGGTGGGTCGGGGGCGGCGCGAGAGCCGGGCGCGGTCGTGCACCGCGACGGGGTCGACGACCGCGCCGCGGCGAGGATCGCGTGCTTCGCCGCGGTCGGTCCCGGCGAGGTGGTGCGTGCGGGCGCCAAGGTCGTGGGGATCTCCCAGCGCCGCACCCGCCACCTGGCCCGGTTCCAGTGCGTGGCGTACCTGGCGTGGGACCCGACGGTCCTGACCGGCGTGCTGGCCGCCGACGCCGCGGCCACGGTGGCCGATGCGCTGCGGGACCGGGTGGCGGCGGTCGACGGGGCGGTGCTCGACCGCCTCGTCGCCGCCCTCCCTACCTGAGCCCCCGCCCGACCGCCCACCCCCACCACTGTGTCGCGTGGAGGAGGCGATCACCACCTCCACGCGACACATAGCCCGGGGTAGGGGCGGTGAATCGCGCGGATCGCGCGAACTACACCGCTGTAAACGTTGTCACGTGGAGGAAGGTGGCATATGGTGGCTCGAAGTGGAGGACAGGGGGGCAACGGAGCCCCTCGTCCTCCGACCGTCGAGGGCACCGCAACGGAGCGGTCGGCCCCCGTCCCAACCGACCGGCGCACCGCCAGAGGCACCGTGGACTTCTACGACTCCTTCGAGCACACGATCGACGGCAAGGGCCGTCTCGTGCTGCCCGCGTCGTACCGGGCCGCCTTCGCCGAGGGCGGGTTCGTCACCTACCTGGGCAACTCCGCCGGGCTGTTCACCTCGGGGGAGTGGGAGCGCTACCGGCGCCGGCTCGAGGCGAGCGGCGAGTTCGACCGGGCCCAGCTCCAGTACCTCTTCTCGTTCGTCACGCCGTTCCAGCCCGACTCGCAGAACCGCATCGGGCTGAGCTCGCGGCTGCGCGACAAGATCGGCCTCGACCGCGACGTCACCGTCGTCGGCTCGGGGAACTACGCGGCGGTCTACCCCCGCGGCGCCTGGAACTCGCTCGAGGCCCGCATGGAGGAGCCCGACGAGAACGGCGCCACCATCGTCGACCGCTTCGCCCGTCTGGAGTTCCTGTGAGCTCCGCGTTCGTGTCATCCGTGTCCACGTCGTCGGCGGGCCCGGCGCGGGGCGGCCCTCCGGCCGGCGTGTGGGTTGGCACCGCACTCCGTCCGCGACCAATCGAGCCGTCCGGGGAGACATCCCGGCGGCGTTCGCCCGGTCGGAGGTCCGCCCAGCGCCGTGGCCCGCTGCGCCCGGTGGGGGAGCACCGTGTCCGATGACGGCTTCGCCCACGTCCCCGTCCTCCTCGACCTCGTCGTGGAGCTCCTCGCGCCCGTCCCCGACGGGCTCTACGTGGACGCCACCCTCGGCGGCGGTGGCCACGCCGAGGCGGTGCTCGACGCCCATCCGGGCCTGCACCTCCTCGGCCTCGACCGTGACGACGCGGCCTGCGCCGCGGCGGCCCGGCGCCTCGCCCGGTTCGGTGACCGGGTGGAGATCGTCCGTTCCGGCTTCGACCAGCTGGAGCGACTCGTGACCGACAGGACCAACGAAGGAGCCAGTGCCGTGCTGTTCGACCTCGGTGTCTCGTCCCCCCAGCTCGATGTGGCCGAACGCGGGTTCTCGTACCGCTCCGGCGCCCCCCTCGACATGCGGATGGACCGACGCCAGTCCTTCAGCGCGCTCGACGTGGTGAACGACTACTCGTTCCCGCAGCTCGCCCGGGTGCTCGAGGCGTTCGGCGAGGAGCGCCACGCCCACCGCATCGCCCGCGCCATCGTCGACGCCCGGCCGATCCTCACCACCGAGCAGCTCGCCACCGTGGTGCGTGACGCCATCCCGGCGCCGGCCCGACGCCACGGCGGCCACCCGGCGAAGCGCACGTTCCAGGCCATCCGCATCGAGGTGAACCGCGAGCTCGAGCAGCTGGCGGACGCCCTCGACGGCGCCGTGTCGGTCCTGCAGCCCGGCGGTCGGGTCGTCGTGATGTCGTACCACTCGCTCGAGGACCGCATGGTCAAGGAGCACCTGCGCGACGCCGCCACCGGCGGGTGCACCTGCCCGCCCGGGCTGCCCTGCGGCTGCGGTGCCGTGCCCACCGTGCGCCTGCTCAAGCGCGGCGCCTGGAAGGCGGACGCCGACGAGGTGGCCGCGAACCGCCGCGCCGAGAGCGTGCGGGTACGTGCCGCCGAGCGGATCCCGGAGCCCGCGTGACGGCCGTCCGCGCCCGCTCCGCGCCGGCACGCGATCGGTCCGCGCCCGCGCGGGACCGCACGGCGGCGCGCTCCCGATCGACCGCGACCCGCGCCCGTGGCGCGGCGCCGCGTCCCCGTCCGGCGGCCCGGTCGCTCCCCCAGGAGTCGACCGGGCCGCGGCTCGCCGTCGTCGCCGCCCCCCGCACCGGGTGGCGACGCCTCCTCGCCGGTGCCGTGGTCCTGCTCCTCGCCGTGATGGGCGGGTCGGTGTTCGTCCAGGGCGAGCGGATCTCGGTCCAGGAGCGCTCCGACCGCCTGGCCACACAGATCGCCCGGGCCGACGAGCGCGGCCGCGAGCTACGGGTCCAGGTCGCCACCGCGGAGTCGCCCGAGCGCATTCTCGACCAGGCCGCGGCCATGGGCATGGTGGAGCCCGGTCCTGCGGCGGCGGTGCCCGCCGCCGAGCCCGCCGCGGCGTCGTCCACGGCGCCCCCGGTCCCCGCCGGGGTCGGGCCGGGGTGAGTTCCCGCTCGAACCGTCCGGGACCGCGCCGGTCCGCGTCGCCGCCCGCGCGTCGGGGCGACGGACGCTCCGCGCTCCGACGCACCCCGACCTCGCCGTCCGCCACCCGGTCGGCTCCGTCACGGTCGGCTCCGTCACGGTCGGCTCCGTCACGGTCGGCTCCGTCACGGTCGGCTC
>JBMOJH010000056.1:0-21247 GCA_049316905.1 Microthrixaceae bacterium | reverse complement strand
GGCGGCACCGTCGGCGACATCGAGATCCTCCCGTTCCTCGAGGCGATCCGGCAGTTCCGCCTCGACATCGGCCGCCAGAACGTCTGCTACGTCCACGTGACCCTGGTGCCGTTCATCGGGCCGTCGGGCGAGCAGAAGACGAAGCCCACGCAGCACTCGGTGACCGAGCTGCGCAGCCGCGGCATCCAGCCCGACGCGATCGTCTGCCGGTCCGAGGCCGCGATCTCCTCGGACCTGAAGCGCAAGATCAGCCGGCTCTGCGACGTGCCGCCGGAGGCCGTGGTCAACGCCGCGGACGCCGACAGCCTCTACGACATCCCGCTGGTGCTCCACGACGAGGGCCTCGACCGGGTCGTCTGCTCGATCCTGGGCCTGCCCGCCGTGGAGCCCGACCTGACCGAGTGGCACGATCTGGTGCGGCGCGTCGGCGCCGCCTCCCGGCCGGTGCGGGTCGGCATCATCGGCAAGTACGTCAGCCTTCCCGACGCCTACCTGTCGGTGGTCGAGGCGCTGAAGCACGCCGGCTTCCACCACGGCGTCGACGTGGACATCGAGTGGGTCCAGGCCGAGGAGGTCGAGGGCCTGCTCGCGGACGACCGCCTCCGGGACCTCGACGGCATCGTGATCCCGGGCGGGTTCGGGGAGCGCGGCGTCGAGGGCAAGGTGGCCGCCGCGGGCTGGGCCCGCGAGCACGACCTCCCCTGCCTCGGCCTGTGCCTCGGCATGCAGGTGATGACCGTGGAGTTCGCCCGCAACGTGCTCGGCCTCGCCGGTGCGAACTCCACCGAGTTCGACCCGCAGACCCCGCACCCGGTGATCGACCTGATGGACTCCCAGCGCGACGTGACCGACAAGGGCGGCACCATGCGCCTCGGGGCCTACATCGCGCAGCTCGAGCCCGACTCGCTGGTGGCGCGGGCCTACGGGACCACGGTGGTGTCCGAGCGCCACCGCCACCGCTACGAGTTCAACCCGGTCTACCGGCGCCGCTTCGACGGCAGCGGTTTCCGCTGCTCCGGGACCTCGCCCGACGGGCGGCTCGTGGAGTTCATCGAGCTGGAGGGCCACCCGTTCTGGGCCGCCACCCAGGCGCACCCCGAGTTCAAGAGCCGGCCGACCCGACCCGCGCCGCTGTTCGACGCGTTCGTCGCCGCGGCCCGCGACCGCGCCGAGGGACGCAACCCGCAGCTGCTCGACCTCGCAGAGGTCCGCTCCGACGACGCCGCGGCCGCGGGGGCGTGACCGGCTTCCGCCACCTCGGCGACGAGCTGCTGCACGGCGGCCACGTCATCTCGCTGTACCGCTCCAGCTTCGAGGCCCCTGACGGCACGCGCTTCGAGCGCGACGTGGTGCGCCACCCCGGGGCGGTGGCGGTGGTGCCGGTGGACGCCGACGGGAACGTCGTGCTCATCCGCCAGTACCGGGCGCCGCTCGACCGGATGCTGCTCGAGATCCCCGCCGGCAAGCGTGACGTGGCCGGCGAGCCCCCCGAGGTCACCGCGGCCCGCGAGCTCGCGGAGGAGGTCGGCCTCGCCGCCGGGGAGCTGCGCCTGTTGGCCACGTTCCACAACTCCGTCGGCTTCTGCGACGAGGAGAGCCTGGTGTACCTCGGTACCGACCTCTCGACGGCGCCGATGGACCGTCAGGGCGTGGAGGAGGAGCACCTCGAGGTGGTCCGGTTCCCGCTGGTCGAGGCGCCGGAGCGGATCGCCGCGGGCGAGGTCACCGACGGCAAGACCGTGATCGGCCTGACGTTCGCGCTCGCCGCCTGGGGCTGACCCGGTGGTGCGCACCGCGGTGCCGGAGGTGGCGCTGCCCCCGGAGGCCGAGGCGTTCCTGACCCACCTGGTGGTGGAGCGGGGCCGGGCGCGGCTCACCGTCGACGCCTACCGCCGCGACCTGCGTCGCTGGGTCGCCTTCCTCGCGGAGCGCGGCCACTCCGTTCCGCAGGCCACGCCGGCCGACGTGGACGACTTCGTGGCCGGGCTGCGGGGCGAGGGCCTCGCAGCGGCGTCCGTGGCGCGCACGGTGGTGACGGTCCGCTCCCTTCACCGCTGGATGGCCGCCGAGGGACTCGCCCCCGGTGACCCGACCACGGAGGTGGAGGCCCCGCGCCGGCCCTCGGCCCTGCCGCGCGCCCTGTCGGAGGAGGAGGTGCTCCGCCTGCTCGACACCACCGACGCGGCCGCGGCCGACGGCGCGCCGGTGGACCTGCGGGACGCCGCGCTGCTCGAGCTCCTCTACAGCACCGGCATGCGGGTGTCGGAGGCCTGCGGCCTCGGGTTCGGCGACCTCGACCTCGATGCCTTCCTCGTGCGGGTGCTCGGCAAGCGCTCGAAGGAGCGCATCGTCCCGGTCGGCCGCCCGGCCGCCGCCGCCCTCGCCCGGTACCTCGACGACGGCCGGCCCCGGCTGCTGCCCGCCCGGGGCGTGGCCCGTGACGACGCCGACGCGGTGTTCCTCGGCTCCCGGGGCCGCCGGCTGCGCCGTCAGGCCGCGTGGGAGGTCATCCGGCGCCGCGCCCGCGCCGCGGGCATGGACCCCACTCCCTGGAGCCCGCACGTGCTGCGGCACTCGTGCGCCACCCACCTGCTGGACCACGGCGCCGACATCCGCACCGTGCAGGAGCTGCTCGGCCACGCCAGCGTGTCGACCACGCAGATCTACACCCGGGTGGCCACCGACCGGCTGTTCGAGGCGTACCGCGCCGCGCATCCCCGAGCGGCGCACGCCGGGACGGTGCCGTCGCCGTGAGCGGCCGCCGCCTGCGCCCCGCGCACCGGGCCCGCCGGTTCGCCCGCTCGTTGCTCCCGGCCGGCACCACGGCCGAGGACGAGGCCTGGGCCGCGGCCCGGCTCTCGCCGGCGGAGGCGAAGGCGTTCGCGGCCATGACGGCCAACGACCGGCTGCACTCACTCGGAGTGGCCCGCGGGGTGGTCGCCCACCTCGACCGGCTCGGGATGGCCGACGGCGACGAGGAGGCCCGGTGGATCGTGACCGCGGCCCTCACCCACGACGTGGGCAAGGCGGTCGCCGGCCTCGGCACCTACGGCCGGGTGGTGGCGACGCTGTCGGGCTGGGTCGGCGGCCACGACATGGCCGAGCACTGGGCCGAGACCCGGGGCTTCACCCGCCGCGTCGGCCTCTACCTGCAGTACGAGCGCCTGGGTGCGGACCTGCTCGCCGTGGGCGGCTCGGACCCCCGGGTGGTGGCGTGGGCGGCGGAGCACCACCTGCCCGAGGAGGACTGGACGGTGCCGCGGGAGGCCGGCCGCCTGCTCGCGGACGCCGACGACGGCCGGCTCTGACCGCGGTGGCGACTCAGCCGCGGGGGAGGAGCCCGATCGCGGCGGTCGCCCGGGAGAGCACCTGCTCCGCGACGGCCTCGGCCTTGTCGGCCCCGGTGGCGAGCAGCGCAGCGGTCTCCCCGGGGTGGGCCCGGAGCTCGGCCACCCGGGCCTGGATCGGCCGCAGCAGCTCGACGACCGCCTCGGCGGTGTCGGCCTTGAGCGGGCCGTACTGGGTGTACGCCGCGGCCACGTCCTCCGGGGTGCGGCCGGTGGCCGCCGCCAGGATCGACAGCAGGTTGGACACGCCGGGCTTCGCCTCGGGGTCGTAGCGGACCTCGCCGTCGGAGTCGGTCACCGCCCGCTTGAACTTCTTCGCGACCGAGGCGAGGTCCTCGGTGAGGTACACCGTGCCCGCGTCGGACGCGGCGGACTTCGACATCTTGTCGGTGGGCTCCTGCAGGTCCATCACCCGGGCGCCCGCCCGCGGGATGGTGGCGCGGGGGAGGACGAACGTCTCGCCGTACCGGGAGTTGAAGCGCTCGGCAACGTCGCGGGTCAGCTCGAGGTGCTGGCGCTGGTCGTCGCCCACCGGCACCTCGTCGGTGTCGTACAGGAGGATGTCGGCGGCCTGGAGGACCGGGTAGGTGAGCAGCCCCGCCGAGATGAACTCGTTGCGGGACGACTTGTCCTTGAACTGGGTCATCCGGCGCAGCTCGCCCACCGAGGCGATGCACTGGAGCAACCAGGCCAGCTCCGCGTGGGCCCGCACGTGGGACTGCACGAAGAGCGTGCACACCTCGGGGTCGAGCCCGCAGGCCAGGAGCACCTGCGCGAGTTCGAGCGTGCGCTCGGCCACCTCGCCGGGCGCCTTGGGCACCGTGAGGGCGTGGAGGTCGACCACGCAGTAGAAGCTGTCGGCGCGGTGCTGGTCCTCCACCCAGTTGCGCACCGCGCCGAGGAGGTTGCCGAGATGGAGCTCGCCGGTGGGTTGGATGCCGGAGAAGACGCGGGGCATGGCGGCCGATGGTAGGGCCGGGAGTGGGGCGCACCCCGAAATTTCACGCGTGTGACTTGGCCCGGCCCGTCGCGGGTACCATCTGCGCATGCCGTTCGCCGTGCAGACCCCGGTGTACGAGGGTCCCTTCGACCTCCTGCTCCACCTGATCCTCCGCGAGCAGGTGGACCTGTACGAGGTGTCGCTCTCCTCGATCGTCGACGCCTACCTGGGCGAGCTGTCCCGCATGGAGCACCTCGACCTCGAGGTGGCCACCGAGTTCCTCCTCATCGCCGCAACGCTGGTGGAGCTGAAGGCCCGCCGGCTGCTGCCCGGTGACGACGACATCGACGTCGACGAGGACCTCTCGCTCTGGGAGGAGCGCGACCTGCTCCTCGCCCGGCTGCTGGAGTGCAAGACCTTCAAGGACGCTGCGGTCAGCCTGGCCCGCCTGCACGCTGCCGCGGCGAGGTCGGTGCCCCGGCTCGCCGGCCCCGACGACCGCTTCGTGGAGCTCACGCCGGACCTGCTCGAGGGGGTCACGCCGGAGCAGGTGCGCGCCGCGTTCCTGCGGGCGGCCACCCCGCGTCCGGTGCCCACCATCGACCTCTTCCACGTGGCCCCGATCCGGGCGAGCGTGATCGACGCCGTGGCCGAGCTGTGCGTCGAGCTGCCCCGCAGCGGTCGGCTGTCGTTCCGGGAGCTGACGTCGTCGCTCGTGGAGCGCCTCGAGGTGGTGGTGCGGTTCCTCGCCGTCCTCGAACTGTTCAAGCAGGGCCTCGTCGACCTGCGCCAGCCCCGCACCTTCGGCGACATCGAGGTCGTCTGGCTGGGCTCGGAGTCGGTCGGGGCCGAGACGCTGGAGGCGATCGATGTCTACGACGGCTGAGTCCGACGCCACCGAGGAACCGGCGGTCGCACTCGTGGAGGAGGCCCGACGGGCGCTCGAGGCGATGATCATGGTCGCCGACACCCCGGCCGACCCCGCGGTGCTGGGCCAGCTCGTGGAGCTCGGTGAGGCCGCGGTCGAGGAGCTGCTGGAGGGCCTCGCCGCGGAGTACGAGGCCGAGGGCCGTGGCTTCCGGCTGGTCAAGGTGGCCGGTGGCTGGCGCTATCAGTCCCACGAGGACCAGACCCCGTGGGTGGAGCGGTTCATCCTCAACGGCCAGAGCGCCCGGCTGAGCGCGGCCGCGCTCGAGACGCTCGCGATCGTCGCCTACAAGCAGCCGATCAGCCGGGCCCAGGTGGCGGCCATCCGCGGCGTGAACGTGGACGGCGTGATGCGCACGCTCCAGCAGCGGGGCTACGTGGAGGAGGTCGGCCGCGACGCCGGCCCCGGCCAGGCCTCGCTGTTCGGGACCACCTCGATGTTCCTCGAGCGCCTCGGCCTGAACGACGTCGACGAGCTCCCGTCGCTCGGCGACTTCATCCCCGGCGCGGACGTGGTGGAGCTGCTCGAGCATGGTCTCCGGGTGGAGGACGACGAGCCGGAGCCCGTGTCCGAGGAGGCGGCCGAGGCGGCCGAGGGGTCGGAGGGCCCGATCGTGGGCATCGACCTCGCGGACGGCCCACTGCTCGATCTCGACGCCGACGACGGCCCCCTCGCCGGGGGGTGAGCGACGCCGCGCCCACCGAGGGTGAACGCCTGCAGAAGGTGCTCGCCCGGGCGGGGTTCGGGAGTCGTCGGGTGTGCGAGGAGCTCATCGACGACGGGCGCGTGCGGCTGAACGGTGCCGTCGCCCGCCTCGGTGACCGGGTGGACACCGCCACCGGGGTGGTGGAGGTCGACGGCGTTCCCATCGGCGTGGCACCCGACCTGGTGCACTACCTGCTGAACAAACCCGCCGGGGTGGTGACCACGGCGTCGGACCCGCAGGGGCGCCCCACGGTGGTGGACCTCGTCCCCGACGAGCCCCGGGTGCACCCCGTCGGTCGCCTCGACCTGGACACCGAGGGGCTGCTGCTCCTCACCAACGACGGCACGCTGACCCATCGGCTGACGCACCCGAGCTTCGGGGTGGACAAGGAGTACCTGGCCCAGGTGGAGGGGCGGCCGTCGCGCGGGGCGCTCCGGCGGCTGCGCGAGGGGGTGGACCTCGAGGACGGGCCCACCGCGCCGGCCGAGGCGTCGCTCGTGGCGCCCGACCTGGTGCGCCTCACCATCCACGAGGGGCGGAACCGGCAGGTCCGCCGGATGTGCGAGGCGGTCGGGCACCCCGTGATCCGCCTGGTCCGCACCCGGATCGGGCCGCTGCGCGAGCCCCACCTCCGGCCCGGCGCCTGGCGTCCGCTCACCCTCGAGGAGGTGCGGGCCCTCGAACGGGCCGCGCGTCCCGCGGGGGAGCGCCGCTAACCTCGGCGCCCGTGCCCGGATCCGTGCTGGCCCTGCGGGGCGCCACCACCCTCGACGAGGACGAGCGGGACCACCTGCTCGACCGCGTGACCGTGCTGCTCCGGGAGATGATGGAGCGCAACGGTGTGCACCACGACGACCTCATCTCGATCGTGTTCACCGCCACGGACGACCTGCACAGCTGCTTCCCCGCGCTGGCGGCCCGCCACATGGGCCTCGGCGACGTGCCCCTCATGTGCGCCCGTGAGCTCGACATCGAGGGCGGGATGCCCCGTTGCATCCGGGTCCTGATGCACCTGACCACCGAGCGGTCCCGGGCCGAACTGCGCCACGTCTACCTGGAGGAGGCGAGGGCGTTGCGGGACGACCTCCCCGAGTGAGCGACACCCGGCCGGCGGACGCCCCCGCGCCCCGTCGCGCCCAGGTGGCGGGGACCGGCCTGATCGGCAGCTCGGTCGGTCTGGCACTGCGCGCCGCGGGCTGGCACGTCAGTGGGACCGACACCCGGGCCGACGTGGCCGCGGCGGCGCTCGCCGTCGGTGCGCTCGACGAGGTGGGCGAGGACCCGGCGGCCGAACTCGTGGTCGTGGCCGTCCCCGTGGGCTCGGTGCCCGCCGTGGCACGGGCCGCGCTCGCCCGCGGCGCGGTGGTGACCGACGTGGGCAGCGTCAAGGCGCCGGTGGTGGCCGCGGTGGATCATCCCTGCTTCGTGGGCGGCCATCCCATGGCCGGCTCCGAGGCGCTCGGGCCGGAGGGCGCCCGGGCCGACCTGTTCGATGGCGCGACCTGGGTGCTCACGCCCACCGCGGCGACGGACCCGGAGGCGCAGGCCATGGTGCACGGCGTGGTGCGGAGCCTCGGCGCGGACGTGGTCACGCTCACGCCCGAGGACCACGACCGCCTCGTCGCGACGGTCAGCCACGTGCCGCACCTGACCGCAGCCACCCTCATGGGGCTGGCGAGCGAGCGCTCGGAGGAGCACGCGGCGGTCCTGCGCCTGGCGGCCGGCGGGTTCCGCGACATGACGCGGGTGGCGGCGGGTGACCCCGGCATCTGGCTCGACATCTGCGCCGACAACCGCGACGCGATCCTCGACGTGCTCGACGACCTCCTCGCCGAGCTCGCGGGGGTGCGGGCCGTGGTGGCGGGGGGTGACGCGACGGCGCTCTCCGCCCGCCTGCACGCCGCGCAGGTGGCACGGCGCAACCTGCCCACGGGCGCCCCGCCGGCGGAGGAGCTCGCCGAGGTGCGGGTCACCATCCCGGACCGGCCCGGCGAGCTCGCAGCGGTCACCACACTGGCGACCGAACTCGGCATCAACGTCTACGACGTCGAGGTGGCGCACCGGGCCGGCGAGCAGCGGGGCCGGCTGATCCTGGTGGTGGCGGCCGAGCGGGCCGAGGAGCTCGCTGGGCGGTTGTCGGTCGACGGGCGCCACGCCTCCGCCCACGAGCTGGCATGACGGCGCCGTCCGAGCTCCCCGACCCCTACGAGGTGGTCCCGCTCGACCGTCCCCTCGACGCCGTGGTGCGGCCCCCGGGCTCGAAGAGCATCACGAACCGGGCCCTGGTCTGCGCGGCCCTGGCCGGTGGGCGGTCCGTGCTGGAGGGCATCCTCCTCGCGGACGACACCGAGGCCATGGTCGACTGCCTCCGGGCGCTCGGCGTGGGCATCCGCATCGACCGCGACGCCCGCACCGCGATGGTTCAGGGCGTGGGGGGCCGACCGCCCGTCGACGGCGCGGTGCTGGACGCCCGGCTGTCGGGCACCACCTCGCGGTTCGTGGCCCCCGTCGCCGCCCTCGCGCCGGCCACCACCGTGCTCGACGGCGACGCGCCGTTGCGGGCCCGGCCGATGGGCGACCTGCTCGACGCGCTCGTGGCCCTCGGTGCCGACGTGGAGCCGCTCGGCGAGCCGGGCCACCTCCCCGTGCGGTTGGGCGGCGGGCGGCTGACCGGGTCCGCGGTCGAGGTCGCGGGCGACGTCAGCAGCCAGTTCCTCTCCGGCCTCCTGCTCTCGGCCCCCTGCATGCCCGAGGGCCTCGAGGTTCGGATCACCACGCCGCTCGTGTCGGTCCCCTACGTGGAGATGACCCTCGCGGTCATGGAGCACTTCGGTGCCGCGGTGCGGCGCCAGGGCGACGTGATCTCCGTGGCGCCCACGGGGTACCGGGGGAGCACCCTGGCCGTGGAGCCGGACGCGTCGGCCGCCTCGTACTTCCTGGCCGCCGCCGCCATCGCCGGCGGCCGCGTGCGGATCGAGGGCCTCGGGTCGGGGTCGCTGCAGGGCGACGCCCGCTTCGCGGACGTCCTGGCCCGGATGGGGGTGGCGGTCCGGTGGGAGGAGGACGCGCTCGAGGTCCGGGGCGGTGGCGATCTGCGGGGGATCACCGTGGATCTCGCGGACCTGTCCGACACCGCGCAGACCCTCGCCGCGGTCGCCCCGTTCGCCGAGGGCCCGACCGTGGTCACCGGCATCGGGTTCATCCGCGGGAAGGAGACCGACCGGATCGCCGCGGTGGTCAGCGAGCTCCGACGCCTCGGCGTGGACGCCACCGAGGACGACGACGGCTTCACGGTCCGGCCGGGTGTGCCCACCGCCGGCGTGGTGGCCACCTACGACGACCACCGCATGGCGATGAGCTTCGCCCTGCTCGGTCTGCGGGTGCCCGGCATCCGGATCGCGGACCCGGGCTGCGTGGCGAAGACCTACCCCGGCTACTGGGACGACCTCGAACGGCTGCGCGGCCCCTCGGCTGCGGTGCCGGGGCCCGGTGCTCCCTAGGATCGGCGCTCGCATGGACCTGCAGCAGCTCGCCGACCTGAGGATCATCGCCATCGACGGCCCGGCGGGGTCGGGGAAGTCCACCGTCGCCCGGCTCCTCGCGTCGCGCCTCGGCCTCGGCTACCTGGACACGGGTGCGATGTACCGGGCCGTGGCGTTCGCGGCCATCCAGCGCGGCGTGGACCCGGTGGAGGCCGATGCCGTGGCACGGATCGCGGCCGACATGGAGCTCCGGGTGGACGACGCCGGCGTGGTGGTCGACGGCATCGACGCCACCGTCGAGATCCGGGGGCCGGAGGTCACCCGGGCGGTGTCGATCGTGGCGGCCAACCCCGCGGTGCGCGCCGAGCTACGGACCCGCCAGCGGCTGTGGGCCCTCGAGCGGGGCGGGGGCGTGATCGAGGGGCGCGACATCGGCTCGGTGGTCTTCCCCGACGCCACGCTCAAGGTGTACCTCACGGCCTCGGAGGCGGAGCGGGCCCGGCGACGGGCGAAGGAGATGACCGATCTCGACTACGACGACGTGGCGGCCGACATCGCCCGGCGTGACGCCGCGGACTCCGGCCGGGCCCACTCGCCGCTCGTGGAGGCGCAGGGCGCGGACGTGGTGGACACCACGGGCCTCGGGGTGGAGCAGGTGGTCGACCTCCTGGCGACGATGGTGGAGGAGCGGACGGGGGAGCGGTCGTGAGCGTGCACGAGAGCCTCTTCACGATGCGGCCGATCACGCAGGCCGGCCGCATCTCGTACCGGCTCCTGCGGGGCCTCGGCGTGATGCTCACCACGCCGTTCTGGCGGATCCGGGTGGTGGGCCGCGAGCGCCTGCCCGTCGGTGTGCCCTTCGTGGTGGCACCGGTGCACCGCTCCTACGTGGACTTCCTGATCGTGGCCGTCGCGGTGCCCCGGGTGATGCGGTACATGGTGAAGGACTCCGTGTGGAGGGCCCCGCGGGTGGGGCGCTTCATCGAGTTCAACGGGTCGTTCCCCGTGGACCGCGAGCACGCCGACCGTGAGGCGCTGCGCAACGCGGAGCGCGCGGTGCAGGGCGGTGACCCGGTGGTGATGTTCCCGGAGGGCCGCCGCAAGGACGGTCCGGTGGTGGAGGACCTGTTCGACGGTCCGAGCTTCGTGGCGTGCCGCAACCGGGTGCCGATCGTGCCGATCGGCATCGGCGGCTCGGACCGGGCGATGCCGATCGGGAAGAGGATGGTGCGCCCCGCCCACGTGCGGGTGGTGATCGGCGAGCCGATCTACCCCGACGTGCCGGTCCAGGGCCGGGTGCCGCGCCGTGTCGTCACGGAGAACACCGAGCGGCTGCGTGAGCGGGTCCAGGCCCTCTACGACGAGGCGAAGGCCCTGGTGCCCGCCGGGCGCTGACCGGATCGGCCCGGCCGGCCGGGTTCAGACCGGCACCACCAGGAATCCGAGGTACATCGCCGCCACGCCGAAGCCGAGCGACGCCGCGCCCCCGGCGGCCAGCATGACCTTGTTGCCGCGGGCGATCTGGTGGACCCACGCCCCGATGCCCGACAGTGCGACGCACAGGACCTTGAGCTCGATCCACGGGTGGCGCAGCAGTTCGAGCGGCACGGCGAACACGTTCCACATGCCGGTCACCACCGCCAGCGCGAACGCCGGCCAGGCCACCCGGTTGAACGCCCGTGCCACCTTGGTGGTGGCCTCCGCGCCGTACTCCCGCACGGTGGGGACGAGGCCGAGGAGGACGAGCTGCCCGCCCACCCAGACGGAGGCCGCGAGGACGTGCAGGAAGAGCCGGAACGAGGTCATCCCGGCCAGATTGTCAGGCCAGCGCGGCCAGGACCTCACTCGCCGGCAGCGCCCGGTCGTTGACCGCCGGCCGCGCCCCGGGGTCGCCGCCCAGGCCGAGCACGCCGGCCGCGTCGATCGCCGCGAGCAGGTCGCGGAGGTTGCGGGGCGGCGGGAAGTACTCGTCCTCGTCGGTCACCCGGACCTCCTCCACCGGCGCCGGGGCCAGGGCGGCGAGGACGGCGTCGACGAGCTCCTCGGGGGCCGACGCGCCGGCGGTCACGCCGACGGTGCCGGCGAGTGCCACGGTGCCGTCGGCCCGACGGGGGAGCTCGTCGACCGAGTTGATCCGCAACACGGTCGGGCACCCCGCCTCCGCGGCCAGCTTGGCCAGCGCGACGGTGTTCGACGAGTTCGCGGAACCGATCACCACCACGGCGTCACAGCGGTCCGCCATCGCCATCAGCGCGGACTGGCGGTTGGTGGTGGCGAAGCACAGGTCGCTGCGGCCCGGGAGCCAGATGTCGGGGAACCGCTCCTTGGTGGCCTCGGCCACGTCGGCCCAGTCGCGGTGCGAGAGCGTGGTCTGGGCGAGCAGCGCCACCGGCGTCTCGAACTCGGGGAGGGCGGCGACCTCGTCGGTGGACTCCACCCGGTGCACCGCCTCGGGGGCGACGGCCATGGTGCCGACCGCCTCCTCGTGGCCCTCGTGGCCGATGTAGACGATCTGGTAGCCCTTGCCCGCCCGCACCTTCACCTCGTGGTGGACCTTGGTGACGAGCGGGCAGACCGCGTCGACCACGAACCCGCCGCGCTCGCGCGCCTCGGCGACCACCTCGGGTGCGGAGCCGTGGGCCGAGAGCATGACCGGTCGGCCCGGCGGGACCTCGGCCACGTCGTCGACGAACACCACGCCCTGCTCCTCGAAGCGGCGGACGACGGCCTTGTTGTGGACGATCTCGTGGTAGCAGTACACGGGACCGTCGAAGGCCCGCACCATCCAGGCCAGCGCCTTGATGGCCATCTCCACGCCGGCGCAGAAGCCGCGGGGTGCCGCGAGCAGGATCTGTTCGACCGGCCCGTCGGGGACGGTCGGGCTGCTGACGGTGGCGGGGTGCGGGGCCGGGCTCACGGATCGGAGCCTACGGCCGCCGCACGACCGCCACCTGTCGCTCAGGGTGCGTGGCTGTAGCGGATGATGTTCGGCAGCGAGGCGGTCACCTGGTTGCCGAGGCCCACCGGCTGGGCGTCGACGCCGGCCCGGTAACGGAACTCCGCCACGAGGAAGTGCCCGATCTGCGGCCACAGGACCGGCGAGTCCGCGAACGGCGGGCTCACGCAGCCGTCGTTGCCGAGGTTCAGCAGGGCGTCCGGAACGGGCAGGCCCGTGGCGATCGCCAGCGCCGCGACGCCGCCGCCACCGATCTCGCAGAGGTCGGTGAAGCCGTTGTTGTGGCCGCCGCCGTCGAACTCGACGATCTTCTTCTCGCCGGGCGTGTAGTCGTAGCCGTTGCGGACGTTGTCCACGGCCGCGATGCCGTCCTGGCGGCCGGCGAGCCAGGTGATGTTCTTGCCGGCGGGCAGCGGCGTGGCCGTCCCCTGGGCGATGGCCAGCGACGAGATGCCGGCGGCCATCGGGATGCCGGTGTCGACGTCGGGACGCTGCAGCAGGCGCAGCGTGGTGCCGCCGCCGGCCGAGTGGCCCCACGGGTAGACCTTCGTGCCGTCGACGTGGCCGGACAGCAGTCCGCCCGGGGTGTCCGACGCGTTCTTCACGAGGTTGATCGCCTCACCGGCCACCACGGTGTCGGACCGCGGGTTCGCCGGCGGGGAGCCCAGGGCGTTCGCGAGGCCCCGCTCCAGGTAGTCCGGGGAGATCACGACGAAGCCCCACGAGGCCAGGTGCGTGGTCAGCTCGGTGGAGGTGAGGCGGAAGCCCGCCGCGCCGTGGCTGAAGATCGACAGCGGGAAGGCGCCGGCGGCTGCCGGCACGTCGCGGTAGGCGTTGGTCTCGAACGGCGGGTTCACCGACGGCGGGATCAGCGAGTCGAACGACGGCGGGATGAACGACCGGATGAAGTAGACGTCCTTGGGCGTGGAGCCCACCTGGGCGTTGTCGGCCGGGTACCAGACCTCGACCTTGCGGTCGGAGAGGTCCAGGGTGGTGACGCCCACCTTGTACGGGCCGTCGCCGGTGTAGGCGGCCAGCCCCGCATCGGGTGCGGTGTCGGGGTTGAGACCCGTGGCGGGCGGCGGTGGCATCGGCGCACACGCGGCGGCCACCAGCAGGACGGCGCCCAGGAGGGCACCGACGAGTGCCGGCCGACGTGCGGCGCGGCGCGGCGATCGAACGGACATGACGTACCTCCCTCGGTCCCCCGGGAGGGGGTGCACAGCTGCGCGAGTGTGCCACACGTCATGGCGGCCGACCTGTCGGGTCGGGGATCGCCGGTACCATCGGCGCCCATGTCCCTCGCCCGAGTCGTCGCCGTCGCGCCCGGATCGCCGGCCGAGGCCGCCGGGGTGCGGGTGGACGACGAGATCCTCACGGTCGAGGGCCGGCCCGTCCGCGACGTGATCGAGTACCGGGTGCTGACCGACGGGCCCGACCCGGTGCTCGAGCTGCGCCGGGGCGGTCTCGAACTCGATCTGGAGGTGCCGAAGGCCGAGGGCGTGCCGCTCGGGGTGGAGGTGGCCTCGGCGCTCTTCGACGAGGTGCGCACCTGTGACAACCACTGCGAGTTCTGCTTCATCTACCAGCTGCCGCCGGGCATGCGCCGCAGCCTGAGCCTCAAGGACGACGACTACCGGCTCTCGTTCCTCTACGGGAACTTCACCACCCTCACCCGCTTCACCGAGGCCGACCTCGAGCGGGTGCTGACCGAGGGGCTGTCGCCGCTGTACGTGAGCATCCACGCCACGGACCCCGACGTGCGGGCCGAGATGTTGCGGAACCGGCGCGGGGCCACGAGCCTGCGCTGGCTGCGGGCGCTGCTCGACGCCGGGATCGAGGTGCACGGCCAGGTGGTGGTGTGCCCGGGGGTGAACGACGGCGCGGTGCTGGCCGACACCCTGTGCGGGATCCTCGACGGCTACCCCGAGCTGGCCGAGGTCGCCGTGGTCCCCCTCGGGGTGAGCGACCACAACCCCGAGCCCCGGATGCGTCCGCACACCCGGGCCGAGGCCGAGGCCGTGCTCGACACCGTGCACGCGGCGCGTGATGTCTTCCGGTCGGTGCTGGGCCGGCCCCTGGTCCACGCGGCCGACGAGTACTACCTGCTGGCCGACCGGCCCTTCCCGCCGGCGGAGGAGTACGGGGACTTCGCCATGCACGAGGACGGCATCGGGATGGCGCGGGCGTTCGAGCTCGAGTTCCGGGGCGGCTCCACCGAGGCGATCGGCGTCCAGCCCGGCTTCTTCGCGTGGGTCGACGGCGCGCC
Organism: Microthrixaceae bacterium; assembly: GCA_049316905.1. Classification (GTDB taxonomy): domain Bacteria; phylum Actinomycetota; class Acidimicrobiia; order Acidimicrobiales; family Microtrichaceae; genus CAIPVR01. Next base: position 6,619 of record JBMOJH010000056.1, on the reverse strand, counting down.
GGCCGAGGGCTACCGGGCGCCGCGCGGTGAACCGGCCGCCGCCGACGGCCCGTGCGGCCTGCCCTCGGGGCCCGCGGAGGACGGTCGCCCGGTGCGGCTCGGTCCCCGACGGGACGCCCCGGTCGGCATCCTCACCGGTCCGTACGGGGCCCGGGTCCTCGGGCCGCTCGTCGCCGAGCTCGGCCGGCCCGACGTGCGCGTGATCGAGGTGCCGAACCGCTTCTTCGGCGGCAACATCGGCGTGACGGGCCTGATGGTCGGGGCCGACCTCGCAGCGGTGCTGGCCGACGAACCCGCCGGGCACCGGTACCTGCTGCCCGACGTGTGCCTGTCCCGCGGGGTCTTCCTCGACGGCACGGCGCCCGAGGACCTGCCCCGCCCGGTGGAGGTGGTGCCCACCGACGGCATCTCGCTCCGGCGCGCGCTGGACGTCACCCGCGACCTGCCGGTGGGCGCCCGATGAGCGCGGAGCTGCCGGTGGTGGCGATCGTCGGCCGCCCGAACGTGGGCAAGTCCACGTTGATGAACCGGGTCCTGGGCCGTCGCGTGGCGATCGTCGAGGAGAAGCCCGGCGTGACCCGCGACCGCAAGGAGGTGGAGGCCGAGTGGCTCGGCCGGCCGTTCCTCCTGGTCGACACCGGGGGCTGGATGCCGGGCGGGAGCGACCTCGACAAGAAGGTGTCCCGCCAGTCGGAGGAGGCGATCCGCACCGCGGACGCCGTGCTGTTCGTCGTGGACGCCACCGTCGGGGTGACCGACGAGGACGCCCGCGTGGCGGAGCTCCTCCGGGGCCTCGGCGCACCCGTGCTGCTCGTGGCCAACAAGGTGGACGACACCGCGCACGAGGCCGCGGTGTGGGACCTCATGTCGCTGGGTCTGGGTGAGCCGTACCCGGCCTCCGCCCTGCACGGACGGGGCACCGGCGACCTCCTGGACCGGCTCCTCGAGGTTCTGCCCGACCAGCCCGCCCCGCCCGGCGAGGCCGAGGAGTCCGACCTCCCCGAGGAGTCCGACGGCGACGGATCGGTCTCGGTGGCGCTCGTCGGCCGGCCGAACGTGGGGAAGTCCACGCTCTTCAACCGGCTCATCGGCGAGGACCGCGCCGTGGTCCACGACATGCCCGGCACCACGCGCGACACGATCGACACGTTGGTCGACACCGACTTCGGGCCGATCCGTTTCGTGGACACCGCGGGCATGCGGCGCCGTGCGCGGATCGACGAGGGCACCGAGTACTTCTCCATGGTCCGGGCCCTCAAGGCGGTCGACGCCGCCGAGGTGGCGCTGCTCGTGATCGACGCCACCGAGGGGATCACCCACCAGGACCAGCGCCTCGCCGAGCGGGTCGACGCGGCCGGCTGTCCGATCGTGGTGGTGCTCAACAAGTGGGAGCTGCTCGACGCCGAGGAGCGCCTCGACGTGCTGTACCAGCTCGGCCAGAAGCTCCACTTCCTCGGTCAGGCCCCCGTGCTCAAGGTGTCCGCCCTCACCGGCAAGGGCGTGCACCGGCTGCTCCCCGCGCTCGAGGACTCGATCTCGCAGTACCGGACCCGGGTCCCGACCCGGAAGGTGAACGACGTGATCCGCCGGGCCCAGCAGGCCCAGCCCGCTCCGCACGGCGGCCGCATCCTGTATGCCACCCAGGGTGCGACGGATCCGCCGACGTTCACGCTCTTCACCAACAAGGAGGTCCCGGCCTCCTACCTGCGCTACATCGAGCGCCAGCTCCGGGAGGCCTTCGGCCTCGAGTCCACCCCGATCAAGATCAGGGTGCGCCGCCGGGGCGGGTGAGCGGGCCTACGCTGCCCGTCGGTCCGGGCCACCGTCGGCCCGCCGTCGCCAGGAGGCGTGCATGAGCCAGTACAGGGACGAGGTCGAGGCCCGGGGCAAGCCCCAGTTGGGCGCCACCGAGGCGGTCACGGAGCTGATCGTCACCGACGAGGTCGAGGGCAGCGGCGAGGAGGTCACGCCCGGCGCGACCGTCACGGCGCACTATGTGGGTGTGTCGGCCTCCACCGGGTCGCAGTTCGATGCCTCCTGGGACCGGGGTGCGCCGATCAGCTTCCCGCTCGACGGCGTGATCCGCGGCTGGAGCGAGGGCCTGGTCGGGATGAAGGTCGGCGGTCGCCGCACGCTCGTGATCCCGGGCGACATGGCCTACGGCGCGAACCCGCCGCCCGGGGCCGGCATCGCCCCGAACGAGACGCTCGTCTTCACCGTCGACCTCGTCGACGTGAGCTGGCGATGAGCGCCGGACGCGGCCGGCGCGCCGCCGCCGTGGGTGCGCTCGGCCTGGCCGGGGCGCTGCTGCTCGCCGGGTGCGGCGACGACTCGAGCTCCGGCTCGAAGGAGACGACCACCACCGAGGCGGGGGGCGGCTCGTCCTCGGGTGCCTCCACCACGGTCGCGAACACGCCGGAGGCCAAGGCGGTCGCCGAGCGGGGCGAGCCGAAGGTGCCGACGGTCGAGGGCACCACGACCGAGCTGAAGATCACCGACGACGTGGTGGGCACGGGGACCGAGGTGAAGGCCGGCGACACCGTGACGGTGCAGTACGTGGGTGCGCTCGCCTCCAACGGGAAGGTGTTCGACGCCTCGTGGAGCCGGGGTGAGCCGATCACCTTCTCGCTCGACCAGGTGATCCCCGGCTGGAGCGAGGGACTCGTGGGCATGAAGGCCGGCGGGCGCCGCACGCTCGTCATCCCGGCCGCCAAGGCCTACGGGGCCACGCCGCCCCCGGGCTCGGGGATCCCGGCGAACGCGGACCTGGTGTTCGTGGTCGACCTGATCTCGGTGCCCTGACGGCTCGGACCTGACGCCGCCGGGGAGTCTCCGCGAGACTCCCCGGCGATGACAGAGCGTCCCGAGACCCCGGCGGCCGACGACCCGAACCAGCAGGTGCGGGGGGCCGTGGCCCGGGCACTCGCGGGCAACCGCGAGGCCGGCGGGGCGAAGCTGGCCGCGCAGAACAAGCTCTTCGTGCGCGACCGGATCGCGTTGCTCTGCGACCCCGGGACGTTCGTGGAGGATCAGCTCCTGGCCAATGCGCCGTACCGCCCCGGCATGGCCGAGGACCTGCCGGCCGACGGCGTCGTGACCGGCGTGGGGGAGATCGACGGCCGTCCGGTGTGCGTGATGGCCAACGACCCGACCGTGAAGGCGGGATCGTGGGGCGCCCGGACGGTGGAGAAGATCGTGCGGCTCACCGAGACCGCCCTGCGGGACGAGTTGCCCGTGGTCTGGCTCGTGGATTCCGCCGGGGCCCGGATCACCGACCAGGTGGAGCTGTTCCCGGGCCGCCGGGGGGCCGGCCGCATCTTCCACAACCAGGTGAAGCTGTCGGGCCGGGTGCCGCAGGTGTGCTGCCTGTTCGGGCCCTCCGCTGCCGGGGGTGCGTACATCCCGGCGTTCTGCGACCTCGTGATCATGGTCGAGGGGAACGCCTCGATGTACCTGGGCTCGCCCCGCATGGCCGAGATGGTGATCGGCGAGACCGCGACCCTGGAGGAGACCGGCGGGGCGCGTCTGCACGCCACGGTGTCGGGCTGCGGCGACAACCTCGCCCACGACGACGAGGACGCCATCGACCAGGCGCGGGCCTACCTCACCTACCTGCCGCAGCGGTGGTCGGAGCCGCCGCCCCACTTCGAACCCGTGCCGCCGGTGCGCCCGCTGACCCCGGCGGTGGTCCCGACCGACGAGGCGGCGGGCTACGACATGCACGACGTGCTCGACGGACTGCTCGACGCGGAATCGCTCTTCGAGATCAAGCCGCTGTTCGCCCCCGAGCTGATCACCGGCTTCGGCCTGCTGGAGGGTCGGCCGGTGGGGGTGGTGGCGAACAACCCGATGCACAAGGGCGGGGTGCTGTTCACCGACTCGGCCGACAAGGCCGCCCGGTTCATCTGGCTGTGTGACGCGTTCGGGGTGCCACTGATCTTCCTCGCGGACGTGCCGGGCTTCATGATCGGCACGCAGGTGGAGCGCGAGGGGATCATCCGCCACGGGGCGAAGATGATCACTGCCGTGTCGGAGGCGACCGTGCCGAAGGTGTCGGTGGTGGTGCGCAAGGCGTACGGCGCCGGGCTGTACGCGATGAGCGGACCGGCCTTCGATCCGGTGGCCACCCTCGCGCTGCCGACCGCCAAGATCGCGGTGATGGGGCCCGAGGCCGCCGTGAACGCGGTGTTCGCGAACAAGATCGCGGCGATCGAGGACCCCGACGAGCGCGCGGCGTTCGTGGCGGAGCAGCGCCGCCTCTACGAGGAGGACGTGGACCTCCTGCGCCTGGCCTCCGAGTTGGTCGTCGACGCGGTCGTGGAGTTCGAGGACCTGCGCAACGAGGTGCACCGGCGTCTCGTCCGGGCAGAGGGCAAGGACCGGCACTTCTCGAACCGGCGCCACGGCGTGCCGCCGGTGTGAGCGGGGCGGGGGAGCGGCACCGTGCCGTGGTGTGAGGACTGCAGTCGCTTCTACACGCCGTCGACGCTGAGCCCCGACGGTGACTGCCCGGAGGGCCACCACGTGGCCGCACCCGATGAGCGCCCTGCTGTGCAGCAGTCCTCGGCCGAGGGGCGCGAAGAGGAGCGCACCAAGGCGCCATGGCACTTCTGGCTTCTGGTGGCGGCGCTCGCGATCTACCTCGGCTGGCGCCTCATCCAGGGCGTGGAGTGGCTCATCCGCTGAGCCGACGCGCGGAGGTCACTCGAGTGCGGGTGCGGGGCGGCCGTGGCGTTGGCAGGTGAGGCGCCGACCGCGGGGGCTGGTGATCGTGAAGCGTCCCCCGCCGTGGGCCCGCATGCGCCAGCCGGTGGAGTGGACCACGCCGTGGTGGGCCCGGCACAGGGTGGCGAGGTTGTCGGGATCGGTGCGGCCGCCGTCGGCGGGGCGGACGACGTGGTGCTGGTCGCACCAGTTCGGTGGGCAGTCGCAGCCGGGGAACACACAGCCGCCGTCGCGCACACGGGCGGCGCGGCGCTGGGCGCGGGTGGCGAGGCGTCGAGTGCTGCCGACGAGGAGGGGTTCGCCGCCTCGCACGCTGACGATCACCGGGGTGATGTCGGCGGTGCAGAGGCGGGGGGTGAGGAGCAGGTCCGCGATGTGGCGGCCGCCGTGGTCGTGCGCGGCCCAGGAGGGGTCGAGTGGGTCGAGGTGGTCCGTGGTGCCCGTGAGGGTGGGGTGGTCGACGGGCACCACGACGGAGATGTCGGCGAAGGTGGCCGTGGGGTCGTCGGTGGTGGCGCCGCGGCGGATCAGGTCGACGAGGGCGTCGGCGTGGAGTTGCGGACGGGTGGGCGCGGGCAGCTCGCCGCTGACGGCGCGCTCGACCTGTCGGGCGCGGCGGAACAGCCGGTCGGCCTGCGTGTCGAGCAGGTGCTCGAAGGTGGTGGCGTCGTCGCCCGTGAGCTGCCCGCGGAAGCGGAGGAGGTCGCCGGAGCGGCCCCAGGTCAGCGAGCGGCGGTCGGGACGGGGTTCGTTCCCGTCGGGATCGGCGTGGCGCGCGAGGGCGCGGACCTCGTCGGCCCAGCGTTCGAAGCGGACGCCGGCGGCGGCGTCGACGAGGTGGTGCTGGGCGGCGTGGAGCGCGTCGTGGTTGCGGGTGTTGGTCACCGACGACACGAGCGCGACGTGGGCGAGCGTGAGGCGCTCCTCGCGTAGGGCGTCGGCGAGGGCGGCGAAATCGCGGCAGAAGGCGCCGAGGCGCACCCGGCGGGCGGCCTCGGCCTTGTCGAGGTGGTGTTCGACGGCGAGGAACGTGGCGGGTCGGTGGCCGTTGCGGCGCTGGGGGATGCCGCGGGCGGCGAGCTCGGCGCTGGCCTCGAGCGTGGCGGCGTCCAGGCGGCGGCGGTCGCGTTCGAGGCGCGAGATGCGGGAGAGGAGCTGGTCGTCGGACAGGCCGCTGACCCCGCCGATGAGCTGTTCGTCGTCGGTCTCGGCGGCCCACCCGGCGCGCAGCTCCTCGAGCCGGTCACCCCGCGGGTCCGCACCGTTCACGCCCTCGGGTTCGGAAGCAGCCGGATCGAACATACGTACGCACCCTAGAAGGGTCATGTGACAGTGGGTCCGGCGTCGCGACTGTCCAAGGCGGGCAGCAGCTATCGGCACTTGCCCCCCTGCCGGCCGCCCGCCAGTTCTGAGGATCCTGACGTGCCCCTGGCGCGGTCCAATCTCCTCAGATCCGAGACCGGTCGGGTGATGGTTCGTGCGTGGTCGTGCGACACCCGACGTCGGCTTCTGCTGTCGCACTACCACGCACCGAGCGTTGAGTGCCGCCTGTGCGGCCTGTACTGCCGGATCAGAACGATGCCGGATCAGAACAGCGCCGGATCAGAACAGTGCCCGTCCTGGGCCGGTTTGTGTGACCGGTCCTACGTCCGGGGCGCGTCATGGGCACAGCCCACCTCCTGCCCGCCCGCGTCCACCCTCGAGGTCGGCCCCCGGCCGCGCCGTCACCTTCCCATTCGCCAGCTCGTCGCGGGGCGACCGCACCGTGCGATGGATGTGCCGGCAGCGGGGCCGGCCGCGTTCGTGGGGGTCGCGGGCGCTTGGCTACAGTGATCGCTCCCCGGGCTGTGGCGCAGTTTGGTTAGCGCGCTTGACTGGGGGTCAAGAGGTCGGG
>JBMOJH010000055.1:0-21568 GCA_049316905.1 Microthrixaceae bacterium | reverse complement strand
GGTGATCACGGTCATGGTGATCACGACGGTGACGCGCACGGGGGGCACCACTGATGCGCGTCGAGATGCTCACCTTCCTGCTCGCCGGCGCGATCTGCCTCGGTGGCGCGCTCGGTGTGGTGCTGCTGCGCAACCCGGTGCACAACGCGCTGAGCCTGGTGGCCACGCTGTTCGGCATCGCGGTCCTGTTCCTGAACCAGGGGGCCTACTTCCTCGCGGCCATCCAGGTGATCGTCTACGCGGGCGCCATCGTGGTCCTGTTCCTCTTCGTGATCATGCTGCTGGGCGTGGACCGCGCCGAGGCGCTCGAACGTGACCCCCTGGTCGGCCAACGGGTCACCGCGATCATCATCGGCGTGGCCATCCTGGGCCTCTCACTCACCGTGCTCCTGGCCGCGGGTGAGCGCGCCACCGGCGCCGGCTCGGGCGTGGCCCCGCTGGATCCGGGCGTGTCCGACGTGAACCGGCTCGGGAGGGTGCTGTTCACCGACTACGTCTTCGCCTTCGAGATCACCGCCCTCCTGCTCACCGTCGCCGTGATCGGTGCGGTGGTCCTGAGCCGCAAGGTGGGCGGCAGCCCGATCGACCTCGACGAGTTCCCCGACGGCACGGCCCTCGACCAGCTCCCGGCCCCGCCCGAGGACGGGTCGGACGACGGGGACGTGGTGCCGCAGGAGGCCGGGTCCGACCGCGGCCCGATCGCGACACTCCGCGACGAGGCCGACGACCCGGGTCACGAGGTGCCGCTGCCGCCCGACGAGGAGGGCGCCACCTCCGGCGCCGGTGCGGTGGGGTCCGAGGGGGGCCGGTCGTGAGCCTCCAGCTGACCGGTTCCTGGTACCTGGTGCTCGCCGCGCTGATCTTCTCGATCGGCGCCGTGGGCCTCATGGTGCGCCGCAACCCGCTCGTGATGTTCATGTGCGTCGAGCTGATGCTCAACGCGGTGAACCTCACCTTCGTGACCTTCTCCCGGCTCCTCGACGACGTGGGCGGCCAGGCCGTGGTCTTCTTCGTGCTGGTGGTGGCCGCCGCCGAGGTGGTCGTCGGTCTGGCGATCATCGTGGCCATCATGCGGCGTCGCCAGGAGGCGAACGCCGATGACGTGAGTCTGATGAGGGGCTGAGGTGGACGCGATCTGGCTCATCCCGGCCCTGCCGGTGGCGGGGTTCCTGCTGCTGGTCGTGGCCGGCCGCAAGCTCGGTGACCCGGCCGCGGGCTGGGTGGCCACCCTGGCCGTCGCCGGCTCCTTCGTGGTCAGCGCCGCGGTGTTCCTCCACCTGCTCGGTCTCCCCGCCGAGGAGCGCAACGTCACCGTCACCCTGTGGCAGTGGCTCCCCGCCGGGTCCTTCCAGGTGTCCTTCGGGCTGTTCTTCGACCAGCTCAGCGGCGTGATGTGCCTGTTCATCACCGGCATCGGCGCGCTGATCCACCTGTATGCCGTGGGCTACATGAAGGGCGATCCGAACTACTCGAAGTTCTTCGTCTACCTGAACCTGTTCGTCGCCTCGATGCTGCTGCTCGTCCTCGGCGACAACCTGCTGATGACCTTCCTCGGCTGGGAGGGCGTGGGCGCCTGCTCCTACCTGCTCATCTCCTTCTGGTTCACCGATCCGGCCAACGCCTCCGCCGGCAAGAAGGCCTTCGTCACGAACCGGATCGGTGACCTCGGGTTCATGCTGGGCACCTTCCTGCTGTTCGTCACCCTCGGCACGGTCAACTACTCCGAGATCAACGCGGCGGCCCCCAAGCTCGCCGGCGTGACCGCCACCGCGGTGGCGCTGCTGTTCTTCCTCGCCGCCACCGGCAAGTCGGCCCAGCTGCCGCTGTTCGTGTGGCTCCCCGACGCCATGGCCGGTCCCACTCCGGTCTCCGCGCTCATCCACGCGGCCACGATGGTGACCTCCGGCGTGTTCCTCCTCACCCGCCTGAGCGGGGTGATGGCCGAGGCGGGCTGGGCCAACGACGTGATCGCCTGGGTGGGCGTGCTCACCGCACTGGTGGCGGCCGGCGCCGGTGTGGCCCAGAACGACATCAAGAAGGTGCTCGCGTACTCCACGGTGTCGCAGCTCGGGTTCATGTTCCTCGCCGTGGGCACGCAGAACTACGTGGGCGCGATCTTCCACATGATCACCCACGCCTTCTTCAAGGCCCTGCTGTTCCTCGGTGCCGGCGCCGTCATCTACTCGATGGCCCACGAGCAGGACATGCGCCGCTACGGCAACCTGCGCAAGTACCTCCCGATCACCTTCGTGACCATGGGCATCGGCTGGCTCGCCATCAGCGGCATCCCACCGTTCTCCGGCTTCTGGTCGAAGGACGAGGTGCTCGCCGGCGCCTTCAACGCGGGACCGGCCGGGCCGGTCCTGTGGTTCCTCGGGATCGTCGCCGCGGTGCTGACCGCCTTCTACATGACCCGCCTGATGATCATGACGTTCTTCGGCGGCGCCGAGCACTGGCGATCCGACACGCCGGAGTCGCTCCCCGAGGGCGGGACCGACGAGGACGCGGCGCTGTCGGCCGTCGGTCACGGCGCGGACCACTCCCACGATCCGGCCCACTCCGACGACGCGGCCCACGACCACGACCACCACCTCACCCCGGACCACACCCCGCGGGAGGCGCCGGTCACGATGCTGCTCCCGCTGGTGGTGCTCGCCGGTCTCGCCGTGGTGGGCGGCATCATGAACCTGCCGTTCAGCCACCGCCTCGAGAACCTCGCGATCTGGATCGAGCCGGTCCTCTTCGGCGAGCACGAGCTGCCCGGTGGCGCCGTCCTCTGGGCGCTCGCCATCGTGGCCACCACCGGCGCGGTGCTCGGCGTGTGGTTCTCCTACCGGGTGTACCAGCAGCACAAGGTGGCCCCCGAGAAGATCGAGAAGCCGGTTCTGGCTCACGCCTGGTACATCGACGAGACCTACGCGAAGGTGGTCGGTGGGCCCGGTGAGACCTCATTCGACGCCCTCGCCGAGTTCGACCAGAAGGTCGTCGACGGCGCCGTCAACGGCGTGGGGAGCGGCTCCCGCTGGATCGGGAAGGCGCTCCGGCCGCTGCAACCCGGCTTCGTGCGCAGCTATGCACTCGGCGTGGCGGTGGGAGCGGTTCTCGTGCTCGCCTTCGTCGTCACGAGGATGAGCCTGTGATGCTGGCCGCCACCACCTCCCAGTTCCCGGTCATCCCGGCGATGATCCTCCTGCCGTTCGCCGGCGCGGCGCTGATCGGCCTGATCCCCAGGTCCCGCGGCGATCTGTTCCGGCCCGTGGCGCTCCTCGTCGCCGTGGCCACCGGCGTGCTGTCCGTCTGGATGCTCGTGGGCTTCAAGGACGTCGCCCGCTTCCAGTTCCAGGTGAACCAGCCCTGGATCTCCGACCTCGGCATCAGCCTGCACCTCGGGGTGAACGGGATCTCGCTGTTCCTGATCGTGCTGACCGGCCTGATGTTCCCGATCGCGATCCTGGGCTCCACCCCCTCGCACGACCCCAAGCCGTACTTCGCGTGGTTGCTCGTGCTCATGGGTGCCTCGGTCGGCGTGTTCGCCGCCATGGACCTGGTGGTGTTCTTCGTCTTCTTCGAGCTCGTGCTCGTGCCGATGTACTTCCTCATCGGACTGTGGGGTCACGGCCGGCGGGTCTACGCGGCCACGAAGTTCTTCCTCTACACGATGGCCGGTTCCGCACTGATGCTCGTGGGCATCGTCGCCACCGGCATCCTCCACCAGCGGGGGACCGGTGGCCCGCTCACCTTCGACATGGTGACCATCGCCCGGGACCAGGTCATCTCACGACCGGCGACCCTCTGGATCTTCGGTGCCTTCGCCGTGGCGCTCGCCATCAAGGTCCCGCTCGTCCCGTTGCACACGTGGTTGCCCGACGCCCACACGGAGGCGCCGACCGCGGGCTCGGTGATCCTCGCCGCCGTCATGCTGAAGCTCGGCACCTACGGCCTGATCCGCTTCGGCCTCTACCTCTTCCCCGATGCCGCCGTCACCCTGCGGCCCGTGCTCCTGACCCTCGCGGTCCTCGGCATCACCTACGGCGCGGTGGTCGCCACGATGCAGAAGGACCTGAAGCGGCTCGTGGCGTACTCGTCGGTCGCCCACATGGGCTTCTGTGTGCTCGGCATCTTCAGCCTCACCGTGCAGGGCATCGAGGGCAGCGTCCTCGTGATGGTGAACCACGGCATCACCACCGGCGCCCTCTTCCTGCTCGTCGGCTACATCTACGAGCGGCGCCACACCCGGCTGATCTCGGACCTGTCCGGCCTGCAGAAGTCCGCGCCGATCATGGCCGCCGTGTTCACGCTCGTGATGCTCGCCTCGGTGGGCCTCCCGGGTCTGAACGGCTTCCCCGGTGAGTTCCTGTCCCTCCTCGGTGCCTTCGAGGGGGCCCGGTGGTGGGGCGTCGTCGCCGTGACCGGCGTGATCCTCGCCGCGCTGTACCTGCTGTGGGCGTACCAGCGCACGTTCCACGGCCCGGCCACCGGTGAGAACGCGAAGATGAAGGACCTGCGGCCGACCGAGCTGATGGTGCTGGCCCCGCTGCTCGTGCTGATCGTGTTCCTCGGTCTGTACCCGGCACCCATGCTCGAGCGCATCGAGCCGTCGGTGAAGGCCCTCGTGGCGCACGTCGACCGCCACTCCGACGGCTTCACCGCGGTGGAGCGCCAGTACGTCGGTCCGGCCGAGGCCGCCGAGCGGAAGGGTGAGGGCGGATGACCGGGCTCGTCGCCGTGCTCGCGGCCACCAAGGACATCCCCACGCCCGATGTCGACTGGTCGGCGATCGCCCCGAACCTGATCCTGATGCTGGGCGGCATTCTGCTGCTCACCGTGGTGTCGGTCCTGCGGGGCCGGCTCCCGGGGTGGTTCCACGCCGTGTGGACCATCTCCGCCGCCACCGCCGCGATCTGCGCGGTGGTCCCGCTCTGGCAGCGAGTGCAGGACACCGGGCCCGAGTCCGTCATGGGCGGGGCCCTGGTGCTCGACGGCTTCTCGCTCGTGGTCACCGCCACCATCTGCGTGTCGGTGATCCTCGGGGCGCTGCTGCTCGAGGCCTACCTCCGTCGCGAGCGCCTCGGCGGCGCCGAGTGGTACGTCCTGATGCTGCTGTCGGCCTCCGGCGGCGTGACGATGGCCGCGGCCAACGACCTCATCGTGGTGTTCATCGGGCTCGAGATCCTGTCCGTGGCGGTGTACGTGCTCGCCGCGATGCACCGCCGCCGGATCTCCAGCCAGGAAGCGGGCCTGAAGTACTTCGTGCTCGGCGCGTTCTCCTCCGCGTTCCTTCTCTACGGGATCGCCCTCACCTACGGCGCCACCGGGTCGACGAACCTGTCACGGATCCAGTCGTTCCTGGCCTCCACGGTGATCACCCAGAACGCCCTGCTGCTCGGCGGCCTGGCCTTCATGCTCGTCGGCTTCGGGTTCAAGGTGGCGGCCGTGCCGTTCCACAACTGGAAGCCCGACGTGTACCAGGGCTCGCCCACACCGGTGACGGCCTTCATGGCCACAGCGGTCACCGCGGCGGCGTTCGCGGCGCTCCTGCGCGTGTACGTCACCACCTTCGGCCCCACCTACCGGACCGAGTGGCAGCCGCTGGTGGCGGCGCTCACGGTGCTGACGCTCGTCGTCGGCGCCTTCCTCGCGATCTCCCAGACCAACGTCAAGCGGATGCTCGCCTACTCGTCGATCAACCACGCCGGCTTCGTCCTGCTCGGCGTGCTGGCCGCCTCGGCCGCCGGCGACGCCGCGACGCTCTTCTACCTGGTCGCCTACACGTTCATGGCCGCGGGCAGCTTCGCCGTGGTGGCGGTGGTGGGCCGCCGGGGCGACGGCCACCACGACCTGTCCGACTACGAGGGCCTGAGCCGGAGCCGCCCGGGCCTGGCGCTGGTGTTCACGATCCTCTTGCTGAGCCAGGCCGGTGTGCCGCTCACCGCCGGCTTCCTCGCGAAGTTCTACGTGCTCGCGGCCGCGGTGGAGTCGGGCTACACGTGGCTGGCGGTGCTGGCCATGCTCACCGCCGTGGTGTCGGCGTTCATGTACCTGCGCATCGTGGTCACCATGTACTTCACCGAGCCCGAGGTCGAACCGCGGCGGGTGCGCATCCCGGCCGCGACCGGTCTGGCGATGGCCCTGTGCGTGGTGGGTGTGCTGGTGATCGGCATCGTGCCCGGGCCGCTGAGCGACGTGGCCAACGACGCCATGTCCCAGCTCGTGGCCACCGGGCGCTGAGCCCCCGGTGCGCGTCCTCGCGGTCCTGCCCGGCCTGAACGGCCAGGGCGGTGCCGAGCAGTCGTTCGTGGTCACCGCACCGCTGCTCATGGCCGAGGGCATCGGGCTCGAACTGGCCCTCCTCACCGACCGCCGCATCAAGGTGCCGGAGGTGGAGGCCATGGGGGTGCGGGTCCACGACCTCTCCGGGTCCCGGGGCGTGCCCGGCCGGGCCCGTGAGCTCGCCCGGCTGGTGAAGGGCTCCCGGCCCGACCTGGTCCACGCCACCCTGTTCGACGCCGAGGTGGCCGCGTCGCTGGCGGTGCTCCCGACGCGGACCCCGCTCCTCGTCACCTGGGCCACGACCACCCAGACCTCCGCGAGCGAGGGTGGGGTGGCGCCATGGAAGCTGAAGGTCGTCGAGGCGGAGCAGGTGGCGATGGGGAGGATCGCCCGCACCCGCTACCAGGCCGTCACCCCCGGGGTGGGCCGGTCGCGTGGCACCGCCCTGCGGGTCCCCGCCGCTCGGATCCGCGTGGCCGAACGCGGTCGCGACACGGCGCGGTTCGCCGGGGTGGACCCGGGGCGTGTGGAGGAGGTCCGTGCCGAGCTGGGTCTCGCCCCGACCGACCGGATCGTGCTGGTGGTGGCCCGGCTGGAGCCGGCGAAGGGACTGGAGCGGGTGCTGGCCGCGGTCGATCGCCTGGTCGAGCAGGTGCCGGAGGCCGTGGTCCTGGTGGCCGGGCGCGACGGGACCGCGGCCGGGCGGTTGGAGTCGCAACGCCGCGGGCTCGCCCACGGCGACCAGGTCCGCTTCCTCGGTCACCGCGATGACGTGCCGGTGCTGCTCCACGCCGCGGACTGCTGGCTCTCGACGTCGCACCGGGAAGGGGCGGCGGGCGGCATGTTGGAGGCCTGGGCGAGCGGATGCCCGGTGGTGATCGTGCCGGTCGACGGGATCGAGGGGGTGGCCGTCGACGGCCGCAACGCCCTGGTCGCGGCGCCGGAGGACGTGGCCGGCGCCGTCGCCCGCGTCCTCGGTGACCCCGACCTCGCGGCCTCGCTCGCGGCGGCGGGCCGCGAGGACTTCGCATCCCGCTTCACCGTGGAACGGTCCGCCGAACGGCTCGCCGAGGTCTACCGGTGGGCCGCGACCAGGGGGCGCTCCGGCTGATCAGCCGCCGGGCAGGGCGTGGCGCACCCGGCCGATCGCCCCGGTGGCCGGTTCGTACCAGCCCGGACGGATGCCGTCGGAGGCCAGGCGCTCCCGCTGCTCGAGCAGTCGTCCCGCCGCACCACGGGGGACCAGCACGCACGTGTCCTCGACCGCCTCGCAGCCGAGGTCCTTCTTGTGCCCGCGGTCGCCCCGCAGGTAGTCGAACGTGTGCAGGCCCTGCTCCTGCGCCCACTCCATCGCGACAGTACCCATCACGATGCCCAGGCTGAGCCGGGCGAACTCCGGGTCCCAGCCGGTCTTGTAGACGCAGAACGAGTCGCCGGCCCGGAGCCCCAGCATCGCCGCGGCCACGCGGTCACCCTGCTCGAGGAGGAGGATCCACGGCGTGTCGGGCGCGCGGCCGCGGTCGGCCAGCTCGGCCAGCAGGCGCATCCGGTCGTCATCGAGATTGCCCGCGCCGCCCTGCGCGTTCCACCGACCCTCGTGTACGCGTCGCAGTGCGCGGAGCGCGTCGTCGAACCCGTCACCAGCCGGAACCCAGCGGGCGGTGATGCCCTCCTCGGTCATCTGCCGGTGACGCCGGCGGACGTTCTTGGCCATCTTCTTGGTCCACGAGTCGGAGAAGGCCCCGTCGGGGGCCCGTGTCACGGCCGGACACCCGGTCCGTCGGGTGGCGCGGGCCCCGGGCAGGCGCAGGGCGAGTTCGGCCCACCGGGGGTCGAGGTTCTCGAGGTACAGCGACGAGTGTCCCGCCTCGCGGTCGGCGGCCTCGAACAGCGCGGCGGCGACCTCGGGCGACCCCGTCACCGGGCCGACGTGATCGGCCGAACCGGTGCCCGCGCCGGCCACCCCGACGTAGGACACCGCGAGCGGGACCCGGGCGTGAAGGTGGCGCCGGACCCGGGTGAGCGGCAGGGCCCCGAGGAGTGTCCTCTCGGTGGAGCGCACGGTCAGGAGCACGAGCGGGGCGTCCGGCTCGAGGTAGCGGTGCCACACCTCCCACCAGGCCGGGCGGCAGAACGGGCCCACGCCGGAGGACCGGGCGAGGTCCTCCACCTCGTCGCGCACCTCGGCGAGGGCGTCCCACCCGTGGCGTCGGCCGAGCACCGCCGTGGTGGGTGCAGCAGCGGGGTCATGGCCCGTCGTCGTCGTTCGGCCCGCCACGAAACCCACTGCCCCCTGTGGTCGTCGGCCGTCGAGGGCCGTTGCGATCGCCACGACCGCTCTACAGAGCGTAACGAACGCGGAACGGATTGGTGCACGCCGCTCCACCTCGGAGCGCGGCATCCTTGCGGCGTGAGCACTGGCACCACCGCGCCCCCGGCCCCGCCCCGGGTGCCCCTCTGGCAGGGCGTCGTCACCGGTCTGCTGGCCATGGCGGGTGGGCTGGCCGCGGCCGAGCTCCTCGCCGGGCTGTGGGACACGTTCCGTTCCCCGGTCACCGTGGTGGGCGACCGCGTGGTCGACCTCGTCCCGCCGGCGGTCAAGGACTGGGCCATCAGCACCTTCGGCACGTCCGACAAGGCCGTGCTGATGGCCGGCACGCTCGTCCTGCTCGCCGTGGCGGCGGCCGTGGTCGGCGTGCTCGCCGTGCGCCGTTCGGTGCGGGCCGCGCTCGTGGGCGTGGGGGTGTTCGCCCTGATCGGTGTTGTCGCCTCGCTGGGCCGCGGCGGACGGGGTGGCGTGCTCCCGGCGGTGGTCGCGGGCGTGGTGGCCGCGGCGGTCCTCGTGGTGCTCGCCGGCCGGGCCCGACGGGCGGCCTCGCCGATCGCGGATCCCGCCGCGGTCGCGGACGACCGTGTGGTGTCGATGCGGGCCGCACAGGCCGGGAGCCGACGCGGTTTCCTGGGCCTCGCCGCCGCAGTGGGTGCCGGGGCGGTGGCCGCCGGCGCGGCCGGGCGGTGGCTGCAGCAGCAGGGCGCCGTGGCCGTGGAGCGCCTGAAGGTCGTGCTGCCCCGCCCCGCGGTGCCCGCCCCCGCAGTGCCCGCCGGTGTGGAACTCGGCGTGGAGGGGGTCACGCCGTTCATCACGCCGAACGAGGACTTCTACCGGATCGACACCGCGCTCGTCGTGCCCCGGGTCTCGACCGACGGGTGGACCCTCCGGGTCGGGGGCTACGTCGACCGTCCGATCACGCTCACCTACGAGCAGCTCCTGGCCCGACCGATGCAGGAGACCGTCGCCACGATCGCGTGCGTCTCGAACGAGGTGGGCGGCGACCTCGTGGGCACCGCCAAGTGGCTCGGCTGCCGCCTCGACGACCTCCTCGCCGAGGCCGGCGTCCAGGCCCGCGCGGACCAGGTGGTCGGCGTCTCGGTCGACGGCTTCACCGCTGGGTTCCCCATGGCGCTCCTCGACGGCCGCGACGCCCTCGTGGTGGTGGGCATGAACGGGGAGCCCCTGCCCGAGCGCCACGGCTACCCGGCGCGCCTCGTGGTGCCCGGTGTGTACGGCTACGTGTCGGCCACGAAATGGCTGAACGAGATCCGGTTGACGCGCTTCGACGAGTTCGAGGGGTACTGGATCCCCCGGGGCTGGTCCCGGGAGGGCCCCGTGCTCACGCAGTCCCGCATCGACACGCCCCGCCCGGGTGCGACCGTGACCGCCGGTCGGCCGGTGGCGATCGCCGGTGTCGCCTGGGCCCCCACCCGGGCGGTCGCCGGTGTGGAGGTCCGGATCGACGAGGGCGCGTGGCGTCCCGCCCGGCTGGGCGAGGAGTACGCAGCGACCACCTGGCGGCAGTGGGTCCTCGATGACTGGGTGCCCACGCCCGGAAGCCACACCCTCGAGGTGCGGGCCACCGACGGGACCGGGACCACCCAGACCGAGCAGGTCACCGACGTGGCGCCCGATGGCGCCCGCGGCTGGCACACGGTCCGGGTGACGGCACGGTGAGGACCGCCGGGCCGCGGCGATGAGCGAGGTCGTTCGTCAGCAGGTCGGCCTGGCGGTGACCGCCGGCCTGCTCGGCGTGGTGGTGGCCCTGGTCGACCGCCGCGGTCCCGCGGTCTTCCGCGTGCGTGCGGTCGGCCTCGTCGGTGCATCGGCGGTGCTCCTCGGCGTGCGTTACGGCTCGGTCCGGCCGCTTGCCGGCGCCCTCGTCGCGATGCTCCTCGTGCTGCCCGGCGACGACGAGGAGGGCCCGCTGCACCCGCTCGGGCCGTGGGCGCTCCCGCTGGCGGTGGCCAGCATGGTCGGGGTGTGGGCCTCGGTGCCTGACGTGGAGCCCGCGCTCGCCACGGGCGCGGCGCTCGTGCCGCTGGCCCTGGCCCGTGCCGTGGCCGGCCGCACCGTGGGCCGGGCCGGGACGGGGGTGCTGGTGGTCCTGGTGGTGGCCGTCGCGGCGCTGGGTGCCAACTCGCGGGCGGTGGTGGTGGCCGCGGCGGCGACCGTCGGGATGGTGCTGGTCGCGCCGCTGGTGGCCGGGTTCCGGCCGGTGCCCCTCCGGGGTGGGCCGCTGGCGGTGGTGGTGCTCACCCACTTCGTCGTGGCCGTGCCCGCCGGTCGGCTCGCGGTGCGGGCCCCCGCGGGCCGGGTGGCGCTCACCGCGGCGGGCACGCTGCTCGTGGAGGTGGTGGTGGCCGCGCTGTGCGTCAGGTGGGCCGACCGAACCAGGCGTCGAACAACACCGTGAAGCGGTCCGCCAACAGGTCCGCGGTCCGCCGGTAGGCACGGGCCGGTCCGTGCATCGGGTCGGGCACGTCGTCGGTGGTGTCGAGCACCCGTCCGAGCACCCGCGGCTGGGCGGCCACGGCCCAGGCCCGAAGGCCCGGACCGTCGAGCGGTGCGCCCGGCACGCCCAGACGCGCCGCGGCCGCCGCGCCCTCCACGGTGAGCACGTGGTCGGTCCGTTCGGGCCAGTCGCCGACGAGCCGCATCACGTGGGCACCCTCCATGGCGAGCACCACATCGGCCGCGTCCAGCATGTCGGGGTCGATGCGTCGCGAGTGGTGGGAGCGCAGGTCGAGCCCGCGCCGCGCCGCGGTCTGCACGGACCCCTCGGCGGCGGGGACGCCCCCCTGGAGGAAGCCGGCGGACGCCACCACGGCGGGGATCCCGCGCCGTTCGAGGTCGAACCGGGCGATGACCTCGCCGAGCGGCGACCGGCACTGGTTCGCGGTGCACACCACGAGCAGCCGGACCGGCCCGGGCTCGGTCATCCGCGTGTCCCGGTGGCGCGCAGGAGCCGGTCGTAGGTGGTGAGGGTGGTGGAGATCACCCGCTCCTGGTCGAACTCCGCCACCGCCCGCGCCGCGGCCGCCACCGACATCGCGCGACGCCGGTCGTCGTCCGCGAGCAGCCCGTCGAGGGCGCCGGCCAGCTCCCGGGCGGCGCGGGGCGGCACCAGGATGCCGGTGACCCCGTCGTCCACCACCTGCCGGCAGCCCCGGATGTCGGTCGCCACGATCGGCAGGCCGGCCGCGGCCGCCTCCATCGCCGAGCGGGGGAAGCCCTCGCGGTGGGAGGCGAGCACGTAGAGGTCGAAGGCCCGGTACAGCTCCTCCACGTCGTCGCGCATGCCCAGGAACCGCACACCGTCCTCCGTGGCCGCGGCGACGGTGGCCCGGTCGAGCGCGTCGGCCTTGTCGGCGTCGTCGGGTCCGGCCACCACCAGCACGGCACGCGGATGCCGGGTCCGGACGGTGCGCCACGCCTCGAACAGCTCGGGGTAGCCCTTCTCGGCCACCAGGCGGCCGACGGCCCCGACCACGACCGCGTCGTCGTCGATGCCGAGCGCGGCCCGCGCGCCGGCACGACGGTCGGCGTCGTCGGGGCCGGCGCCGAAGCGGTTCAGGTCGATCCCGTTGCCGAGCAGGACCAGCCGCGAGGCGGGGATCCGCAGCACGTGACGGAGCGTGTCCAGGTCCTCCGGGTTCTGCACGAGCTCGGCGTCGGAGCAGGTGGCGGCGATCCGCTCGAGGCCGTAGACCACGGCCCGCTTCCGGAGGCGGTCACCGGGCAGTGCGTACAGGCCGTGCACCGTGTTGACCACGACGGGCACCCGTGCGGCCCGAGCGGCCAGGCGCCCGTAGACCCCGGGCTTCGGGTTGTGCGTGTGGACGATCGTGGGGCGCAGGCGTCGGAACGTCGAGCGCAGCTCGCCGAGGGCGAGGAGGTCGCGGTGCGGTGCCATGGCCCGCGTGGCGTTCGCGAGCGGCAGGTGGGTCACCCCCCGCGCCTCGATCCGTTCCACGAACGGACCCGGGGCGCTGAGCCCGAACACCTCGTAGCCGGCCGCCACGAACGCGCTGAGCTGCGGGCCGAGCAGCAGTTCGAGGCTGATGTCGGTGGTGGTGACGTGGACCAGGCGCGGGCGGTCGGTGGCGATCACGAGGTGGCCCCGCGGTAACGGAGACGGTTCGCGGTGCGGCGGAGCTCGTCCTCGAGGCCGAGGCCGCCCCGGGTCTTGGCCCGGAACCAGCGGTCCCCGTCGGCGGGCTGCACGGGTGAGCGGGAGATCCGGTGGAGGTCGGTCCCCTCATGGTTGGACCGGGTGCCGGCCAGGACGGCGGTCCGGAACCGGCGGCGCACCGCCGCCTCCGCGGTGGCCGAGCCGGCCACCGCCTTGGGGTAGGCGAAGTGGGCGGGCGTCACGCCGAGGCGCTCGCCGAGGAGCTCGGTGGCGCGGTCCAGTTCGCCGTCCACCTCGGCGGGGTCCAGGCGATCGAGGAGCGCGTGGGTGTGCGTGTGGTGGCCGATCGTGACGAGCGGCGAGGAGGCGAGCTCCCGCAGGCCCTCCCAGGTGGCGGGCCGGCCGCCCGCCGGGAACTCACGGCCACGTTCCACGAAGTCCGTCGCCACGTAGAACGTGGCGGGCACTCGGTGGCGGTCCAGCGCGGGCAGGACGTTGTCGACCCAGTCGGCGGTGCCGTCGTCGAAGGTGAGCACCACGCCAGGTGCCACGGGCCCGCGGGCCGCCGACAACTCCTCCGCGGCCTCGTCCAGGCTCAGGACCCGGTGGTGGGCGGCGAGCCACGCGAGCTGGCGGTCGAACGCGGCGGGGTCCAGGTCCATCTGGCCACCCGAGCCGGACCCGACACGGTGGTAGATCAGCACGACGATCCCGGGCGTGGGGCGCCGGAGCACGTCCACGCCCGCCGAGGTCCACTTCACCGCCCCCCGGGCCACGGGTACGGCGGCGGTCCGGAGCCGACCCACGGGATCAGAGGTACCGGACGTTGGTGCCCTTGAGCGCGTGGCGGCAGTCCAGCACCGGGACCTCCGCGGCGCCCACCATCTCCCCGTCGAAGTCGGCGTGGTCGACGAGATAGGCGACCACGTCCACCTGGGCCAGATCGCGCTCGGTGCCCTGCACCCGCTGCACACCCTCGGGGAACTGGTGCTCGGCCACGTGCGGATCGGCGAGCCACACCTCTGCGCCGAGCGCCTGCAGCTGCTCGATCAGCGGCCGGGCCGGTGTCTCCCGGGCGTCGCCGGTGTTCGCCTTGTAGGCGAGGCCGTACACCAGCACCTTCGAGCCCCGCACCGAGCGGGACTGGTCGTTGAGCAGGTCCTGGAGCCGGCGCACCACGTAGTCCGGCATGTGCTCGTTCACGTCGTTCGCCAGCTCGACGAAGCGGAAGCTCCGCCCGAGCGACCGCTCCACCTGCCACGACAGGTAGGACGGGTCGATCGGCAGGCAGTGGCCACCCACACCGGGGCCGGGGGTGAAGCGCATGTAGCCGAAGGGCTTGGTCGACGCCGCGTCGATCGCCTCCCAGACGTCGATGCCGAGGTCGTTGGCGAACATGGCCAGCTCGTTCACCAATGCGATGTTCACGTGCCGGAACGTGTTCTCGAGCAGCTTGGTCATCTCGGCCTCACGGGTGCCGGAGACGGGGACCGTCCGCTCGACGAGCCGGTCGAAGAATGCCTGCACGGCCTGCAGCGACGTGGGGTCCATGCCGGAGACCACCTTCGGCGTGTTCTCGAGGCGGTAGGTGGCGTTGCCCGGGTCGATCCGCTCGGGGCTGTAGCCGAGATGGAAGTCGTCGCCGGCGCGCAGCCCGGATCCCGCCTCCAGGATCGGGAGCGACAGCTCCTCGGTGGTCCCGGGGTACGTGGTGCTCTCCAGGATCACCGTGCAGCCCGGCGTCACGTGCGGTGCGAGCGTGGCGCAGGCGGACTCGATGTAGGACAGGTCCGGCACGCCCTCACCCATCGGGGTGGGCACCGAGATCACCGCCACGTCGAAGTCCGCGAGGTCCGCCGGGTCGACCGAGGCCCGGTAGTTGCCGGCGTCGACCACGGCCCGCAGGCGCTCGTCGGTGATGTCCTCCACGTAGGACTGCCCCGCGTTCAGCAGCTTCACCTTGCGCGGCTCCACCTCGAAGCCGATGACGTCGAAGCCGACCTCGGCGGCCCGAACCGCCACCGGCAGGCCCACGTAGCCCTGCCCCACGACCACTGTCCGGTCCTTGATACGCCCCATGATGAATCTGTCGCCCCTTGTCGAGAATCAGGTAGTTGAGGAATCAGGTACTGGCCCCTCGGACCGACCGCCTTCACGGCGCCGTACCCGTCGATCCGGTAACGCAGTGTGGTGGCGCCACCCCGCACGGTCAATGGGTAGCCCGCGATCCGCGCTGGGTCGTATTCCCCGCTTGAACTGAAAGTGGTTCGGTGATTCACTCGTCAGGTCGCCGGACGGCTTCCGGGGGGGAAGGACGGCGACGGCGGGACGGGACGAACTTCATGGGGCAGGCCCACGTTTCGTGGGCCGACACAAGGGGCAAGGGGCAGGAACGAGTGACTGATCACTTCCCGAGGTACCGCTTCGCGTTGCAGGCGGGCTTCGACGCGGGGGCGTGGGCCGTCGGTCTCGCGTTGGCAGCAATTCTCCGGTACGACCTGCATGCCACGGCGGTGCCGTGGTCCGGCGTGGCGCTCGTCGCGGTCATCGCGATGGTCGCGCAGGTGCTGGTGGGCCGGGCGGTCGGGCTCTACGTCCACCGCTGGCGCTACGGCACCTTCGACGAGGTCGCCGCCTCGGTGCGGGCCCTGGCCCTCACCACGGTGGTCGTCGCCGCTGCGGACCTGATCCCGGCCCTCGGCCGGCCGGTCCCCTTCACCGTCACCATCGTCGGTGGCGCGCTGACCCTGTTCGTCATGACCCTCGGCCGGTTCGCCTGGCGGGTCATGCTCGAGAAGTGGACCCGTCTGGGCGACGACGACCGCACCCCGGTCATCGTGTTCGGCGCCGGTGACGCCGGCCTCCACCTGGTCACCTCGATGCTGCGCACCGGGCCGTACCACCCCGTGGCGGTCCTCGACGACAACCCCGACCTGCGGAACCTGCAGATCAAGGGGGTGCCTGTGCGCGGCGACCGCACCGCCCTCGAGACGGTGGCGGCCGCCTCCGGCGCCGCCACCATGGTCATCGCGATCCCGTCGGCCGACTCCGAGCTGGTGCGCGAGCTCGCCGCCTGCGCCGACGCCGCGGGCGTCAAGCCGTTGATCCTGCCCGCCGTGGACGAGCTGCTCGGCCACGACGTGGGCGTCTCCGACATCCGGCCCCTCACCGAGGCCGACCTGCTCGGCCGCCGCGAGATCACCCTCGACATCGACGCCGTGGCGGGGTACGTGACCGGCAAGCGGGTGCTGGTCACCGGCGCCGGCGGGTCGATCGGTTCCGAGCTCTGCCGGCAGATCCACCGCTTCGCCCCCGAGTCGCTGGTCATGCTCGACCGGGACGAGTCGGCGCTGCAGTCGGTACAGGTCTCCATCGAGGGCCGTGGCCTGCTCGACAGCCGCGACCTCGTGGTGTGCTGCATCCGTGACGTCGACCGCCTCACCGAGGTGTTCGAGGAGCACCGTCCCGAGGTGGTGTTCCATGCCGCGGCGCTGAAGCACCTGCCGCTCCTGGAGCTGCACCCCGAGGAGGGCTGGAAGTCCAACGTGTGGGGCACCCACAACCTGCTCGAGCTCTCGGGCCGGTTCGGCGTGGAGAAGTTCGTCAACATCTCCACCGACAAGGCCGCCGATCCGAGCTCCGTGCTCGGCCTCACGAAGCGGCTCGCCGAGCGCCTCACCTCCGACGCCGGCCGCCGATTCTCCGGCACCTACCTCAGCGTCCGGTTCGGCAACGTGCTCGGCAGCCGCGGTTCGGTGCTGCCGCTGTTCCGCCGCCAGATCGAGGAGGGCGGGCCCGTCACGGTCACCGACCCCGACGTCACCCGCTTCTTCATGACGATCCCCGAGGCGTGCGAGCTGGTCATCCAGGCCGGTGCGCTGGGTGCTGACGGCGAGGTCATGGTGCTCGACATGGGCGAGCCGGTGCGCATCGCGGACCTGGCCAAGCGCCTGGTGGCGCAGGCCGACCGGCCGGTCGAGATCGTCTACACGGGCCTCCGTCCGGGCGAGAAGCTGCACGAGGTGCTGTTCGCCCCCGACGAGGCGTCCACGGTGTCCGAACACCCGATGATCCACCGTGTGGACGTCCCGCCGGCCACTCCCGACGAGATCGCCGGCCTCGACCCGTTCCGTTCCGGGGCGGTCGAGGAGGAGGCGCTGGTCATCGACCTGCGTGTCGCCCGCCAGCGGGCCGGCGACGGCGACCTCGCCCAGAGCGTCTGACCCCGTCGTTCCCGGCTCTGTGATGCCGGTGACGACACATGTGTCGTCGACAGCATCACAGAGCAGCGGCACCACGAAGCGGTGGTGGGCGGTTCAGGCGCGGGACTGGAACCAGGCGACGGTGGCCTCGAGGCCCTCGCGCAGGCCCACGGGCTGCACGTCGGGGAACAGGGACCGCAGCACGTCGTTCGCCGCCCGGGTGTGTTTCACGTCGCCGGCCCTCGTGGGCAGGTGCTCCACGGGGAGCTCGCGGCCGAGGATGTCCTCGAGCTCGGACAGCACCTCGAGCAGGTTCGTCTGCGTGCCGAACGCCAGGTTGACCGGCTCCGGGTGCGTGACCTTCCGCAGCGTCGCATCGGTCAGCACCGTGCACACCGTGTCGACGAAGGTGAAGTCGCGGCTCTGGGTGCCGTCGCCGTGCACCGGGATCGGCCGGTTCTCCATCGCGGCCGACACGAAGGCGGGGACCACGGCCGCATAGGCGTGGCCCGCGGCCTGCAGCGGGCCGAACACGTTGAAGAACCGGAACGCCAGCGTGGGGAGCCCGTAGGTGGTCTGCCAGGCGAGGGTGTAGCTCTCGGTGGCGAGCTTGGTCGCCGCGTACGGACTCACCGGTCGGGTGGCCATCGTCTCGACCTTGGGCAGCTGGGTGTTGGCGCCGTAGACCGACGAGCTGGATGCCACGGCCACGTGCAGGTCGCCGGCCCGACGTGCCGCCTCGAGCACCTGGAGCGTGCCGGTGGCGTTGGCCACGTGGGAGGCGACCGGGTCGGCCACGGAACGGGGGACCGAGCCCCGGGCACCGAGGTGCACCACTGAGTGCGCTCCCTCGAAGGCCCCGTCCAGGACCTCGGGGTCGAGGATGGTGCCCTCGACCAGACGCACGTCCAGACCGTCGAGGTTCTCCCGGAAGCCGGTCGACAGGTCGTCGACCGCCACCACCTCGTCCACCCCGTCGGCGGCCAGCAGGTGCCGGCACAGGTTCGCCCCGATGAACCCCGCACCCCCGGTGACCACGATCTTCATGGATGCCCCTTTCGTCGTGCTGCAGGGTACCGGCACCGGCGGGACGTTCCGCCCATGAGGGCTCGGTGGTGACGGCCGGTACGATGCCGTCCGTGGGGCGACACGAGTACGAGGTGCGCGCCGCGGGTCCGGAGGACCGTGCGGCGGTGGTCGAACTCTGTCGCGCCACGCTCGGGTGGGCCGACGGCGAGGTCGACGAGGCCTTCTTCGCCTGGAAGCACGACGAGAACCACTTCGGCACCTCGCCGGCCTGGCTCGCGGTGGCCGACGGAGCCGTGGTCGGCGTGCGGGTCTTCATGCGGTGGCGGTTCCGTGCGCCCGACGGCGCCCCGCTGTCGGCGGTCCGGGCGGTGGACACCGCCACGGACCCGGCCTGGCAGGGCCGCGGGATCTTCAACCGGCTCACGCTCGGCGCGCTCCCCGACCTCCGCTCCGACGGCGTCGACTTCGTGTTCAACACGCCGAACGACAAGAGCCGGCCGGGCTACCTGAAGATGGGCTGGGCACCGGTGGGCCGGATCCCGGTGTCGGTGCGCCCGACCGGTCGGGACGGGCTCCGCAGGTTGGCCGGGGCCCGCACCGCTGCCGACCGTTGGTCGCAGCCGTGCGGGGTCGGCCTGTCGCCCGCCGAGGCGTTCGCCGATGACGACGAGGTGGAGCGACTCCTCGCCGCGGTGCCCGCCACGGGGCGGATCACCACGGACCGCAGCGTGGGCTACCTGCGCTGGCGGTACTCGTTCGCCCCGCTCGCGTACCGGGTCGTCCCCGTGGGCGACCGCATCGCCGACGGCGTGGTCGTGCTCCGTGTGCGGGCGCGGGGCTCGGCGCTGGAGGGGACCCTGTGCGAGCTCCTCCTGCCGCCCGGCCGGCCCGCCCCCGACTTCGCCGCCCTCGCCCGTGACACCGGTGCCGACTTCCTGCTGCGGGCCGGCACGGAGTTCCGCGCCGGCTTCCTCCCCGCGCCGCGCATCGGTCCGATCCTCACGTGGAAGCCGCTCAACCGCCAGGGGGTGCCGGCGCTGCGCGACCTGGCGCCCACCATGGGCGACGTGGAGCTGTTCTGATGGCGCGTACGAAGGTGCTGCTGCTGGCCCGCGGCCTCGGCCCCGGCGGTATGGAGCGCCTGCTGGTCAACCAGGTGCGGTTCGGGGACCGGACCCGCTTCGACCACGCCGTCGCGTTCATCACCCCGGCCAAGGACCAGCTGGTCCCGGAGTTCGAGGACCTCGGCGTGCCGGTGCACTGGCTGTCGGGAGGGGGCCGGCCGTGGCCCGCCAACCTGGCGGGCCTGCTGCGGCGCGGCGGCTTCGACGTCGTCCACGTCCACTCGCCGCTCCCCGCGGCCGCGGTGCGGGTGCTGGCGCGTGCCACCCGACCCCGGCCGCGCGTCGTCTACACCGAGCACAACAGCTGGGGTCCGTACCATCCCCTCACCCGCAAGGTGAACGCGTGGACGTACCGCCTCGACGACGCGCAGATCGCGGTGTCGCGGGACGCGTGGTCCTCGGTGCCCGAAGCGTTGCGGGGCCGTCTGGAGGTGCTCGACCACGGCATCGACCTCGACGCCGTGTGTGCCCACCGGGAGCGGCGGGCCGAGGCCCGCCGGCGTCTCGGCGTGGACGACGACACGATCGTGGTGGGGACCGTCGCCAACTTCCGCCCGGAGAAGAACTACGAGGGGTGGCTGCGGGTGGCCGACCGGGTGACCGCGGACCGTCCGGAGGTCCGGTTCGTGAGCATCGGCCAGGGCCCGCTGCTCGACGACATCCGGGCCCGGGCCACGGCGGCGGGCCTGCAGGGACGGGTCGAGCTGATGGGCCACCAGCCCGACGCCCCCGCCCTGATGGCCGGCTTCGACGTGTTCGCCATGGCCTCCCACTGGGAGGGCCTGCCCGTCGCCTTCATGGAGGCGCGGGCGCTGGGGCTCCCCGTGGTCACCACGGCGGTCGGCGGCCTCGTCGACCACGTCCACGAGGGGGTCGACGGCCTGCTCGTGCCCGCCGACGACGATTCGGCCCTCGCTGACGCGCTGGGTCGGGTGGTGGACGACGCGGACCTGCGGGCCCGCCTCGCCGGGGCCTCCGCGGCGGCGGCGGGGTCGTTCGACGCGCGGGTGGCCGTTGCGGCCATCGAGGAGCGATTCACCCCCTGACCCCCCGGCTTTGTGATGCTCCTGACGACATATGTGTCGTCAGGAGCATCACAAAGCGGGGATTTGGGGGGCGGGGATTCTCGGCAGTCAGCGGCATCACAAAGCGAGGGATGGGTGTCAGGGGGTTGGGCGGGCGGGGGTGCCGACGACCGTCGTGCCGGCCGACACGTCGTGGAGCACCACGGCGCCGGCCCCCACGCGGGCGCCCTCGCCCACCCGGTTGCCCCGGGTCACGATCGCGCCCGTGCCCAGGAAGACCCGGTCACCGAGCACGCAGTCGCCGTTGACCAGTACCCCGGGGCTGAACTGCACCAGGTCGCCCACCACGGTGTCGTGCTGCACCGCGCAGCCCACGTTGAGATGCGTGTGCCGGCCGATCCGGACGTTCGTGGTGATCGTCGAGCGGTCGTACACCACGACCCCGTCGCCGAGTTCCACGTCGGGGCCGACGTGGGCCGATGGGTGCACCACCCTCACCGGCTCCAGGCCTGCACCCTCGAGCCGGGACGCGAGGCGGGCGCGGACCTCCGAGGTCCCGATCCCGAGCGCGAACGCGCACGGGTGGGCGAGGAGCCAGTCGGTGTCGCCGAGGAGCGGCACGCCGAGGCGCTCCAGACGGTCGGGGTGCGACGGCGCGTCGTCCACGAAGCCGAGTACCCGGAACGTGTCGCTCGCCGCGTTGACGGCCAGCACCGTGTCGTACAGCTCGCGGCCGTGGCCGCCCGCGCCGACGATCACCAGGTCGGTGGTCATGGGCGCCGCACTCAGGCCGCGCCGTGCGGTCCGCCGCCGGCCGTGCCGGCAGGATCGTCGGTCGGGCCGGCGGGACCGACGCCATCCGCTGGGGCGGCGAGCGGGTCGTCGGTGGGGTGGCCCTCCACGCCCTCGCCGCTGAGCATCGTGGAGAACGTCCGCCCGATGATCCGCAGGTCGGTGCGCCACGACTGCTCCTCCACGTAGCGCACGTCCCACTCGATCCGGTCGCCCCAGCTCAGCGCGTTGCGGCCGTTCACCTGGGCGAGGCCGGTCAGCCCGGGCCGCACGGCCAGCCGGCGGCGTTGGTGGTCGTCGTAGCGCTCCACCTGGTAGCCGAGCGTGGGGCGGGGGCCCACGACGCTCATGGTGCCGTCGGCCACGTTGATCAGCTGGGGCAGCTCGTCGAGCGACAGCCGGCGCAGCACCTTGCCGACCGGGGTGATGCGGGAGGCGTCGGGGAAGATCGGGTTGTCGCCCGCCACCATCGTGCGGAACTTCCAGACGAGGAACGGCCGGCCGTCCATACCGACACGCTCCTGGCGGAAGAAGACGCCACCCGGCGAGGTCAGGCCCACTGCAGCCGCGCACACCACCCCGATCGCCGCGGCGGGCACCGCCACGAGGGCCAGGAGGAGCAGGTCGAACAGGCGCTTGCCGCGGTACGGCCCGTCGCG
>JBMOJH010000054.1:0-21836 GCA_049316905.1 Microthrixaceae bacterium | reverse complement strand
TCTTCTTGGCCGGTGCCCGCTTGGCGGGTGCCTTCTTCTTGGCCGGTGCCCGCTTCGCCGGTGCCTTCTTCTTCGCCGGAGCCCGCTTCGCCGGTGCCTTCTTCTTGGCCGGGGCCTTCTTGGCCGGGGCCTTCTTCTTGGCCGGGGCCTTCTTCTTGGCCGGGGCCTTCTTGGTTGCTGCCACAGTTGCCTCCTCGGAGGGCTCCTTCGTGGGTGGATGGGGTTCCTTCCCGGCGGGCGCGTCGCCGCGTGGCGGCGCCGAGTCCGGCAGGTCGGAGGTGCCGGCGCCGACGAGGTCGGAACCAGCGAGTGCAAGGTCGATACCCCGACGGGGGGTGTCGAAGCCCTGCACGATGAAGGGGCGAGCGGCTCCCAGCTCCAGCACCTCACGCGCGGAGCGGGGGGCGGGGTCGCCCATCGACTTCAGGGGGACGTAGCAACGGGCGCCGTCGACCTCGACGTACGCGCCGTGGGAGGCGAACTCCACCACGGTGGCCTCGACGACGGCGCCGGGCTGGTGGTTGGTGACGAACGCCAGGAAGGTCGTCGGCGTGTTGATCGGCTCGGTGCTCCCGCCGCTCCGGCCCCGGCGGCGGCGCGACCCGCCCTCCTTCGGAGCGGGGGCGGCGGCAGCGGGGGCGGCGGCCTTCTTCGCCGGCGCCTTCTTGCCCGGTGCCTTCTTGCGGGAGGTGGTCCCGCCGCGGGCGGCGCGCTCCTTGCGCTCGGCGGCCGAGCCCGCGGCCGGCGTGGCGCCCTTCGTGCGCGGCGCCTGCTTGGCCTCCTTCATCGCCCGACGACTCACCGGACCTTTCACCGGCGAGCGGGCGACGAACACCCAGCCCACGCCGGGGACCGGCTTGCCGCCCCAGAGGCGACCGTCGTCGAAGAGCCACGCGTAGGTGCCGTGGAACTCCTGGAACGAGTCGTTCGAGAGGATCGTCGCGCCGGTGCGGTCCGCGATCTGGAGGACGAACGCGTCGCCGCGGCCGACGGCACCAGCGGGCGGCGTGAGGATCTCGCCGGCGAGCACGGCCTCCTCGAACTGCGCGCGCTCGTCGTCGTCGATGCGGTTCGGGAACGTCGCGTCGACGACCACGACGACGTTGTCGAAGTGGTGGTCGCGTGTGAAATCGATGACGGCGTCGTTGAGCTGGGCGAGCGACGGGGACGTGCGTCCCTCGGTCGCGATGTTGGACCCGTCGACGACGAGGTGGTCTGCAGACATCTCGTGCCTTAGTGAAGCAGCTGTCGCGGTGAAAGCGGCGGACATCATCGCACGATGTGCGCGCGCGGTCACCAGCCGTACGATCACCGCGTGCTGCGCGCGGTGTTGTTCGACTTCGGTGGTGTGATCCTGACGAGCCCGTTCGAGGCGTTCGCCGCGTACGAGCGCGACGCCGGACTGCCCGACGGGTTCCTCCGTTCGGTGAACGCGACGAACCCCGACGCGAACGCGTGGGCGCGCCTCGAGCGCAGCGAGCTCGACATCGACGAGTTCGTCGTCGCGTTCGAGGCGGAGGCGCGCGAGCTCGGTCAGGAGGTGGACGGCGCGCGCGTGCTCGAGTGCCTGCGCGGCGACGTGCGCCCGAGCATGGTGGCCGCACTGCGGGCGTGCCGGACGCGGTACGCGACCGGGTTGCTGACGAACAACTTCCTCACCGGCTCGCCGGACTGGTCGAGCGGCGGCAGCTTCCACGAGCTCGTTGACCTCTTCGACGTGGTGGTCGAGTCGTCACGTGTGGGTTGCCGCAAGCCCGAGCCGCGCTTCTACGAGATCGCGCTCGAGGAGCTGGGCATCACCGCGGACGAGGCCGTGTTCCTCGACGACCTCGGGGTGAACCTCAAGCCGGCCCGGGCGATGGGGATGACCACGATCAAGGTGGTGGATCCCGACGTGGCGCTGGCCGAGCTCTCAGCGGTCACCGGCCTGGATCTGTCCACTCGCGAGTTCTGAGGATCCTGACGTGCGCCTGGCGCGGTCCAACCGCCTCAGATCCGACGCCGGTCGGGTGGTGGTTCGTGCGTGGTCGTGCGACACCTGATGTCGGCTTCCGCTGTCGCACAACCACGCACCGAGCGGCTGAGCCAGACGTCGCAATCGCGACCGCCATGGGCGAGGTCGCCTGAGCCGGTCGCTACCGTCTACGGCTGTGGAGCCGGCATCCGAGCGCCTCAACATGTACGGCGCGCCGACGACGCATCCGCGCCTGCCGTGGGTCTGGGTGGAGGAACAGTTGGCTGCTGCCGCCACCTACTGGGTCGTCGTGCAGGGACGCACACATCCCCATCCACGACCGGTCTGGGGCGTGTGGACCGACCAGTTGCTGCACCTCAGCATCGGTAGCCCGCTCATCTCCCGATCACTCAGCGACGAGTCCGAGCTGAGCGTGCACCTCGACAGCGGCGTGGATGTCGTCATCGTCGAGGGCCGGGTGATCGGCCGGACCGAGACCGGTCGGGTCCTCCGGGCCTACGACGAGAAGTACGACTGGACGTACGCCGTCGACGAGTACGGCCCGCTCACCACGATCGCTCCGTCCACGGTGCTGGCGTGGCGGTGCACGGGATGGGCGGGCCGGGACGGGTTTCAGCAGACCGGTAGGTGGCGGTTCGGCAACCCGCCACACCGGATGTAGCGCCGGGCCGGGCCGCGTCGGGGCGGCGGGCCCACGGAGCCGGTCGGTCCGGAGGGGCCGGGGGATAGGGTGCCCACATGACCGAGGAGCGCCACGAGGAGGCGGACGCCACCGCCGATCCCGCCGACGGAGAACGACCGCACATCGACGTGAGCGGCGCACTCGGCATCGCCGGGCACGAGGAGGAACTCCTCGGCCTCGAGGGCGTGCCCGACACGGGCGGCGTGCTCCACCATCCGCACGAGCCCGACGAGCCCGCCGAGGCAGAGGAGCGCATCCGCTCCGCCGTGGTGAACCGGGGGATCAGCCCGGTCGACTGACGCCCGCCGTCAGCCGACCGGCGTCAGTGGAACTCGGAGCGGGACTTCGCCTCGAGCGGCGCGAAGGCCGCGGTGAGGATCATGTCCTGCTCCTGGGCATGGATCGCGTGGCTGCCCGTGGCGGGGCTGGCCTCGTCGGCCCGGCTCACGCGACGGATCTCCATGTCCTCGCCGTGGGCCTCGTAGAGACGACCCTTGATCTGGTTCCAGGCGCCCATGTTCTCCGGCTCCTCCTGGAGCCACACGATCTCCCGGCAGTTCGGGTAGCGGCTGAGCTCCTTGGCGATCGCCTCGTACGGCCAGGGGTAGAGCTGCTCCACCCGCGCCACCGCGGTGGACACCCCGAGCTGGTCGCGCCGGGCCGTGGCCTCCACGCCGACCTTGCCGCTGGCGAGGACGAGCCGGGTGACGGCGGCCTCGTCGAGCGACGGCGACGAGTCGCCGATCAGCTCCTCGAACGTGCCGTGCGTGAGCGCGTCCACGGGTGAGCGCCAGCGCTTGTCGCGCAGGCCCGACTTGGGGGTGGCCACCACCAACGGTTTCGCCACCGTGCGACGCACCTGACGGCGCAGCAGGTGGAAGTACTGCGCCGCGCTCGTGGGCTGGCACACCTGGATGTTGTCCTCCGCGCACAGCGTGAGGAAGCGCTCGAGGCGGGCCGAGGAGTGCTCCGGGCCCTGACCCTCGTAGCCATGGGGGAGGAGCATCACGAGGCCGGAGGTCTGCTCCCACTTGTCCTCGGCGGCCACGATGAACTGGTCGATGATGATCTGCGCGCCGTTGGCGAAGTCGCCGAACTGCGCCTCCCACATCACGAGGGTGGACGGGCTCACCACCGAGTAGCCGTACTCGAAGCCGAGCGCCGCGTACTCGCTCAGCAGCGAGTCGTAGATCCACAGCTCCGTGTGCGGTGGCGACGCCAGCGCGCTCAGCGGCAGGTACTGCGCGCCGGTGTGGTAGTCGAACAGCATCGAGTGGCGCTGCGAGAACGTGCCGCGCCGAGAGTCCTGGCCGGCGAGGCGCACCGAGTTGCCCTCGAGGAGCAGGCTGCCGAAGGCGAAGGCCTCACCGAGGGCCCAGTCCACCTCGCCCGAGCGGAACATCACCTCGCGGGTCTCGAACTGCTTGGCCAGCTTCGGGTGCACGGTGAAACCCTCGGGCACGTCGCCGAGCGCGGTGAAGACGCGCTCGAGCTGCCCGGCGTCGACGGCGGTGGGCACGTGGGGAAGCACCCCGATGTTCGGCGGGTGCGGCGCGGCGACGATGTCGCCTTCCGGGGCCGACTGGCGCGTGGCGTCGAGCGCGGTCTGCATGCGCCGGTGGAAGTCCTCGAGCGCGGTCTCCGCCTCCTCCATCGTGAGGTCGCCGCGGCGGACCAGGGTCTCCACGTAGCGCTTGCGCACCGACCGGAGCTGCTCGATCGTGCGGTACATGATCGGCTGCGTGTAGCTCGGGTCGTCGCCCTCGTTGTGGCCGTGACGCCGGTAGCAGACCATGTCGATCACGACGTCCTTGTGGAACCGCTGCCGGTAGGCGAATGCGAGGCGGGCCACCCGCACGCAGGCCTCGGGGTCGTCGCCGTTGACGTGGAAGATCGGGGCCTGGACGGCCTTCGCGATGTCCGTCGGGTACTCCGAGGAGCGGGCCGACTCGGGCGGCGTGGTGAAGCCGAGCTGGTTGTTGACGATCACGTGGATCGTGCCGCCCACCCGGTAGCCCTTGATGAGCGCCAGGTTGAGGGTCTCTGCCACCACGCCCTGGCCGGCGAACGCGGCGTCGCCGTGCATGAGGATCGGCAGCACCGGGAACCGACGGCTGCGGTCGTGGGGGATGCGGTCCATCCGGGCACGGGCCATGCCCTCGACGACGGGATCCACCGCCTCGAGGTGCGACGGGTTCGCGGCCAGCGTGACGGGCAGCGAGTTGCCCTCGCGGCTGACGAAGGTGCCTTCCTCGCCGAGGTGGTACTTCACGTCGCCCGAGCCCTGGATCGAGTCGGGATCGACGTACCCCTCGAACTCGCGGAACAGCTGGTCGTAGGACTTGCCGACGATGTTCGCGAGCACGTTGAGCCGGCCGCGGTGCGGCATGCCCATCACGGCCGAGTCCATGCCGCCGTCGGCCGCGGCCTCGAGCAGCGCGTCGAGGATCGGGATGAGCGCCTCGGCGCCCTCGAGGCCGAAGCGCTTCTGGCCCAGGTACTTGGTGGCGAGGAACTTCTCGAGCGCCTCCGCCCCGTTGAGCTCGGAGAGGATGTGGCGCTGGTCCTCGATGTCGAGACGGGCGGTGGCCCCCTCGACCTGCTCCTGGATCCAGCGCTTCTCCTCCGGCTCCTGGATGTGCATGTACTCGATGCCCACGGTTCGGCAGTAGGCGTCGCGCAGCGTGTGGAGGATCTCGCTGAGCGGCATGCGGGTGACGCCGCCCACCGGCGCGTAGATGCCCACCTCGCCGCCGGTCAGGAACTCGCGGTCGAGGTCCCAGATCGTGAGGCCGTAGGTGGCCGGGTCGAGCTCGGCGTGCATCTCGGGCGGCGACGCGGCCAGCGGGTCGAGGTCCGCGATGAGGTGGCCGCGCACCCGGTACATGTTGATGAGCGTCGACACCTGCATCTGCTTGGCGAGCTGCGAGTTCTCGCCCGATGCCTCCTCGCCGCCCGTCGCCCGGCGGTCCTGGCGCCACCGGACCGACTCGTAGGGCACGCCGATCGAGCGGAAGACGTCCTCGTAGAAGTCGTCCTCGCCGAGCAGCAGCTGGTGCACCCGCCGCAGGAGCATCCCGGACTCGGCGCCCTGGATGATGCGGTGGTCGTAGGTGGACGAGATGGTGATGACCTTCGACATGCCGAGGTCGGCGAGCGTGTGCGGGTCCGCGCCCGCGAACGCGGTGGGGTAGTCGAGCGAGCCCACGCCGATGATCGCCCCCTGGCCGGGCATGAGCCGCGGCACCGAGCGCTCGGTGCCGATGGTGCCGGGGTTGGTCAGCGTGATGGTGGCGCCGGCGAAGTCGTCCACCGCGAGCTTGTTGGTCTTCGCCTTGCGGATGAGCTCGTCGTAGGTGCCGAGGAACTCCGCGAAGTCCATCGTGTCGGCGTCCTTGATCACGGGCACGACCAGGGCGCGGCTGCCGTCCTTCTTCTCGAGGTCGACCGCGAGGCCGAGGCCCACGTGCGGGTTGCGGACGATGCGCGGCTGGCCGTCGGGGCCCGCCACGTAGGTGTTGTTGAGCGACGGGACCGAGTCGGCCACGGCGCGCACCACGGCGTAGCCGATGAGGTGGGTGAAGCTGACCTTCCCGCCGCGGGTCCGGCCGAGGTAGCCGTTGATGACCCGACGGTTGATCTCGAGCAGCTTGGCGGGCACCTCACGGAACGAGGTGGCGGTGGGGACCGCCAGGCTCGCCTCCATGTTGGCGACGATGCGGGCGCCGACGCCGCGGATCGGCTCGCCCGGTTCCGCGGCCTCGGTGGCCGGCATGGCGGGAGCCGCAGGTGCGGGCGGAGCGGCAGGCGGCGCGGCAAGCGGCGCGGCGGCAGGTGCGGCAGGCGGCGCGGCGGCAGGTGCCGCGGGAGCGGCCGGGGCGGTGCGGCCCGGCGGCCGGTAGTCGGCGAAGAACTCGCGCCACGTCGGGCTCACCGAGGTGGGGTCGCTCTGGTAGGCGTCGAACATCTCCTCGACCAGCCACGCGTTGGGGCCGAGGGGTTCCGTGGAGGCCGGGTCCGGGGAGGGGGACTGCGCCGGCGGCTGGGGGGTGGTCACGGGCCGAGCCTACCGGCGTGGTGCACCCTCTCCCGGTGCACCACCGGGCGGCGGGGCGCGAGCGGGGACCGCCTAGATTCCGTTCGTGCTCATCGCCACCTGGAACGTCAACTCGCTCAACGCCCGGATGCCCCGGGTGGAGGAGTGGCTGGCCGCCGTGGAGCCCGACGTGGTGTGCCTGCAGGAGACGAAGATGTCCGACGCCCAGTTCCCGGGCATGGACTTCCAGCGGCTGGGGTACGACTCGGTGCACCACGGCGAGGGCCGGTGGAACGGCGTGGCCGTGCTGAGCCGGGTGGGCATCGAGGACGTGGTGGCCGGCTTCGACGACGGCCGGGAGCCCGACCCCGACGCCCGGGCCCTGTGGGCCACCTGCGGCGGGGTGCGGGTGTGCTCCGTCTACGTGCCCAACGGCCGCGAGGTCGGCCACGACCACTACGCCTACAAGCTCGACTGGCTCGGACGGCTCCGCGCCCACCTCGACGCCCACCACACACCGGAGGAGCTCCTGGTGGTGCTCGGCGACTGGAACATCGCACCCGCCGACGAGGACGTGTGGAGCACCGCTGCGTTCGAGGGCAGCACGCACGTGACGCCGGCCGAGCGCGACGCGCTCGCCCACGTGCGCGACTGGGGCCTCGTCGACACGCTGCGCGAGCGGTACCCGGAGCCCGGCATCTTCTCCTACTGGGACTACCGCAACGGCGACTTCCACAAGCGCCGCGGGATGCGCATCGACTATCTGCTCTCCAGTCGGGCCCTCGCCGACCGGTGCACCGCGGACCTGATCGACCGCAACGCCCGGAAGGGGACGAAGCCGTCGGACCACGCCCCGGTGCTCGCCACCTACGAGGTGGGGTCGTGAGCGGCGGCGCACCCGACAGCGAGGCTCCTGACGGTGCCGGTTCAGCGCCGGACCCCACGACCGCGGACGACTCCGAGGGGCGGGCCACGGCGGAGCTGATGGCCGAACGCCTCCGCTCGGACCGCCCGGTGAGCTGGCGGGTCGAGGGATTCCATTCCCTGGAGGACACGAGCCGGCGCGCCGAGGTGCGGCGCCTCGCGGCGGCGGCCCGCGACCTGATCGAGCACCTCGTGAGCACCACCGCGCCCGAGGAGGACGTGGTGGCCGCGGCCGACCGGCTCGAGGAGCTCGTGCGGGTCATCGGGGCGCTGCCGTCGGGCCAGGCCTACGAGGGCTTCCGGGAGGCGGCCAACGCCGGTGGGGCGATCGCCCCGCGGGCCGCGGGCACGGCGGGTCGGGCCCCGACGATGGACGCGGACGACCCCGAGCGTTTCGCGTTCTTCGACCACAGCCCGTTCATCGGTCTGGCGAACCCGCTGTCGCCGCCCATGACCCTGGACCACGTGGAGGACCGCATCGTCGGTCGCGTGACCTTCGGGTCCGCGTATGAAGGCCCGCCCGGATGTGTGCACGGTGGCTACATCGCGGCCGTGTTCGACGAGGTGCTCGGCGCCACCCAGTCCCTCTCCGGCGTGGCGGGGATGACCGCCCGGCTCGAGGTGGACTACCGCCGGCCCACCCCGCTGCTCACGCCGCTGACCCTGACCGGGTGGCTGCACGAGCGGGAGGGCCGCAAGATCCGCATCCGCGGCACGCTGCACGCCGGGGACGAGCTCACCGCGGAGGCGGAGGGCCTGTTCATCGCCTTCGACGCAGCGCGCTTCGGTGCGCTGCTCGAGGCCCGCAACCGCGGCGGCAGCGCCGCGGAATAGCCCGCCCCCGGTGGGGGGCCCGACGGGCCGGTTCAGTCGGCCTCGGCGATGAGGGCGAGCACCTCCTCGCCGAAGCGCTCCGCCTTCGCCGGGCCGATCCCGGGCACGGCGAGCAGCTGGGCCCGGGTGCGCGGCCGCCGCTCCGCGAGTGCGGTGAGGGTCCGGTCGTCGAACACCACGAACGCCGGGACGTCGGCCGCGGCCGCCCGGCGGCGACGCCACTCCCGGAGCGCCGAGAAGAGGCGGCGGTCGGCGGCGTCGGCCGGCTCCTTGCGCGCCGGGGTCGCGTTGGCCGACGACCCCACCGCGGCACGCGCCCGGCGGGCGCGGCGGGCGCCCTCCGAGCGGGACAGCTCACCGGGGGTGACCCCCACGGCCGCCTGCACCGCGGCGAGCCATGGCGAGGGCGAGCGGTTCAGCGAACGCGACCCGAACGCGCGGCGCCGGGCCCAGGTGCAGTGCAGTTCCTCCCGCGCGCGGGTGAGGGCCACGTAGAGCAGGCGACGCTCCTCGTCGAGGGCGTCCGGGTCGTCCTGTGCGTGGTGGATCGGGACGAAGCCCTCCTCGAGGCCGGCCACGTGGACCACCCCCCACTCGAGGCCCTTGGCGGCGTGGAAGGTGACCACGTCGACCACGTCGCCCCCCACACGGTCCTCGCTGCGAAGGGTCGAGGTGAGCCATGCGAGGAACGCCGGCACCCCGCCGCCCGGATCGAGTGCCACGTACTCGTGGCCGAGGCGGACCAATTCGGCGAGGTTGGCGCGGCGCTCCTCGGTGAGATGCGACGGCTCGCGCAGATCGATCGTGGGTTCGGACCGCCCGGCGGCGGCGGGGGCCGAGCTCTCGACCGGATTGCCCTCGACCGCGGGAGTGGGTGCGGGCGCGGGGCCCATCGCGTCGGCCTCGAGGTCGGCGAGGGCCACCTGGAGGTTGGGTGCCCGGCGGACCGCGGCGAGCGCCTGGCGCACCTCGGGCTGGTCCAGCAGGTTGGCCGAGCCGCGCACCCGGTGCGGAATGCCCGCGGACTGGAAGACCTCGGCCATCACCGCCGCCTGCGCGTTGGTGCGCACGAGCACGGCCTGCTGCGACCACGGCACGCCAGGGCGGTGGGCGTCGCGCAGGGCGCGGGCCACCGTGCGGGCCTCCTCGGTCTCATCCGCCGTGGGGCGCACGGTGGGCACCGGCCCGGCCGGCCGGTTCGGACGCAGCTCCATGCCCGACCCGCCGGCCCCGCCTCCCGCGGCGAGCACGGCGTTGGCCACGGCGAGGATCTGGGGTGACGACCGGTAGTTCTCGCTGAGGGTGACGGTGCCCCCACCGGGGAAGTAGGTGTCGAAGTCCACCAGGTAGCGGGCGTCGGCCCCGTTCCAGGCGTAGATGGCCTGGTTGGGGTCGCCCACCACGCACAGGTCGGACTCCGGGCCCAGCCACGCGCGCAGGAGGTGGAACTGCAACGGGTTCACGTCCTGGAACTCGTCGACGAACAGGTGCCGGTAGCGCCAGTGCCGCGCCGAGGCGTACACGGGATCGGCCGAGAGGTCGCGTGCCGCGAGCCGGAGCAGGTCGTCGAAGTCCACCAGCCGGCGCCGGCGCTTCTGCTCCTCGTACCGGCCGTAGACCGTGGCCACCTGCGCGAGCGACAGCGGGGGGCGGCGGTGCGCCGCGGCGGCCGCCTCCTCGTAGCGCTCGGGTGGCACCCGGCGGGCCGCGGCCCACTCGATCTCGGACACCACGTCGAGCGGTGCGGTTCGGTCGCGCCCGGGCATCAGGCGGGCGACGAAGCCGACCTTGCGGTCGAGCAGTTCCGGCGGCCGGACCCCGCGTTCCTCCCACCGCTGGCGGAGCTGCGCGTAGGCGATCGCGTGGAAGGTGCCGGCGTGCACGCCGTGGCGCAGGCCGAGTCGGCCGAGACGGTCGCGGAGCTCGCCCGCGGCCTTGCGGGTGAAGGTGACCGCCAGGACCCGCTGCGGGTCGAGGGTGTCGGTCAGGGCCCGGTGGGCGATGCGGTGGGTGAGCACCCGGGTCTTGCCCGAGCCGGCGCCCGCCAGGATGCGCAGCGGCGCCTCGGTGGAGGTGACGGCGCGGTGCTGCTCGGCGTTGAGCCCCTGGAGCAGGCGCCCGGCGGCCGCGGCGTCGTGGTCGTCGACCACGTCGGTGCCGTCACCCGGCGTGCCGGCACGACGCTCCGTGGGGCCCAGCTGCTCCATGGGCCGACGGTACCAGTGGGCCCGGACACCGGGTCCGGGAAGGAACGGCCCGGCGGGCCCGCACGGTTAGCCTGACGGGGTGGGATACGACCCGAAGCTCCTCTACGGCGACGAGAAGGTCCTCGTGGACACCCATCCCCACTGGATCATGATGGTCCGGTCGATCGTCTACGTGGCGATCGGGACCACCGTGGGGATCCTCCTGCTGAGCTTCACCAGCGGCTGGGACAACATCGCCGGCGACGGGCTCAAGTGGCTCGGGATCCTCATCATCCTCGGTGCCCTCCTCCACCTCGGCCACCGCCTGCTCGTCTGGTACTCGACGAACTTCGTGATCACCACCGACCGCTGCATCTACCGCGAGGGCGTGATCCGCAAGCGTGGGATCGAGATCCCGCTCGACCGGATCAACACGGTCTTCTTCCACCAGAAGCTGTTCGAGCGGATGGTCGGCGCCGGCACGCTGCACGTCGAGTCGGCGGGTGAGATGGGGATGCAGCGCTTCGAGGACGTGAAGGATCCCATCGCCGTGCAGAACCTGCTGTACCAGGCCATGGAGGACAACGAGAACCGGAAGTTCGACCGGATGGGCGCCATCACGAACGCGCACTACCAGCAGGCCGCGCCCCCGGCGGCGGCCCCCGCGGCGCCGTCGGTGGCCGACGAGATCGCGAAGCTCGCCGCACTCCGGGACCAGGGCCACCTCACCCAGGCCGAGTTCGAGCAGCAGAAGGCCACCCTGCTCGGCGGTGCCGCCGGACCGCCGCCCGCGGCGCCGCCCCCCGCCCCGCCCACGGCCTGATCGCCGGTCGCTCGCCCACCGCCGGAGCGGGCTCAGAGCAGGCGGGCACCCTCCGACGGGCGGACCCGTCGACCGGGCAGCACCGCGTCGGGCCGCGCGAGGGCCACGACGTTGCCGCCGAAGCCGGCGCCGGTGAGCCGGGCCCCGTACACGCCCAGCAGGCCCATGAGCTCCTCGACCGCGCGGTCCAGCCCCGGCGTGGACACCTCGAAGTCCTCCGCGAGCGACCGGTGCGACTCGACCATCAGCTCGCCGGCCCGCACCAGGTCGCCGGCGGTCAGCGCGGCGGCGGCGCCCCGCACCCGGTCACACTCGGTGCGCACGTGGCGCGCCCGGGCGCGCAGCACCGGGTCGTCGAGGGACTCGATCGCGGACATGTCGGCGTGGGGGAGCGGGCCGACCACCTCCGCGGCCGCCTCGCAGGTGGCCCGGCGCTCCGCGTAGGCCGAGCCGGCGAGCGCCCGTGGCTCACCCGGGTCGACCACCCAGATCGCCGCCTCGTCGGGGATCCGCACCGGCGTCACCTCGAGGGTGGCGCAGTCGATCAGGAGGGCGTGGCCCGCCACCCCGGCCACCGAGCACAGCTGGTCCATGATCCCGCAGGGCACACCGGTGGCCGCGGTCTCGGCCCGGCGGCACAGGTCTGCGAGCTCCACCGGGTCGTCCGGCGCGCCGAGCGCGAGGGCGACCGCCACCTCCAGCGCCGCGCTGGAGCTCAGCCCACCGCCCGCCGGCACCGTCGAGGTGACCGTGCCGTCGAGACCCCGGCGCGTCCCGAGCTCCGCCGCCACGCCCGCCGCGTACCGGCCCCAGGTGGGTGTCACCACCGCCGGGTCCGTCACGGGGAGCTCCACGTCGAGCACGTCCTCGAAGCCCTCCGAGCGCAGCCGCAGGCGGGTCCCGCCGACGCGGCCCCGCACGGTGGTGCCCAGGTCGACCGCCATCGGCAGGGCGAGGCCGCCCATGTAGTCCGTGTGGTCGCCGATCAGGTTCACGCGCCCTGGCGCGTGGGTCGCGACGGTCGCACCGTCGCGGTCGGCGCGGCTCACGGCGGGCCCGGCCGGTCGCGCAAGGCGGCAGCGGCGTCGGGCGGGGTGACGGGGTTGAAGAACACGCCGCCGCCGAGCTCCGCGGCGGCCACGAAGCGCTGCACGCCCGGCGCCCGCAGGAGTGGTGCCACGTGGACGTGCACCCGTGCGCCCGGCCAGTCGCCGCCGTCGGTCGGCCGCTGGTGGATCCACATCATGTAGGGCATCGGCGCGTCGAAGAGCTGGTCGAGGCGGGCGAGCGCGTCCACCAGCGCGGCGGCGAGGCCGTCGCGGTCGCACCGGGGGTCCACCAGGTCAGGCACCTCGGTGGACGGCGCGAACCGCAGCTCGTAGGGCCACCAGGCCGCGTCGGGCACCCACGCCGTCCAGTCGCCGTGACGGCACACCACGAGCTCCTCGGCCACCGTCGACGGGTCGAGCACGCCGTCGACCAGCTCGCGCAGCGGCTCGGGCGGGACCGAGTCGAACGCGTAGATCTGGCCGTGCGGGTGGGCGATCGTGGCGCCCACCTCGGGGCCGCGGTTCTCGAACACGAGCACGTAGTCGACGTCGTCACGGGCGCCGAGCTCGCGGGTGCGGTCGGCCCAGAGGTCCACCACCCGTCGGGCGCCGCCGACCCCGAGGCTCCAGAACTCCGCGTCGTGGTCCGGGGTGTAGAGGACGACCTCGCAGCGGTCGCCCTCCATCGCGGGCCACCGGTTGGTGAACCAGCGCACGTCGTAGTCGTCGGGGGCCTCGATGCCGCCGGGGCAGAAGGGGCAGCCCGACGACGGCAGGTTGGGGCGCTTCTGGCGCGAGCCGACGATCCAGGTGGGCCGCCGGGTGAGCGGGTCGATGCGCTCGCTCACCGGTCCCACCCCTGCACCGCCTCGGCGAGGACGTCGAGCGCCTCGAGCTCGAACGGGGCCCGCAGCGCCAGGTTCACCTGCTGCGCGCCGGCCTCCACGAAGCGGCCGATGCCGTCGACGAGCTGCTCGGGCGAGCCCATCAGCACCCCCGGTCGGACGAAGTCCGCGATCGCTCCGAACTGGCGCCGGAGCGAGTCCTCGGTGGGTGCGCACCCCACGTTCACCGACCGTCGCACCGCGCCGGGATCACGACCGACCGCCTCGCAGTGCTCGTCGAGCACGCGGTTCTTGCGCGCGTAGTCCTCCGGCGAGATGAACGGGACGTTCCAGCCGTCGGCGAGCTCGGCCACGATGCGCAGGGTCCGTCGCTCGCCGCCGCCGCCGATCCACACGGGCAGGCGGTCCTGCACCGGCCGGGGGTCGCACACCGCCCGTTCGAGGCGGAAGTGTTCGCCCTCGAAGCTCGCCTCGCCGTCGTGGAGGAGCGCTCGCACGCACCGCGCGTACTCGTCGAGCAGGTCGAGACGTGCGCCCGCACCGGGGAACGGGATCCCGTAGGCGCGGTACTCGGCGCCGAGCCACCCGGCGCCGAGGCCCACGTCGCAGCGGCCGCCGGAGAGGTGGTCGATCGCCGCCATCGCGTTGGCGAGCACGCCGGGGTGGCGGAACCCCGCGCAGTACACGAGCGACCCGCAGCGCACCCGCGTGGTGCGCAGGGCGAGCGCAGTGTGCACGGCGACCGCCTCGAGGCACCGCGTGCTCTCGCCGTCCGCGCCGTAGAAGTGGTCCCAGATCGAGATCCAGTCGAACGGCCCCTCCTCGATCCGGGCCCACAGCGCGGCCAGCTCGTCGACGGTGGTGTTGGCCGGGCTGGTGTGCACCCCGAACACGGTGCGCCCCCGGGCGGCAGGCTCCGACATGGGCGCCACCGTACCGGCGCCCGGGGCCCCGGTACGGTGGC
The DNA here is from genome assembly GCA_049316905.1 of Microthrixaceae bacterium. GTDB lineage: Bacteria > Actinomycetota > Acidimicrobiia > Acidimicrobiales > Microtrichaceae > CAIPVR01. The sequence goes on along the minus strand of JBMOJH010000054.1, from coordinate 7,518 downwards.
GCCGTGCCCGATGACCGCCCCTCCGATCCCGCCGACCCTCCCGTCCGCATCGGCCTGCTCGGCGCCGGCCTCATCGCCGGCTACCACGCCGTGCAGCTGAACGTGGCGGCGGTGCCCAACCGGATCGTCGCGGTGCACGACCCCGATCCCGGGCGGGCCACCGCGCTGGCCGCGGGCCAGGGCGCCGAGGTCACCGACGAGGCGGGCGTGATCGAGGCGAGCGACGCGGTGTTCATCTGCACGTGGACCTCCGAGCACCTGCGCCTCGCCGAGGCCGCGGCCCGCGCCGGGCGGCCGGTGTTCTGCGAGAAGCCGCTCGGCACCGACCTGGCCGGTGCCCGGGCCGTGACGGCCGCGCTGGCCCCGGTGCCCGCGATGGTCGGCCTGGTACTGCGGTCCACCCCGGCGCTGCTCGGGCTGCGGGAGATGGTCCGCGACCCGGCCGCCGGACGGGTGATGAACGTGGTGTTCCGCGACGACCAGTACCTGCCGACCCAGGGCATGTACGCGTCCACCTGGCGCGGCGACCCGGCGCTCGCGGGCTCCGGTGTGCTGCTCGAGCACTCGATCCACGACCTCGACATCATCGAGTGGCTGTTCGGCGAGGTGGATTCGGTCGCCGCGCTGCAGGGGGAGTTCCACGGCATCTCGGGGATCGAGGACTCGGTCGCCCTGCTCGCGCGTCTGTCGGCGGGCGGGTCCGTGTCACTCACGACCGTCTGGCACGACGTGCTGAGCCGGCCGAGCCAGCGCCGCGTGGAGGTGTTCTGCGAACGGGCCACCCTCACGCTGGAGGGCGAGTTCGACGGTCCACTCCGGCGCGAGACCTCCGACGGTGAGGAGGTGCTGGAGGGCGACGCGCTCCGGGACTGGCTCACCGCCCGGGACGTGGACCTCCGCAGCGCCGAGGAGCAGTTCCTCACCGCGGTGGCCGCGCACCTGCGGGGCGAAGCCGTGGGTCGCCTCGACCCCGATCCGGCCGACGCTCTCCGGGCCCACGTGCTCGCGGATGCCGTCTACCGGTCGGCCGGCGGCCACGGCGACCAGGTCGCGGTGCCGGCGGCGCGGCCGCGGGGCTGACCGTGCGCCTCGGCGTGGACGCCGCGCTGGTGGACGGCCGGGTGGTGGCCGGCGACGTGGCCGTGGACCGCCGCAGCGGCACCATCGAGGCGGTCGGGCTGGATTCGCCCGGCGACGGCGGGCCCCCGGGACCGCACCCCGGCACGACGATCGCGGTGGCCGGGTTCGTGGATCTCCAGGTGAACGGGATCGGCGGCGTGGAGTTCCGCTCGTGCGGTCCCGAGGGCTACGCCACGGCCGCGGGCGTGCTGGCCGCGCACGGCGCCGTGGCCGTGCAGCCCACCTTCTTCTCCTGCTCGGTGGAGGAGTACCGCGCCGCGCTGCGCCTGCTCGACGGCGTGGCCGGCGCGCCACCGCCCGGGTGCCGCTTCCTCCCCGCGCACCTCGAGGGTCCGTTCCTGAACCCCACCTGGGTGGGGGCCCACGAACCGGCGACCTTCCTGCCGCCCGACCCCGGGGTGCTCGCCCAGCTGCTCGACGCCGGGCCGATCGGGTTCATGACCGTGGCACCCGAGCTGCCGGGCGGCACGGTGCTGGTGGCCGACCTCTGCGCGGCCGGGGTGACCGTCTCGGTGGGCCACAGCGACGCGGACTCCGGGCAGGTGCGGGCTGCGGTCGACGCGGGCGCGCGGCACCTGACCCATTGCTGGAACGCGCACCGACGGTTTGCTCCGCGGGAGCCGGGCCCGGCCGGCGTGGCGCTCGCGGACCGTCGCGTGACCGTCGGCCTGATCGCGGACGGGGTCCACGTGGCGGCCGACACCGTCCGTCTCACGATGGCCGCGGCGGCCGGGCGCGTGGCGGCCACCACCGACGCCATCCCCCCGGCCGGGATGGTGCCGACGGCCGACGGCGCGACGGCGTGGACCGAGCACGGTCGTGAGGTCCGGGTGGCCGACGGTGCGGCCCGCCTGGCCGACGGCACGCTGGCCGGGAGCGTGGCCACGCCCGACGCCGTGCTGCGGCACCTCGTCGCGGTCGGTTGCGGGCTGGAGGCCGCGGTGGACGCGTGCGGCGGGGCCCAACGCCGGCTGCTCGGGCTCCCGGAGCTGCGGCTGCGCGCCGGTGATCCCGCGGACGTGACGGTGCTGCGTGCGGACGACCTCACCGTCGTCCGGACCCTGGTCGCCGGCACCGAGGTCCACGCCGTCTGAGGCCGGGCCCCGGCCTGCTTGACCGCCCGGTCAAGGCGGGACGACACTGCGGCGCATGCCGAGCGTCGCCGCCAACGGGATGGACATCTACTTCGACACCTTCGGTGATCCGTCGGATCCGGCGGTGCTCCTGGTCTGCGGGTTGGGGGCGCAGTGCGTCGGCTACGACGACGAGATGTGCGAGCTCATCGCCGGGCTCGGCACGCACCTGATCCGCTACGACAACCGCGACACAGGGCTGTCGACCCATCTCCACGGCGTGGAGGTGGACCCGCTGGGAGCGATCGTGCAGGCGATGGCGGGCGAGGCCGTCACCGGCACCCCGTACACGCTGAGTGACCTCGCGGCGGACGGCATGGCGCTCCTCGATGCCCTCGACGTGGGCGCGGCGCACGTGGTGGGGTGCTCGATGGGCGGGATGATCGCCCAGACGATGGCCATCGAGCACCACCCGCGGGTGCGCTCGCTCACCTCGGTGTACTCCACCACCGGCGAGCCCGACGTGGGCCAGCCCCGACCCGACGTGCTCGCCGCACTCGGCACGATCATGGTCCCCACCGAGGACCGGGCGGAGCAGGTGTCCCAGGGCGTGGAGCTCGCCCGGTTGATCGGCTCGCCGTCGGTGTTCGACGAGGGTCGGGCCCGTGAACGAACCGAGTTCTTCCTCGACCGCTCCTACGACCCGATGGGCGTGAGCCGCCAGCTCGTGGCGATCCTCGCGTCGGGGAGCCGGGCCGACGCGCTGCCGGCGGTGACCGCCCCCACGGTGGTGGTCCACGGCGACGCGGACCCGCTGATCGACATCAGCGGCGGCCTGCGCACCCACGAGCTGATCGAGGGCTCCGATCTGCGGGTGCTCGAGGGAATGGGCCACGACCTGCCGCCGCAGTACTGGGGTGCGCTGACCGACGCGATCGGCACGTCGGTCGCGGCCGGCGAGTCGCGCTGAGTCGAACGCGCCGCCGTCCGACACACACCGTCCGACACCACTGCGACACGAGTACAGGGGAGACGATCCATGGGACCGCTCGAGGGGATCCGCATCATCGAGGTGGCCGGCATCGGCCCCGGGCCGTTCGCGGCGCTGATGCTCGCGGACATGGGGGCCGACGTGATCCGCGTCGACCGGTCGGCCAACGCGATGGGCGGCGACCCGGCCAACCCGCCGCCGGACATCCTCAACCGCGGTCGGCGCTCGATCGCGGTCGACCTCAAGTCGCCCGAGGGCGTGGAGGTGCTGCTCGACCTGGTCGGTTCCGCCGACGCACTGATCGAGGGCTTCCGCCCGGGTGTGGCCGAGCGGCTCGGGTTCGGCCCGGAGGTGTGCGCGGCGCGGAACCCGAAGCTCGTCTTCGGTCGGATGACCGGGTGGGGCCAGGACGGCCCCTACGCGCCCACGGCCGGTCACGACATCAACTACATCGCGCTCGCCGGCGTGCTGGCCCACCTCGGCCGTGCCGGTGAGAAGCCCACGCCGCCCATCAACCTGGTGGGCGACTTCGGCGGCGGCGGCATGCTGCTCGCCTTCGGCGTGGTGTGCGCGCTCCTTGAGGCCCAGCGCTCCGGGATCGGCCAGGTGGTGGACGCAGCCATGGTCGACGGTTCCGCGGTGCTGATGAGCATGATGTGGGCCTTCACCGCCATGGGCATCTGGAACGAGGAGCGCGGCAGCAACATGCTCGACACCGGCGCCCACTTCTACGACACCTACGAGTGCGCGGACGGTGGGTTCGTGTCGATCGGGTCGATCGAGCCGCAGTTCTACGCGCAGTTGCTCGAGCTCACCGGTCTGGAGGAGGACTACCGCGCGCGTGGCGAGGACCTCCCGCACCAGCACGACCGGGCCCGCTGGGACGAGGTGAAGGAGCGCCTGGCCGCGATCTTCCGCACGCGGACCCGTGACGAGTGGTGCGACGTCATGGAGGGCACCGACGTGTGCTTCGCCCCCGTGCTGACCATGAGCGAGGCCACCCGACACCCCCACAACGTCGAGCGCGGGACGTTCGTGGAGGTCGCGGGGATCCCGCAGCCCGCCCCGGCGCCGCGGTTCAGCCGCACCGGTGCGGAGATCCAGCGCCCGCCGGCCCACACGGGCCAGCACACCGACGAGGTCCTCACGGAGTGGCTGGGAGCGGACGCCGAGCGAATCGCGGCGCTCCGCGGCTCCGGCGCCGTCACCGGCTGAACCCGCCGATCGTCGCAAGGGCGGTCAGCGCGCCATCGCGGATCTGCTCGTCGGTCCGCGCCTCCCAGCGTCGCGCCGCGGTCGCCGCGGTGAAGGACACCACGGCGGGGTGACCGGCCGCTGCGGCGAGGTTGACCCACTCGGCGAAGGCGCCACGCTCGGCGCCCGAGTGACCGAACACCCACTCGTCGCCCCAGAACGCCGTCGGCCAGGCGAGCACGACCTTGTCGAGTACCCCGACGCCGAGCCGCCCGAGCGCGTCCCGCCACCCGGCGGGCAGCGGCGGGTCGAGGGCGGGAACGCCGGCGAGCAGGACCGGCGCCGGCACGGTCAGCACCGCCGCGGCGGCGTCGACGGCGTCGCCGTCGAGCGCGACCCGCGCGCCCCGGTCGTCCCACCGCACCGCCCGCACCGGGGTACCGGTCCGCACGTCGAGCCCCTCGCCGAGGGGTGCCAGGATCCGGTCGTAGCCGCCGACCACGAGCACGTCCCCGCCCGGGAACGGCTCGCCCTCGTCCCACCACCAACCGGACAGCTCGCCGAGGTCCGCCGCGAACTCCCCCTCGATCGAGCGGACCGCGGCGCGGTCGACCTCGTCGCGCTCGCGGGCCGAGAGCCCGGCGCGGTCGGCGGCGGCGGCGAGCAGCTCGCCGAGCGGCGTGTCGCGTTCGCTCCGCTCCGCTGCGGTGGCCGCGTCGACGAGCAGCTCGTCGAGCCGTTCCTCCGCCGCGGTGGTGTCGATCACCCTGCCGCGCCGGTCGACCGTGCGGTCGGAGTCCCACTGCATCGGCACGGTCGCCACACCCGCGCGGGCGGCGAGCTCGGTGAGCGGGTTGCCCTCCGGGCCGTGGATCCAGCCCGCGCCCAGCTCCACCGGGTAGCCGACGGACCGGTCGGTCCACACCCGGCCGCCCGTGCGGTCGCGGGCCTCGAACACCACCACCCGGTGGGTGTCGCGCAGTGCGGCGCCCGCGGCGAGCCCCGCCGCGCCGGCACCCACGACCGCCACGGTGGCCCCGGGCGGCACGCGCTCGCGCACCTGCGCCGCAGCCCGGCGCCCCGACAGCAGCGCGCCGTGGACGGTCGAGGGGTGCTCCACCGAGGTGGCCTCCCCGGCCAGCACGAGCGGGCCCTCCGGGCGGCCGAGCGCCCGCCGGTCCTCGGGTGAGGCGCCCACGGCGAGGAACGAGTAGCTGCCCCGCGACCACTCGTCGGCCAGCCAGCGGGTGATGAGGGTGCCGCTCGGCGGCGTCGGCACCGTGCGGGACCGGTCCGTCCCCGCAGCCTGCTCCCGCTCCGCGCAGGACGCGAGCCAGAGGGCGGGGAGCGTGGCCGCCGCGCCCCGCAGGACGGAGCGCCGGTCGATCGGACGCATCGACCCACGGTAACCACCGGTACCCTCGCGGCCGTGTCGACCCTCGTGTGCTTCCACGCCCATCCCGACGACGAGTGCATCGCCACCGCGGGCCTGCTCGTCGGTGCCAAGGCCGCGGGCCACCGCACCGTGCTCGTGGTCGCCACCCGGGGCGAGCGGGGCGAGGTGGCCGAGGGCGTGCTCGAGGAGGGCGAGGCGCTCTGGGAGCGCCGCACCCTCGAGACGTACGAGTCGGCACGGATCCTGGGCGTCGACCGGCTCGAGTTCCTCGGCTACGTCGACTCCGGGATGATGGGCGAACCGACCAACGACGCGCCCTACTGCTTCTGGCAGGCCGACGTGGAGGCGGCCGCAGAACGGCTCGCCGCGGTGCTGCGGGAGGAGTCGGCCGACCTGCTCACGGTGTACGACGACCACGGCGGGTACGGCCACCCGGACCACATCCAGGTCCACCGGGTGGGCATCCGGGCCGCGGAGCTCGCCGGGGTCCCGCGGGTGCTCCAGGCCACGATGAACCGCGACGCGATCCGCGAGGCGATGGCCGAGGCGCTCGCCGCGGCCGAGGAGGCCGTGGCGAACGAGGCCGACGCGGTGGAGCTCCCCGACGTCCCCGACGACGCCGAGTTCGGCAAGCCCGCGGCGGAGATCACCCACGGCGTGGACGTGGCGGCGCACCTCGAGGAGAAGCGCGCGGCGATGGTCGCCCACGCCAGCCAGATCCCGCCCGACTCGTGGTTCCTCCGGATGGCGCCGGAGGACTTCGCCCGGGCGTTCGGCACCGAGTGGTACATCGAGTGGGGCCGGCCCCGGGGCGCGGACGAGCCGTTCCGCTCGGAGGTGTGGCGCTGAGCCCCGGTGCGGCACCATGGTGCTGCGGGAGTGTCGGGAGGCGAATCGCGGTGCGGGACCGCGGAGGCAGGTCATGAGGAGGTGGCGGTGCGGGCGATGACGGCGCTGGGTCGGATCAGGCTCGGGGTGGTGGCCCTCGGCGCGCTCCTGGTGGCGGCGGCCTGCGCGCCGGCCCCGGCGCCCACCACGCCGGTGTCCGTGGCGCCCCGCCACCGGGTGGTCATCCTCGGCGACTCGCTCACCTCCGCGCCGTGGGACCTGCCCGACCGGGTGCGGTGGCACGACCTGGTGGCCGACGGCCTCTCCGGCCCGGCCGGTCCGTGGGTCGGCGCCCGCCTGCAGCAGACCGACGGCGTGGGCGGCTGGACGCCGTCGGAGCGCAACACAGCGGAAGGCCGCGGCCCGCAGGTCGAGTACTGGGACGGCGCCTGGGGCTACTTCACCACCTGGTCCTACGCCGGGAAGCCGTGGATGTTCCCGCCCGTCGCCTCGCCGGACCTGCTCGTGATCGCCCTCGGGAGCAACGACATCGGCGTGGGCTACTCACCGCAGCTCTGGGCCGACGGCCTGCGGTTCCTCCTCGACCACTTCGACGACCGCGCCTGCCTCGTCGTGTTCCCGTGGTGGCCCACGATCTACCCGGAGGTCACGGCGTGGGCCGACGCCGCCCGGGCGGTGGCCACGGAGAGGTCGTGTGACTGGGTCGACCTGCGGGCGGAGGTGGGCCCGCCCGTCGAGGGGGTCACCTCGCGGGACGTGAACCATCCGAACCGGCTGGGCCAGCAGCGGTGGGCCTCGGTCCTCGGGCCGCACGTGGCCGCGGGGCTCGGCCGGCCGGGGGAGTACGCGCCGGCGCCCTGATCCGGGCTCAGCCC
>JBMOJH010000053.1:0-21881 GCA_049316905.1 Microthrixaceae bacterium | reverse complement strand
GCCGACCTGCTGGGCGACCCGGACCGGGCGGCCGCCCAGGCGGAGTTGGGCCGGGTCCGCGCCGCGCAGTTCGACCTGGAGCGTCTCACCGACGCCTACCTGGCCATGTACGGCGACGTCCTGGCCGGCGCGGCGACCGACTGACGGTTCCACCGGGCCCCGTTCCACCGCCGCGGGCGGGGTTCGCTACCGTGGCGCCCGTGCAGACCCCGCCGGCGACACCGCCCTACGACGCCCTCGCCGACCGGCTGCGGAGCGCCCTGATGCTGTTCGGCGTGCTGCCCGCCCTGGTGGTGGCGGTCGTGGTCCTGTTCCTGCTCGGGCCGCTGGTCGCCCTCGTGGCCCTCGTGGTGATCGCCGGTGGCTGGGCCGCGCTGGTGGCGGGCCGCGTGCGCGGCTCGGTGGACCGGGCGCTGCAGCTCGCGGGTGCGCGACCGGAGCGCGACGGCGAGTTCCCCCGGTGGGAGAACGTCCTCGACGGCCTCGGGGCCACCTCCGGCGTGGATCCCGAGCTGTGGGTCGTCGACCGGGCCGGCGCCAACGCCATGGCCGTCGCGGACCGCGACCGCGTGGCGCTCGTGGCGACCACGGAGCTGGTGGGCTCGCTCGGCCCGGTGGAGCTCGAGGCGGTCGCCGCCAACCTGCTCGGCCGGGTGAAGGACGGTTCCGCCCGCTACGGGACGGTCGCCACCACCCTCGTGGGGCCCTTCCTGGGGAAGGTCGACGCCGCCGGCAAGGTGCTCGCCGAGGGGCTGGGCGACCAGCGCGCCGTGCACAGCGATCTCGCCGCGGTGGGTCTCACCCGCTACCCGCCGGGGCTCGCCCGGGCGCTGACGCACCTGGAGGAGTTGGGCACCGAGGTGCCCGGCGTGGACCCGTCGACCGCCCACCTGTGGGTGGCGCCGGTGGTGGCGGACGGCGCGGGCGTGGCCCCCGAGGTGGCCGCCACCGCGCTGCAGCCCCTGGGGATGCGGATCGAGGTCCTCGGCCAGGTGTGACGCCCGCCCACGGGCAACCGGCTTCCGGTGCACGGGGGGCGCGTCGGTAGACTGCACCCATGGCTCAGTCCCCCCAGGATCCCGGTCCCACCACCCCGCACGACCGAGGGACCCAGCTCGTCAAGCGCGGCCTCGCCGAGATGCTCAAGGGCGGCGTCATCATGGACGTCGTCACGCCCGAGCAGGCCCGCATCGCCGAGGACGCCGGCGCCTGCGCCGTGATGGCCCTCGAGCGGGTGCCGGCCGACATCCGCGTCGACGGCGGCGTGGCCCGCATGAGCGACCCCGCGATGATCGTGGGCATCCAGGAGGCCGTGACCATCCCGGTGATGGCGAAGGCCCGGATCGGCCACTTCGTCGAGGCCCAGATCCTGGAGGCGCTCGGGGTCGACTACGTCGACGAGTCCGAGGTGCTCAGCCCGGCCGACGAGACCCACCACATCGACAAGTGGGCCTTCACCGTGCCGTTCGTGTGCGGCGCCACCAACCTGGGCGAGGCGCTGCGGCGCATCTCCGAGGGTGCCTGCATGATCCGCTCCAAGGGCGAGGCCGGCACCGGCAACATCGTCGAGGCGGTGCGCCACCTGCGGAACATCCTGGGCGACATCCGCAAGCTCACCCAGGCCGACGCCGCGGAGCAGTTCGACTGGGCCAAGCGGCTCCAGGCGCCGCTCCCGCTGGTGCAGGAGGTGGCCGAGACCGGCACGCTGCCCGTCCCGCTGTTCTGCGCCGGTGGCATCGCGACGCCCGCGGATGCCGCGCTCGCCATGCAGCTCGGCGCGCAGGCGGTGTTCGTGGGCTCGGGCATCTTCAAGTCCGACGACCCGGCGCCGCGGGCGAAGGCCATCGTCGAGGCGACCACGCACTACGACGACCCGCACATCCTGGCCAAGGTCAGCCGCGGGCTCGGGGCGCCGATGACCGGCATCGGCATGGACGATCTCGACGTCCGTCTCGCCGACCGCGGTTGGTGATCACGCGGTGAAGGTCGGCGTCCTCGCCCTCCAGGGGGCGTTCGACCTGCACGCCCGCACGCTCGAGGGGCTCGGCGCCGCCACGGTGCGGGTCCGCACCCCTGCCGATCTCGCCGACTGCGACCGGCTGGTCGTGCCCGGTGGCGAGTCCACCACCATGTCGATGATGGCCGAGCGCTCCGGGCTGCTGGAACCGCTCCGGGAGTTCGTCGCGGCGGGCCGCCCCACGTTCGGAACCTGCGCGGGGGCCATCCTGCTCTCCTCGGAGATCCTCGACGGACGTCCCGACCAGCACTGCCTCGGCGGCCTCGACATCGCGGTGCGCCGCAACGGCTTCGGCCGCCAGGTGGAGAGCTTCGAGACCGATGTCGAGGTCCCGGCGCTCGCCGCGGCGGGCCTCGGCGACGCCCCGTTCCACGCCGTGTGCATCCGGGCGCCGGTCATCGAGCGGGTGGGTCCGGGGGTGGAGGTGCTCGCGCGGGTGGACGGGCGGCCGGCGCTCGTGCGCGGGGGCGCGGTGACCGCCGCGATCTTCCACCCGGAGCTCGCCGGCGACACGCGCCTGCACGAGCTGTTCCTCCTCGGCTAGCAAGGGGAGCGTCGGTCGGCGCCCGGAGGGGTGCCGCGGAACCAGGAGACGGTCAACGAGATGTCGGGTCACTCGAAGTGGGCGACCATCAAGCACAAGAAGGGCGCCGCGGACAAGAAGCGCGGCAAGCTCTTCGCGAAGCTCATCCGGCAGGTCGAGGTGGCCGCCCGCAACGGCGGTGGCGACCCCGAGACCAACCCCACGCTGCGGACGATGTTCCAGAAGGCGCGGGACGCGTCGGTGCCCATGGACACGATCGAGCGGGCGATCAAGCGCGGCACCGGCGAGCTCGAGGGCGTGAACTACGAGTCGGTGACCTACGAGGGCTACGCGCCCGGCGGGGTGGCCGTGTACGTCGAGGCGCTCACCGACAACCGGAACCGCACCGGTGCCGAGATCCGCTCGACCTTCACCAAGCTCGGCGGGTCGCTCGCCGAGCCCGGCGCGGTGGCGTGGCAGTTCGAGCGCAAGGGCGTGGTGATGGTGCCGGGGTCCGTGGCCGAGGACGACCTGATGCTCGCGGCGCTCGACGCCGGGGCCGAGGACATCTCCGGTGACGGCGAGATGTGGACGGTCACCTGCGCGGCGGTGGACACCTCGGCCGTGCGGCAGGCCATCGAGGAGGCGGGGCTCGCCGTCGAGGCGTCGGACCTCACGATGCTCCCGTCGGCGACGGTCGCGATCGACACCGCCGAGGCCGCGAAGGGCGTGCTGCGGCTGATCGACGCGCTCGACGACCAGGACGACGTGCAGGACGTGTTCGCCAACTTCGACATCCCCGACGAGGTCCTGGCCGCCGTCGAGGGCTGAGGGAGTCAGATGCTGCCCGTGGGCGCCACCGCGCCCGACTTCACGCTCCCGGGGGTGGACGGCCGGACCCGCGAGTTCGGCGAGTTCACCCTGTCGGACCACCGCGGTCGCTGCGTCGTGCTGCTCTTCTACCCGGGCGACAGCTCGCCGATGTGCGCCCGCCAGCTCAGCGAGTACACCGCGGGGATCTCCGCGTTCGAGTCGCTCGACGCGCAGGTGCTCGCCGTGTCGCACCAGTCGCCGGAGTCGCACCTGCGGTTCTCGGACCGTCAGGGCGGGTTCGCGTTCCCGCAGCTGAGCGACGAGGACAAGGAGGTCGCCCGGACCTACGGGGTGCTCGGGCTGCTCGACCTGTACCGCCGCTGCACGTTCGTGCTCGATGCGGAGGGGGTCATCCGCTACACGCACCGCTACGTCGGGCCGGGGCTGGGTTACCGGCCGGTGGAGGAGCTCGTGGACGTGGTCGCCTCCCTCGCCACCGCGACGTAGGTCGCCGGCGCGGGTGTTACTGGGTGACGCCGAGGAGCCGCTGGCGGGTCACGGACCTCACGCCGCGGTGCAGGCTCACCGCCGCCACGACCCACGCGAGCGTCCCGAGCAGCAGCCCTGCGGCCATGCCCGTGCCCATCAGCGCGCCGGTCGCCTGGCTGTAGGCGATCCCGATCAGCGGCAGCGTGATCAGCCCCGACGCCTGCTGGGCCGCTGCGGTCGAGCGCACCCGGGCCGACAGTCGCAGGACCAGCGACAGGGTCAGCAGCAGGAACGGCGGGATGATCCAGAGCATCATCACCCACCACTCGAGGGTCGGGAAGAACCAGCCGCCCACCTTCGGGCCCACCACCAGGTTGACCACCAACGAGTAGCAGCCGAAGCCCACCAGCGTGGTGAGGTAGCCCGGCACGAAGCTGGCGAGCAGCTTGCCGAGGTAGATCTCGCGCACGGAGGCGGGGGAGTGGGCCAGGAACTCGCCGGTGCCGCGCTCGCGCTCGCCCACGAGGGTCGCGGCGCCCACCGCGGTGGAGATCGTCAGCGGCACCACGACCGCCACCGGGGCGAACAGGTAGACGGCGAGCGCGTACGCCGTCCGGCCCTGGGGGCTGGCACCCTGCACCGCCTTCTGGGCCGACGGCGGGAGCAGCTGCAGCGCCTGGCTCGCCTGCTGCACCATCGAGATGTCGCCGATGCGGGTGATCGTCAGCAGCAGGACCGTGGGGATCACCAGGAAGAACAGGGCGCCGAGGGCGACCATCGGCATCCAGTAGTCCTTGGACTTCACGAGCTGGCGCAGGTCGGTCCGCGCCACCACGAGCATGCGGTGGCGTTCGAACTGCCGGGCGGCCCGCGAGCGGTGCGCCCGGCGTCGCCGGGGAGCGGCCGTGTCGGGGGCCGGGAAGCTGGTGGCGGTCATCGGGCACCCTCCCGGTGCGGGTGGGCCGGAGCGGCATCGCGTCCGGCCGGGGTCGTTCCGTCGAGCGCGGCCGGGGAGTCCGGTGCGGGCACCAACCACTCGTCGAGGCGGTCGGCGTCACGATCACCGGCATCGGCGGCGACGGTCATCGCCGCGGTCATCTCCGGCGGCGACACCCGGCGACCCGGGACCGCAGTGTCGGCCGGACGCCCGGCCCGGACCGCGAAGTACAGGTCCTCGAGGGTCGGACGGTGGGGGTCGACCCGCCGCAGCCGCACCCCGTCGCCGACCAGCGCGCCGACGAAGTCGGGGAGGGTCGCCGGGTCGTCCAGCGCCACGAGGGCCAGCTCGCCGTCACGGCGGTACGACGCCACGCCCTGCCATCCCGCGACGCGGTCCAGCGCGGCGGGGTCCTCGGCCTCGAGTCGGATCTCCTGCACGGGCCAGTAGCGACGGGCGAGCTCGTCGGGCGGGCCGGCGAGCAGGTCGCGGCCGCGCTCCATGATCACCACCCGGTCGGCCAGGCCTTCGGCCTCGGCCAGGAGGTGGGTGCACATCAGGACCGTGCGACCCTCGGCGGCCATCGAGCGGATCAGGTCGAGCACGGCGTAGGAGGACTCGGGGTCGAGGCCCGAGGTGGGCTCGTCGAACAGGAGCAGCTCCGGCTCGTGCAGCACCGAGCGGGCGAGCGCGAGGCGGGTCTTCATCCCGGTGGAGTACCCGCCCACCAGGTCGTCGAGGGCGGCGTCGATCCCGAAGCGGGCGGCGGCCGACACGATCCGGTCGGCCACCTCCTCGCGGTCCACCTCGTAGAGCGCGGCGGCGTAGTCGAGGTTCTCGCGCCCGGTCAGCCGGTCGTAGAGCGCCGGCTTGGCCGACACCACGCCGCAGCGCGGTCGCACCAGGTGGCCGTCCTCGTCGGGGTCCAGCCCGAAGGTGTGGACCTGCCCGGCGGTTGGACGCATGGCACCGGTGATCAGGCGGATCGCCGTGGTCTTCCCGGCGCCGTTGGGGCCGAGCAGGACGGTGATCGCTCCCCGGGGCACATCGAAGGACAGCCCGTCGAGCGCGGTGACCCGACCGAAGCGCTGTTGGACGTCGCGCACCACCGCCACGGGAGCGTCCGCGGGTGCGGGAGCCGGTGCCGGGTCGTGTGCCGGGACCGGAGGGTCGGTGTCGGCGCCGACCGGGGGCGCGGGGAGGGAACGACGACGCATCACCCCACTGCTATCGGCAGGTCCGGGCCCGGCTGAAGGACGGGTCCACCGGAGCCGCCCCGACGCCGCCTAGCATCGAACCTGTGTTCGTCCTCGGCGTGGATCCGGGCCTGTCCCGATGCGGTTACTGCGTGCTCGACGCCCGCGGCCGCCGTCCGCGCGCCGTGGCGCTCGGCGTGCTGCGCACCGCCCCGTCCGACCCGGTACCACGGCGTCTCGCCGAGCTGGCGGCCGACTTCCGGTCGCTCCTCGACGAGTTCCGCCCCGGGGCCGTGGCCCTGGAGCGGGTGCTGTTCCAGGTGAACGTGCGCACCGCGATGGGCGTGGGGCAGGCCTCCGGGGTGCTCATGGCCGAGGCGGCCGGCCGCGGCCTCGACGTGGCCGAGTACTCCCCGAACGAGGTGAAGGGCGCGGTCGCCGGCGACGGCGACGCCGACAAGGACCAGGTGCAACGCATGGTGCAGATCCTCTTGGACCTCCCCGTGGCCCCGTCGCCGCCCGACGCGGCCGATGCCGCCGCAGTGGCGCTGACCCACGTGGCGGTGAGTCCCGGGTTGGTGGCGCGGTGATCGGCTCGCTGCGCGGCACGCTGCTCGACCGCGACGGGGCCGAGCTCCTCGTGGAGGTGGGCGGGCTCGGCTACCGGGTGCAGGTCACGACCGCCACCGCGATCGGGATCGGGGAGGTGGGCGGCGAGGTGTTCGTCCACGTCCACCACGCCGTCCGCGAGGACGCCCAGACCCTCTACGGCTTCCCCACCGCGGACGAGCGCCGGGTCTTCGAGACCCTGATCGGCACCCACGGCGTGGGCCCCGCGCTGGGTCTCGCGATCCTCTCGGTCCACGACCCGTCGGGCCTGCGGGCCGTGCTCGCGGCCGACGACGTGGCCGCCCTCTGCCTGGTGCCGGGGGTGGGGAAGAAGACCGCGGCCCGACTGCTGGTGGAGCTGAAGTCCCGCCTCGACCTGCCCGAGGTCGACCTCACGGCGTCCACGGTGGCGGCCCTCGGGGGTGGGGCGCCGTCGGTGCGCTCCGACGTGCGCGACGCCCTGGCCAACCTCGGCTACGGGCCCGACGAGATCGCCCGTGCGGTGGCGGACCTGCCGACCGAGGGCGACTCCTCCGACCTGCTCCGCGAGGCCCTCCGTCGCCTCGCGGCGGCCTGAGGCCAGCCGTGGCCCGCGACGAGCTGCTCGACCCCTCGGCGCTGCCCGACGAGGAGGCCGACGAGGAGGCCAACGGGGCAGCCACCGGGGCGGCATCCGCGGCGGCCGGCCCGGTCGCCGACCCGCTGCTGGCGCCCGACCCGCTCGACCCGGTCACCTCGCTGCGCCCACGCACCCTGGAGGAGTTCGTCGGCCAGACGGAGCTGAAGCGCCGCCTCTCGGTCATCCTCGAGGCCGCCCGCCGTCGGGGTCAGGCCGCCGACCACCTGCTCTTCGCCGGCCCGCCCGGCCTCGGCAAGACGTCACTCGCGGGGATCGTCGCGGCCGAGATGGGCGTCACGCTGCACATCACCTCCGGCCCCGCGCTCGAGCGCCCCGGCGATCTGGCCGCGATCCTCACGAAGTTGGGGGAGGGTGACGTCCTCTTCATCGACGAGATCCACCGACTGTCCCGCTCGGTGGAGGAGGTCCTCTACCCGGCGATGGAGGACTTCCAGCTCGACATCGTGCTGGGCAAGGGGCCGGCCGCCCGTTCCATCCGCCTCGACCTGCCGCGGTTCTGCCTGGTCGGGGCCACCACCCGCACGGGGCTGATCACCGGCCCGCTGCGCGACCGGTTCGGTCTGGTTGCTCGGCTCGACTACTACGAGCCCGACGACCTCCGGGCCATCGTGGTGCGGGCCGCGGCGATCCTGGGCGCCGTCATCGACGGCGACGGAGCCGTGGAGATCGCCGGCCGGAGCCGGGGCACACCCCGGATCGCGAATCGCCTCCTCCGCCGGGTGCGCGACGTGGCGGAGGTGGAGGGCGACGGCACGATCGACGCCGCGGTGGCCCGCGAGGGCCTCGAGCTGTTCGGCATCGACGTCCTCGGTCTCGACAAGGTGGACCGCTCCATCCTCTCCGCGATCTGCGAGCGCTTCGGCGGCGGGCCGGTGGGCCTGTCCACGCTGGCCATCGCGGTGTCGGAGCCCACCGAGACCGTCGAGGACGTCTACGAGCCGTATCTGATCCAGCAGGGCCTGCTGCTGCGCACCCCGCGGGGCCGGACCGCCACCCCGGCGGCGTGGCGCCACCTGGGCCTGGTGCCGCCCGCCTCGGCGATCCCGGCCTCCGAGGCGGGCCTGTTCGACTGAGCCGGGGGCGGAGGCGCCGAACTACGGTGCCCTGCCATGGAGGCGATGGGTGTACTCGTGGTCCTGGTCGTGCTGCTCGTGGCGGGACTGGTCCTGCTGCGGTCCATGGTGATCACCGTGGAGCAGGGCACGTGCGTGGTGATCACGAGCTTCGGCAAGTACCGCCGGGTGATGGGGCCCGGGCTCAACTACAAGCTGCCCGTCCTGGAGAAGGTCCACTCCCGCCTGAGCATCCAGAACCGATCGGTCGAGCTGGCCTTCCAGGCCACCACCGTGGACCAGGCCAACGTGAACTTCTCCACGATGCTGCTGTACGCGGTGGCCGACGGCACCGAGGACACCATCGTGCGGGTGGCGTTCAAGTTCGTCGACCAGACGAGCTTCATGCAGGCCCTCACGCGCACCATCGAGGGGACGATCCGGTCGTTCGTGGCGACGAAGAAGCAGGCGGAGATCCTCGGCCTGCGCACCGAGATCGTCGGTCACGTGAAGGACGAGCTCGACAACGTGCTCGCCGACTGGGGCTACCACCTGATCGACCTCCAGGTGAACGACATCTCGTTCGGTGCCGAGATCACCCGGTCCATGGAGCGGGTGGTGGCGTCGCAGAACGAGAAGGTCGCGGCCGAGAACGAGGGTGCGGCGCTGCTCATCCGGGAGACGAAGCGGGCGGAGGCGGAGGGTGCCGCCATCAAGATCGCCGCCTCGGCGGAGATGGAGGCCTCACGGCTCCGCGGTCAGGGCGTGGCGGCCTTCCGCGAGGAGGTCGCCCGCGGCATGGCCGCTGCGGCGGTGGCCACCGAGGACGCCGGGCTCGACCCGAGCTTCGTGCTGTTCGCGATGTGGACCGAGTCCCTCCGCCACGTCGCTGAGGCCGGCCGGGGCAACCTGATCACCCTCGACGGCAGCGTGGAGGGCATGGAGCGCACGATGCGCCAGATGATGGCGGCATCGGGGTCGTTCCAGCGCATGGCGGCAGCGGAGGAGGTCCGCGTCGCCGCAGAGGCGGCGGAGGAGGAGGCCGACGTGGCCGGGTCCCGTCCGGGTACCTCGCCCGCCGAGGCGGCCGCCGCGGTGCAGGCCGTGGTGGACCGGGTGGCCGATCCCGACAGCCGTGCGGCACCGGGCTGGTACGCCGACCCCCAGGACCCCGCCCGGCGACGGTGGTGGGACGGCCGCGCCTGGGGCAACAAGGAGGCCTGACCAACTACTGATCGGGCCCCCCGATGCGCGATCCTGTGGATGCCCTGACCATCCCCCGACATCCTGGAGCCACCCATGGAGCGCACGATCTTCGAGGAAGACCACGAGATGTTCCGGAAGGCCTACCGGACCTTCCTCGAGCGGGAGATGGTCCCGCACCGCGACGAGTGGACCGAGGCCGAGATCGTGCCCCGCGAGGTGTTCGCGAAGGCCGGCGAGTCGGGCTTCGTCTCCATGGCCGTGCCGGAGGAGTTCGGCGGACCCGGGATGTCGGACTTCCGCTACAGCCAGGTGGTGGTGGAGGAGCTGTGCTCCGCCGACCTGCTGCCCCACGGGCTCGGCATGACGCTGCACACCGACGTGTGCCTGCCGTACTTCCTCGACTACTGCACCCCCGAGCAGCAGGCCCGCTGGCTGCCGGGCATCGCGTCGGGCGAACTGATCACCGCGGTCGCCATGACCGAACCGGGCATCGGCTCCGACCTGGCCTCGATGACCACCACCGCGATCCGCGACGGCGACACCTACGTCCTCAACGGCTCCAAGACCTTCATCACCAACGGCATCAACGCGGACCTGGTGATCGTGGCGGCCAAGACCGACCCCTCCCAGAAGCACAAGGGCATGTCGCTCGTGGTGGTCGAGCGGGGCATGGACGGCTTCGAGCGGGGTCGCAACCTCGACAAGGTCGGCATGCACGCCCAGGACACCGCCGAGCTGTTCTTCAGCGACGTGCGGGTGCCGGTGGAGAACCGAATCGGCGAGGAGGGTGAGGGCTTCCTGCTGCTCGTGAAGAACCTGCCCCAGGAGCGGCTGAGCATCGCCATGACCGGTGTGGCCCACGCCCGGGCGATCCTGACGTGGACCACGGAGTACGCGAAGGAGCGCACCGCCTTCGGCCAGCCGATCGGCTCCTTCCAGAACAGCCGTTTCAAGTTGGCCGAGATGGAGACGGAGATCACCATCGGCGAGGCCTTCATCGACCGCTGCGTCCTGGCGCTCAACGAGGGCGTCCTCACCGCCGAGGAGGCCAGCATGGCCAAGTGGTGGTGCACCGAGCTGCAGAAGCGCGTGGCCGACACCTGCGTGCAACTCCACGGCGGCTACGGCTACATGAACGAGTACGCGGTGGCCCGGGCCTGGACCGACGCCCGCGTGACCTCCATCTACGGCGGCACCACCGAGATCATGAAGGAGATCATCGGCCGCTCCATGGGGTTCTGAGCCCGGGTGCGCACCGACGACCTGGACTACGAGCTCCCCGGGTCGTCGATCGCCCAGACCCCCGCCGAGCCGCGTGACTCGGCCCGCCTCCTCGTGGACGCGGGCCCGGGCGCACCACCCCAGGACCGGGTGGTGCGCGACCTGCCGTCCCTGGTGCGCCCCGGCGACGTGGTGGTGCTGAACGAGACCCGTGTCCTGCCCGCCCGGGTGGCGGTCCGACGGGCGGGCGGCGGCACCGGTGAGGTGCTGCTGTTGGAGGAGCGTGATGAGGGCTGGTGGGAGGCCCTCACCCGCCCCGGCCGCAAGCTGCGCGCCGGTGACACGGTGCGGTCGGTCGCCGGCGAGCTGGAGATCGAGATCGGCCCGGACCTGCCCGACGGGCGGAAGCTGGTGCGTCCGCTGGGCGACGGCGACCTCCGGGGTGCGCTCGCGGCGGCGGGGGAGCTGCCCCTCCCGCCCTACATCCACGAGCCGCTCGAACGCCCCGACCGCTACCAGACCGTGTTCGCCGGGGACCGCGCCGCGTCCGCCGCCGCTCCCACCGCGGGCCTGCACCTCACGCCGGCGGTGCTCGACGGGCTCCGTGACGCGGGCGCGGCCGTGTGCACGGTGGAGCTGGTCGTGGGGCTCGACACCTTCCGGCCGGTCACCACCGAGCGCCTGGAGGACCACGTCATCCACACCGAGCGCTACGAGGTGCCACGCGCCACCTGGGACGAGGTGCAGGCCGCGCGGGCGGAGGGTCGGCGCGTCGTGGCCGTGGGCACCACCTGCGTGCGGGCGCTCGAGTCGGTGGCGGTCCGCGGGGAGCTGGCCGGCCGCACCGACCTGTTCATCACCCCTGGCTTCCCGTACCGGGTGGTGGACGTGCTGCTCACCAACTTCCACCTGCCCCGCTCGTCGCTCCTGGCTCTCGTGGAGGCATTCGTCGGGACCCGCTGGCGCGACCTGTACGCCACTGCGATCGACCGGGGCTACCGCTTCCTGTCCTTCGGCGACGCGATGCTGCTCGGGCGGACCCCCCTGCCCGGGAGTGGCCCGGCCGAGGGCGGGTCGGCCGAGGGTGGGGACGCGTCGTGAAGCTCACCCTGGAGGTCGCCCACCGCGACGGCGCGGCCCGTGCGGGCACGGTGAGGACGGCACGCGGCGTGGTCCGCACCCCGGTCTTCATGCCGGTGGCCACCCGCGGCACCATCCGGTCGCTCATGACCCACGAGCTCGCCGGGCTGGCCGCGGCCGACGGCACCACCGCCGAGCTCCTCCTCGCCAACACCTATCACCTCATGCTGCGCCCCGGCGCGGAGGTGGTGGACCGGCTGGGCGGCCTGCCCCGCTTCAGCGGCTGGGACGGCCCGATGCTGACCGACTCGGGTGGCTACCAGGTGTTCTCGCTCGGCCCGAAGGTGACCGACGAGGGCGCCACCTTCCGCTCCACCTACGACGGCTCGGTCCACCTGCTCACCCCGGAGGGCGCGGTGGCGACCCAGGAGCTGCTCGGCGCCGACATCCAGATGGTCCTCGACGTGTGCCCGGCCCTGCCGGCGCCGCGGCCGGTGGTGGCCGCCGCGGTCCGCCGCACCGCCGAGTGGGCGGCCCGCGCTCGCTCGGCCCGCCGCCGCATGGAGGACCAGGCGCTGTTCGGGATCGTGCAGGGCGGGGTGGAGCCGGACCTCCGCCGGGAGTCAGCGGAGCGCACCGTGGCGCTGGACCTCGACGGGTACGCGGTCGGTGGCCTGTCGGTGGGCGAGACCCGCGAGGAGATGCTGCCCGCGCTCGATGCGGCGCTCGCCGTGCTGCCCCCGGAGCGGCCCCGCTACCTGATGGGCGTCGGCGACCCGGTCTCCATGGTGGAAGCCGTCGCCCGGGGGGTCGACATGTTCGACTGCGTCCTGCCCACCCGGCTGGCCCGCCACGGCACGCTGCTGAGCGACACGGGCCGGCTGAACATCAAGCGGGCGGAGTTCGCGGCGGACGACGGCCCGATCCAGGCGGGGTGCCCGTGCGCCACCTGCACCACCTACGGCCGGGGCTACCTGCGGCACCTCGTGGCGGTGGGGGAGGCCGCCGGGCCCGCCCTGTGCACCGTGCACAACCTCACCTGGATCCTCGGCTTCGTGGGCCGGATGCGGGCCGCGATCGCGGCCGGCACCCTGGACGGTCTCCGGGCCGACATCGCCGCCGTCTGGGACTGAGACCGGCCCGGCGCCCGGCCCGATTCCCGCCGGGGGGCGCCCCCGCCTAGCATCCGGGGACTGTGAACGCCCTCGTCCTCGCCGCCCAGCAGCAATCGGGCAACCCGCTGTCGCTGCTCATCATCCTGGTCCCCTTCGGCCTGCTCATCTGGCTGATGGTGGTGCCGCAGCGCAAGCAGCGGGCCCGCCAGCAGCAGCTGATGTCGGCCCTCGACGTCGGTGACGAGGTGATCACCGCGGGCGGCATCGTCGGTGTGGTCACCCACCTCGAGGACCAGATCGTGCACCTGGAGGTCGACCACGACGTGGTGATCCGGGTGGCGAAGTCGTCGATCACCCGCACCACTGCGGAGCCCGACCCGGCCGACGCACCGAAGAAGGGCCTGCTCGGTGGGCTCATGGGCGGGGGTGGCGCATCGAAGGCCGACACGTCCGAGGACACCGCCGTGCGCACCCGAACCACTCCGAAGGGATCGGCGCCGACCTCCAAGCGGGTCACGCCCAAGGCCGGCTCCGGGGGCAGCGCGAAGAAGTGACCCGCGGGTGGTCGGGACGGTGGACGCCGCCCGCTACCCTGCGCAGGTCCGACGCCGAGGGAACGCATGCGCAAGCACCCGCTGAGACTCATGATCGCCACGATGGTGGTGGCCTACGGGCTGCTCCTCGTGACGGTGCTGTCGGGCCGTTCGCCGACCCTGGGCCTCGACCTGCAGGGCGGCATCTCGGTCAACCTGCAGCCGGTCAAGGACGGCAAGGTCACCAACGACGTCACGTCCGAGCAGCTCGACCAGGCGATCGGCATCATCCGCAAGCGCGTGGACGCGCTCGGCGTGGCCGAGCCCGAGGTGAGCCGCCAGGGCAGCACGATCCTCATCCAGCTGCCCGGGGCGAAGGACCAGCAGCAGGTGCTCGACGTGCTCGGCAAGACCGCCGAGCTGCGGTTCCGGCCGGTGCTGCAGGACGTGGGCCGCGTGCCCACCGGGAGCGCCAGGTCGAAGGCCGAGCAGGAGATCGCCAAGCTCCGGGGTGAGCTGAAGGTGCCGGAGGGCGTGACCGCCCAGCAGGTGCTCGACGACGAGCAGGCGAAGACCACCGCGGCCGCCGGTGGCGCCGCCGACCAGGCGCAGATCAACTCGACCACGCCCACCACGGCCGCTCCCTCGACCACGGCGGCGCCGCCCACCACGGCGGCGCCGGGCACCACGATCGACCCCACCTCCGGGAGCGGCGGCAACCGTTCCGCGGAGCTCCGCCGCCAGGGCGACGGCACCACCGACACCGTGCCGGGCAGCACGCCCGCCAGCACGACCACCACCGTGCCGCCCACGCCGGTGAACCAGTGGGGCGTGAACCTGTACGACGCGAAGTTCCGCACCTTGTACCAGCTCGAGACACAGCTGCAGACCCAGACGACCCCGCCGGCCGAGGACAAGGCCGATGCCGAGGTCACGCTGAAGGACAAGGACGGCAACGTCGTCAAGCTGGGCCCCACCCTGCTGACCGGTACCGCCGTGGAGACCGCCACCGCGGGCCTGAACCAGCAGGGCGAGTGGACCGTGAACCCGGTGTTCCGCAAGGGAGCGGACGGCATCGACAAGTTCAACGAGGTGGCCGCCAAGTGCTTCTCCGGCGCGCCCGAGTGCCCGGCCTCCGGCGGGGGCAAGGGGCGGCTGGCGATCGTCCTCGACGGCGACGTGCTCTCCGCGCCGTCGATCAACGAGTCGAGTTTCAAGCGCGACCAGATCCAGATCTCCGGCTCCTTCACCGAGGAGGAGGCCAAGAACCTGGCCGTGGCACTGCGCTTCGGCGCCCTACCGATCGAACTGCAGCCCCAGCAGGCCGAGACCGTGTCCGCCACCCTCGGCAAGGGTGCGCTCCAGGCCGGGATCATCGCCGGCCTCGTGGGTCTCGCCCTCGTCTGCGCCTACATGGTCCTCTACTACAAGGAGCTCGGCCTCGCGACGATCGGCAGCCTGAGCATCTCGGCGTCGCTGCTCTGGGTCGTGATGTCGAACCTGAACGCCACCGTCACGCTCGCGGGCCTCGTGGGCATCGTCGTGTCGATCGGCATCACCATGGACTCGTCCGTGGTGTTCTTCGAGTCCCTGAAGGAGGACGTCCGCAACGGTGCGTCCCTGCGCTCGGCGGCCGACAAGTCGTTCTCCACCGCCTACGCCACCATCGTCAAGGCCGACATGTCGTCGCTCATCGGCGCAGTGGTCCTCTACTGGCTGTCGGTCGGTCCGGTCCGCGGCTTCGCCTTCTACCTCGGTGTGGCCACCCTGCTCGACCTGATCTCCGCGTACTTCTTCCTGCGGCCCGCGGTCGTGGTGCTGAGCCGTTCCTCGCAGGGTGAGCACCCCAAGCGGTTCGGCATCCCCGTCGACGACCTGCCCGACGGCGGCGCGGCGGCCGGTCGTCGGAGCGGGGCACGGGCGACCGCCCCGGTCGGTGCGGCCGTGGCCGGCTCGGGCGCCGACGCGGCGGATCGTGACGGTGGCCCCGGCGGCGACGGACCCGGTGACGGTGGCGGGGACGGGTCGGACGGCTCGGGAGGGAACGACTGATGGGCCTCGGACGCGAGCTCTACCGCGGCACCAACGACTTCGACTTCCCGAAGGTCTGGCGCTTCACCACCGTGCTGTCGGTGGTGCTCGTCCTGATCTCCGTGGTCTCGTTCTTCACCAGGGGCATCGACCTCTCGATCGACTTCGAGGGCGGGTCGGTGTGGGAGATCCCCTCGACCACCTTCACCCAGGCCAAGGCCGAGGAGACCCTCGCCCAGTTCGGGCCCAACGCGGCGGAGAAGGTCCAGGAGGCCACCACCACCGAGGGCGGGCGGATCCTGCGGGTCTCCGGCCAGGTGGGCTCGGTGGCCGAGGGCGCCAAGGCGGCCGATGCACTCGCCGAGGCGGCCGGGCTGCAACCCGGCGAGGTGAAGGTCAACACCGTGGGCCCGTCGTGGGGCGAGGACATCACCAGCCAGGCGCGTCTGTCGCTCATCGTCTTCATGGTGCTGATCGCGCTCTACATCACGTGGCGGCTCGAGGCGAAGATGGCCGTGGCCGCGCTCGTGGCCGTGGTGCACGACATCATCATCACCGTCGGCGTGTACTCGGTGTTCCAGATCGAGGTGACCCCGGCGACGGTGATCTCCTTCCTCACGATCCTGGGCTTCTCGTTGTACGACACGATCGTGGTGTACGACCGCGTCCAGGAGAACGGCTCGCGGCTCGCGCGCACCGGCCAGTACACCTACACCGCCGTGATGCGGCGCTCGCTGAACCAGGTGTTCATGCGGTCGCTCAACACGACCCTGATCACGATCATCCCCGTGCTGTCGGTGCTGATCATCGGGCAGTTGGTGTTCGGTCAGGCGTCGCTCGGTGATTTCAGCCTGGCGCTGCTGATCGGTCTGATCTCCGGTACGTACTCGTCGCTCTTCGTGGCGGCGCCGCTGACGGTGGTGCTGAAGGAACGCGAGCCGCGCTGGCGCGAGGTGCGGGCCAAGCTCGGGGCCCGGGGCGCGGACCTGTCCGACACGGCCTGGTACGGCATCACGTCGTCCACCGCGGCACGCGGGCGTTCCACCGTGCCGGCCCGCCCCTCCGCGGGTGGTGGCACCGCGACCGCCACCCGGGAACGGGCAGCGACGGACACGGCCGACGGCGACACGGCTGCCGCCCCTTCGGCGGATCCGGATACGACGACGCCCCGGCCCGCGCCGGCCGCCACCTTCGGTGGCCATCCGCCCCGGCCGCGCAAGAAGAAGAAGCGCTGAGCGGTCGCCGCCCCGCGGCCCGGTGCGGCCCGCCGCGGCGGGGCGCGGTCGGTAGCCTTGGCGCGATGCGACGCCCACGCGGCCCCCGGGAGCTGACATGCCCACGGTGACCCGCGTGCTGCCGTGGCGCCGGCACTCCCAGCCGCCGGCCATGGAGGTCCAGGAGATCGTCGACCAGTACCGGCGGTTCCACCCCCGGGGTTCGGTCGACACGATCACGGAGGCCTATCGCATCGCCGCGGGCTCGCACCGGGGTCAGCTGCGCCGGTCGGGCGAGCCGTACATCACCCATCCGCTCGCGGTGGCGGGGATCGTCGCCCGCTACGGCATGGACGACGTGACCATCGCCGCGGCCCTCCTGCACGACGCGGTGGAGGACACGGTCCTGACCCTCGAGGAGATCGAGGAGTCGTTCGGGCCCGAGGTGCGCGAGATCGTCGACGGCGTCACCAAGCTCGAGCGCATCCACTTCGACTCCAAGGAGGCCCAGCAGGCCGCCACGATGCGCAAGATGCTGGTGGCGATGGCGAAGGACCTGCGGGTGCTCGTCATCAAGCTCGCCGACCGGCTGCACAACATGCGGACCATCGCGGCGCTGCCCGCCTGGAAGCAGGACCGCACCGCCACCGAGACGCTCGACATCTACGCGCCGCTCGCGCACCGCCTGGGGATGCAGGAGGTGAAGCAGCAGCTCGAGGACCTGTGCTTCGCCGCGCTGCACCCGAAGCGCTACGCGGAGATCGACCACATGGTCGCCGAGCGCACCCCGGAACGAGAGGCGTACCTGGCCGACGTGCTCGACGCGGTGCGGTCACGCCTCACCGAGGTGAACATCTCGGCGGAGGTGACCGGGCGCCCGAAGCACCTGTGGTCGATCTACGAGAAGATGGTCGTGAAGGGCAAGCAGTTCGACGAGATCTTCGACCTCGTCGGCCTGCGGGTCGTGGTGGAGTCCTCCAAGGACTGCTATGCGGCGCTGGGCAGCATCCACTCGCTGTGGACGCCGGTGCCGGGGCGGTTCAAGGACTACGTCGCCATGCCCAAGTTCAACCTGTACCAGTCGCTGCACACCACGGTGATCGGTCCGGGCGGGCGCCCGCTCGAGGTGCAGATCCGCACCCAGGAGATGCACAACCGCGCCGAGTGGGGCGTGGCGGCGCACTTCTCGTACAAGGAGGGCCACTCCGAGGACGTGGCCTGGCTCAGCCGGATCGTCGACTGGCAACAGGAGATGACCGACCCCGGCGAGTTCATGGCGAACCTGAAGATCGACCTCGACCAGGACGAGGTGTTCCTCTTCACGCCGAAGGGCGACGTGGTCACGCTGCCCGCCGGGTCCACGCCGGTCGACTTCGCGTACGCCATCCACACCGAGGTGGGGCACCGCTGCATCGGCGCCCGCGTGGGCGGGCGGCTCGTGCCGCTCGACAGCAAGCTCTCCTCGGGCGACACCGTCGAGATCTTCACCTCGAAGGTGGCCGGCGCCGGCCCGAGCCGTGACTGGCTCGACTTCGTGGGCACCCGCTCGGCCTCGGCCAAGATCCGCCAGTGGTTCTCCCGGGAGCGCCGCGAGGACGCGCTGGAGGCGGGCCGTGAGTCGCTCGTGAAGGCGCTGCGCCGCGAGGGCCTGCCCACCCAGCGGATCATGAACGGCGCAGCGGTGGCCGACGTGGCCGGCCAGCTGAAGTACCAGTCGGTCGACGCCCTGTTCGCGGCGATCGGCGAGCACCACGTGTCACCCGAGTCGGTGGCGGCCCGCGTGGTGAAGCTGATCCGCGACGCCGAGAGCGAGCGCGAGGAGGTGGTCTCCACCCCGGTCCGCACCCAGGGCCGCCGGCGGAACCGTCCGGCCGGCGTGCACGTCGAGGGCTTCGACGACGTGCTGGTTCGGATGGCCCGCTGCTGCACCCCGGTGCCCGGCGACGAGATCATCGGGTTCATCACCCGGGGCCGTGGCGTGTCGGTGCACCGCACGGACTGTGCGAACGCCTCCTCGCTCGCGCAGGGCCAGTCGGAGCGGATCATCGACGTCGACTGGGACAAGGACTCCTCGGGTGACTTCCTCGCCCTCGTCGAGGTGAAGGCGCTCGACCGGCCGCGGCTGCTCCAGGAGGTGATCTCCACGCTGTCGGAGCACCACGTGAACATCATCAGCAGCCAGAGTCACGCCGGTGGCGACCGGGTGGCGAAGATGCGTTTCGAGTTCGAGCTCGGCGAGGCCGCCCAGCTCGAGACGCTCCTCAACCGGCTGCGGACCATCGACAGCGTCTACGACGCCTACCGGGTGGTGCCCGGCGCCGGGGGATAGGTATCCGGGTCAGTTCCCGGCGGGTCTCACACGGCGGCGTCGAGCAACTGGGTCGGACCGGCACCGAGGTCACCGCGAACCGCCACCGTCAACGTGGACCCGGTCGGGAGGCCGCCACCGCCGGCCACGAGCCGATTGCCGGCCTCGAACACGAACGACGCCGCGACGGGAGGCAGCACGTAGGTCCCGCCGCACACGGCGGGACTGGAGGGTGAGAAGCCCCGGCCGGCGACCGACGTCGACAACACGCCC
Organism: Microthrixaceae bacterium; assembly: GCA_049316905.1. Lineage (GTDB taxonomy): Bacteria > Actinomycetota > Acidimicrobiia > Acidimicrobiales > Microtrichaceae > CAIPVR01. The sequence continues at coordinate 2,624 of JBMOJH010000053.1, read as the reverse complement.
GGCTGCAACTCCCTGAGTTGGATGTTGCCGACCGTGATCGGGGTCGTGCCGCTGCAGTTGAGGGTGGCGGTCACGACCACGCCGCTGGTGACCGTCCGGGAGAACGGCGCCGACTGGCCGTTGACCGGCACCGTCTGGTTCCAGGCGAACGCCGGGACCTGCACGCAGTCCGCCCCCGACGTCGACGCGACCGCCAGCGTGGTCGTGTTGGCCGGGCACGGCGTCGGCGCGGTCGCGCCCGAACCTGCGACGTAGGTGCCGATCGGCGCCGGCGAACACGGGACCGTGCCCGACGCCGAGAACGTCCCCGGCGCACACGCCGCCGGTGGCGGCGGCTCCGACGGCGGCATCACACAACCCACTGCCACCGTCGCCAGCGCGGCCAGTACCACCACGAACCCCATCCCACGCACGTTCCGAACCATGGTTCCCCCATCGCCCCAGGAGCCGGCGGTGCCAGCCGGCCCGAAACCGTACTGAACGCCGCTCGACGAGCCCTCACGTTGCGGCGACAACGGCAGCGGACGCTCGGCCGGCGCCGCGGTTGCGGTAGGCGGGCAACTGCCCGTGCCGGCCGTCCGGACGGCAGGGATCGTCAGCCCGCCGGGACGGCCTTCTCGATGAGGTAGGCGCGGTCGCCTCGCACGAGGTGGAACGTCTCGCTCCACGGCGCGCCGTCCAACGTGCCCGTGAGCTCCACCGAGAGTCGTGGCGTGGCCTGGAAGTCGGCGAGGTCCCGCACCACGTCCACATGGGCGCTGCGGACGGTCCGCTCCGGCGCCGGGGTCGGGGGCCGGGCGGTCAGTTCGCGGTACCAGGGCCCGGATGCGACCGTGCCCGCGAGTTCCCGGTCGCCGGTGGCGGCCGCCCGGTCCGCGAGCACGAGGTCCACCACCGCCTCCGCGGCGAGGTCGCGGGCGGCGGCCATGTCGAGCGCCCCACCCACCGAGCGGGCGTCCGCCCCCATCGTCACCCGGTCGGGCACCTGGTCGGCGCGGAGCTGGAGCGCGGGCCGTCGGCCCGCGTCGGCGGCCGTGGCCGGGGGGCCCACCCAGGCGCCGGCCGACACCGTGACGCCGACCACCAGGAGGGCCGCCACCCCGAACAGCACCGGACGGCGCCCGTCGCTGCGCAGCCAGCGGGCCGGTCCCGGGTCGTCGTCGGCCGGCGCCCAGCGCTCGAGCAGCGGGCGTCCGGCGCACACGAGCACGAGCCCGGCCAGCAACGCGACCTTGGTGGCGTACTCGGTGTGCTGGAACGACACGAGGACCGCGCTCGCCGCGGCCACCGCGCCGGCGTACAGCACGGAGGCGGACCGGCCCCGCGCTGCGGTCCGCGGGTCGGTGATCATGAAGAACAGGAAGATCAGGATCTCCGGCGAGAGGGTCAGCGTGGTCCAGTACTCGAACCCCTCCACCGGTCCCAGGTGCCAGCGCGCCGACATCGCGTGACCGGAGAGCGCGAGCGCGGCCATCAGCACGGCGAACACGCCCCAGAAGGCGGCGGAGACCCGCAGCAGGTGGAGGCGCCGGGTGATCGCGAGCCCGCCGCCGAGGATGACGAGGTACGTGAGCGCGAGGCCCACCGACCACGGACCCCACCACAGGTCCTGCGGGTCCGCGATGCCGGGACCGAGGATCACGAAGGCGGCCACCAGGGCCAGGTTTGACGGGTTGAACAGCGGCCGCCCGCCGGCGCGGATCGCGTACTTCGACAGCACCGCGAGCGCGGCGGTGGCCGCGAACACGTACCACCCGCGCATGCTCCACCAGTCGCCGTGCTCGGTGCCGGGCACCCGGAGGATGAGGGCCACCCCGTTGCCGGTGAGGAGCGCGCTGGCCGGCCAGGCGATCGCCCGTTCCCGCCGGGCCGTCACGATCGCCTCGATCAGCCCGGCGGTGCCGAGGGCGACCAGGATCTGGGCGATCGACAACTCGAAGCCGATCGCCACCTGGCCGAGGACCTGCACCGTGAGCAGGCACGCGGCCACGTGCAGCCGCGGGTCGGTCGGACGGGGGAGACGGACCGTCCATGCTGGGGGAGCCACGGCGAGCGGCGGCGCGTCGAGCACCGCGGTGGCGCCCCGCGGGACCACGACCGCCCGGAGCGGTTCGGCCTGCGTCAAGGGGTCCTCCCGGCCCGTTCCACCGCACGAGTATGGGGCGGGGTGACTCCCGCCACAAGGGATGGGCCGGTACCGTGATCGCCGGCCGTGCGGGGGGTCCGGCGGCCGGATCGGTGGTGGCGGTGCGGCGGTTCCTTCCGGTGGTGGGCGTGGTGCTCGCGCTGGCGGTCCTCGTGGTGATCCGCGTCTCGTCCGACGGCCGGGACTCCGGGGGATCGTCCGGGGCCGGTCGCGCCGCCGCGGCGCCGGGACCCGCCCCGGAGGGCCTGCGGTTCAGCGACGTGACGCGCTCCGCCGGCCTGGACGAGCCCCACGGCGGCGGTGACCTGTCCGGCGAGGCGGCGATGACCTCTGGCGTGGCCGCGGCGGACGTGGACCGCGACGGCGACGTGGACCTGTACCTCACGCGGGTCGGTCGGCCCGACCGCCTGCTGATCAACGACGGGCGGGGCCGGTTCACCGACACGGCGGCCTCGGCCGGTCTGGCCCGCACGCCGGC
>JBMOJH010000052.1:0-21932 GCA_049316905.1 Microthrixaceae bacterium | reverse complement strand
CCACGACGACGGTGCCGACGACCACGACGACGGTGCCGACGACCACGACGACGGTCCCGACGACCACGACGACGGTCCCGACGACCACGACGACGGTCCCGACCACCACGACGACGGTCCCGACCACCACGACGACCACGGTGCCGGCGGCACGTGACCGTGCCTCGGTCACGATCGGGGGCTCGTTCTCCTACGCCAACTCCGGCGACAGCACGGCCGGCAACGTGACCGTCGGTCGCGACACGATCGGCGTCACCTCGGTGAACGGTTCGCTCGAGCTGCTCGGCAAGCAGGGCGGCACCGCCACCTTCGGCGTGTCGGCCCAGCGGTTCTGGATCTTCCAGCTGTGGGTCGGCCAGGTCAGCGCCTTCGATCCGAACGCCGGCCTGTCGGTCTCGGCACCGGTGTTCGGTCAGCTCCAGCAGCCGGCCGGAGCGGCCAGTGCCGGCGGCACGTCGAACTGGTTCAGCTTCGGGACCTTCCCGAACCTGATCCGGCCGTTCACGCTCACCTGGTCCGTCGAGGACCGCGCCTGAGCGCCACCGTTCGCGTGATCTCCGAGGGGCCCGGTCGAACATGACCGGGCCCCTCGCCGATCTACGGGTGATCGAGCTCGGGGCGCTCGGGCCAGCGCCGTTCGCCGCCATGGTCCTGGCCGACCTCGGTGCCCGGGTGCTCCGGATCCGCCGCCCCGACCCCCAGCGTCTGGTGCCCGATGAGGACCGCCCCGAGCTGTCCGACGACGAGGGCCGCAACCCGTGGGACGTGCTCAACCGCAACCGCTCGTCGGTGGGCGTCGACCTCCGCAACCCCGAGGGTGTCGCGCTCGTGCGGCGCCTCGCCGAGGGAGCGGACGTGTTGGTGGAGGGATTCCGGCCGGGTGTGGCAGAACGGTTCGGGCTCGGTCCGGCCGAGCTGCACGCCACCAACCAGCGGCTGGTGATCGGTCGGATGACCGGGTGGGGTCAGGACGGCCCGCTCGCCCCACGGGTCGGCCACGACCTCGACTACCTGGCGCTCTCCGGCGTACTCGCCCATGTCGGACGGGCCGACCAACCGCCCACGCCGCCACTCAACCTGGTCGCCGACTTCGGCGGCGGGGGGATGCTGCTGGCCGTCGGCGTGCTGGCGGCGGTGGTCGAGCGGTCGTCGAGCGGCCGTGGGCAGGTCGTGGACGCGGCCATGGTCGACGGTGCGGCACTGCTCATGGCACCCCTGTTCGGCGCATGGGCGTCGGGCTACTGGTCGGCCGAGCGCGGCACCAACCTGCTCGACTCGGGCGCCCCCTTCTACGACTGCTACCCGTGCGCCGACGGTCGCTGGCTGGCGATCGGAGCGATCGAGACGCCGTTCTTCGCCGAGCTGCTCGCGGGCCTCGGCCTCGACCCCGGGGTGCTGCCCGACCAGCACGACCGCCCTCGCTGGCCCGAGCTCCGGACGGCCATCGCCGACGCGGTGCGGACCCGCACCCGCGACGAGTGGGCCGAGGTGTTCGCGGACCGTGACGCGTGCGTGGCGCCGGTGCTCGACATGGGTGAGGCGCCCTCACACCCGCACGCAGTGGCCCGGGCCTCGTTCGTGACCGTCGACGGCGTGGCGCAGCCGGCCCCGGCGCCCCGCTTCGACCGCACGCCGGCCGGCCCGGTGGAGCCCTCCAAGGAGACCGAGGACCCGGCCGCGGTGCTGGGCCGGTGGGGGGTGGCGGCCGAGGAGGTCGCCGAGCTGCGGGCCGCCGGGGTGGTCGGCTGAGCCGACGCCGGTCGGTCGCCGGTCCGCCGGGTCTCAGCCGCAGAGGTACTCGGACATGGCGATGCTCCGCAGGCGGGCCATGTCGAACGCGGTGCCCACGCTGTCGAGCATCGTCGTCAGGTTCGCCGGGTCGCCGAGGTGGAACGCGACCACGTCGGACACGACCTCCTCGGACGGCCACGTCTCCACCACGATCCCGTCGAGGGGCGGTGCGCCGGCGGTGACCGGGTGGGCGACGGTGTTGCGCACGTAGCGCAGGCGGGGCTGCACGGCCTCCGACATCGGCGACTGGTGGCCGTACCAGAACTCGCGGAACGTGCGCGGGTCGAGCGCGGGGTTGCGGTGCACGAGGGCGAGCGTGACGAGACCAGGCGACCGGGTGCCGTCGGGCCAGTCCCGCCCAGGGCCGCGTCGCTGGCCGAACTCCGACCAGACCGCCTCGGTCACCAGGTAGCCATCGCTGCGCAGGCCCAGGGCGGCGACGGCCTCGTCGGCGGCGGCGGGCCGCAGGTCGTGCGCGGGCCACCACGTCGCCACTGCGGCGCGCACCGGCAGCTCTCCACCGGGGCACGGCATGGGCCCGGGGATGCCGACCCCGTCGTCCGCGAGGTGCACGGTGATGCCGGACGCCCCGGCGGCCCGGAGCGCGGGCACGGTCTCCTCGAGCGCCCGGCGGCGCAGCTCCGCGCCGTCGACGTCGTCGCGGGCCCGGACGAGGTGGACGACCTTCTCCATCGTCGCCCCCTCAGGCCCCGGCGGGCGCGGGCCCGTCGGACACGCCGGCGGCGCGGCGGGCGGTGAGCCAGGCCCCCACCACCGTGCCGAAGTGGCCCGGGTTGTAGATGTCCTCCTCGTAGGACCACCGGCCGTCGCCCGCGTAGTGGAGGATCGTCAGGTTGTACTCCTCGTGGACCGAGCCGTCGCCCGGGTCCTCGAGCCGGTTCCAGATCTTGGCGAACACCCAGCCCCGGTCCTCGTCGATCGACCACCACTCCACGGGGAACGAGGTGAACGCCGAGTTGGGCCACTCCGCCATCGTGGTGCTGATCCACTCGAGGATCGCCGCCCGCCCGTGGAACTCGCCGTAGAGGTGCTCCACGTAGGTGGCGTCCTCGGTGAAGAGGTCGGCCCACGGGCCCCATTCGCCGCTCGCGGCCGCGGTGGCCGCCGCCTCGCGGTAGGTGGCGAAGGCGTCCTCGATCTCGTCCCTCGTGAAGGTCCCCACGGGCTCATCCTGCCATCCGCGCCAGACTGGCCGCGTGGCGGAGTGCTTCCGGTTCGACGAGGTGTCGCTGCGGCTCGACGGCCGGCCGGTGCTCGACCGCGTGAGTTGTGTGATTCCCGAGGGCGGGATCACGGTCGTGGCGGGGCCGTCCGGGTCGGGGAAGTCCACGCTGCTGCGTCTGTGCAACCGGCTGGAGGTGCCCACCTCGGGGCGGGTCCGCTACCGCGGCGCCGACCTCGCCGGGCTCGACCCCGTCGCCCACCGCCGGGCGGTCGGGATGGTGTTCCAGCGTCCCACCCCGTTCCCCGGCACCGGGGCCGACAACCTGGCGGCGGCCGGCGTCGACGACCCCGCGGAGGCTGCCACCCTGCTCGCCCGGGCCGGGCTCGACGACTCCTTCCTCGACCGCACCACCGACCACCTGTCGGGCGGCGAGGCCCAGCGGCTGTGCCTGGCCCGCACCCTGGCGACCGGCTGTTCGGTGCTCCTCGCGGACGAGTGCACCTCGGCCCTCGACCCCGACGCGACCCGCGTGCTCGAGGAGCTCGCCCGCGACCTGGCCGACGCCGGCACCACGGTGGTCTGGGTCACCCATGACCGTGCCCAGGCCGACCGCCTCGCCGATCGGCGGCTGCTGATGGAGGCCGGTCGTGTTCGCGGCTGACGCCTCCGCCGGAGCGGACCCCGGGGTGGTGGGCCTCGCGGCGAGCGGCGTGCTCGTCCTGCTCGCCGTGGGCATCTCGGCATGGCGACGGCTCGGTCTGGAACGCTCACTGCTCTGGGCCGCGGTGCGGGCCCTGGTGCAGCTGCTGCTGATCGGCCTGGCGCTCGCCCTGGTGGTGGAGCCGGGCCGGCCGCTCGCGCTCTCGTGGCTGTGGGTCGCGGTGATGGTGGTGTTCGCGGCGTGGACGCTGCAGCAGCGCGCCCCGGAGGTGCCGGGGGCGCTGCCGCTCGGCGTCGCCGCGTTCGGCCTGTCGTGCTTGGTCACCCTCGGCGTGCTGTTCGGATTCGGCATCTTCGAGCTCGGTCCGCGCACGGTGGTGCCCCTCGCCGGCATGGTGGTCGGCAACTCGCTCGCGGCCACGGTGCTGGTGGGGCGGAGGATCGTCGCCGAGGCCACCGACAAGCGTCCCGAGATCGAGGCCCGGCTGTCGCTGGGCATGACCGGGACCGAGGCGCTGCGCCCGCACGTCCGTGACGCAGTGCGGACCGCCTTGGTGCCGCAGATCGAGACCACCAAGGCCGTGGGCATCGTCTTCCTGCCCGGCGCGATGGTGGGCCTCATCCTCGCCGGCGTGGCACCGATCACCGCGGTGAAGGTGCAGGCGGCGGTGATGTACCTGATCCTCGGATCCGTGGCCACGACCACCACGGTGGTGGCGATCGGGTTGTCGCGGCGCCTGATGACGCCCGACCACCGCCTCGTGCGGCTGCCCGACCGCCGCGCCTGACGCCCCGGCCGGTGGGCAGGGGCTACGGTGCCGCCCGGCACCACGCGCCGGCCGCCGGGTGCCACCCGGCCAGAACGAAGGAAACACGATGTCCGACGACATGAACGACTGGAACCAGCAGATCATCGCCGAGTTCCGGGCGAACGAGGGCAAGGTCGGCGGGCCGTTCGAGGGCGCACCGATGGTGCTCCTCACCCACACCGGTGCCCGCACCGGCACGAAGCGCACCACCCCGCTCATGGCGCAGGTGGCCGGCGACGACCTGGTGATCTTCGCCTCCAAGGCCGGCGCGCCCGACAACCCCGACTGGTACCACAACCTCCTCGCCAACCCGGAGGCCGGCCTCGAGTACGGCACCGAGACCTTCACGGTCCGGGCCCGGGTGGCGGAGGGTGACGAGCGCGAGCGGCTCTGGACCCAGCAGAAGTCCGACTACCCGCAGTTCCAGGGCTATGAGGACTCCACGAGCCGGGTGATCCCGGTCGTCGTGCTCTCACGCGTCTGACCGGCGCGTCGGCCGCCGCGCTCGGCCGACGCGGCCGACTCGACGCGGTCAGGTCGTGTAGTCCGCGTTGATGCGCACGTAGCCGTCGGTCAGGTCGCAGCCGTAGACGGTCCACGACGAGGCGCGGATGCCGAGGTCCACCTCGATCGACACCTCGTCGCCGCGCAGGTACTCCTCGAGCGCGGCCAGCCCGGTCTCGTCGACGGTGGCCGGGTACACCTCCGTCCCGCCGAACGCGATGCGCACGCGCTCCTGGTCGATGTCGGTGTCGTCGGAGCACTTGCCGACGGCCATCGCGACCCGGCCCCAGTTCGGGTCCGAGCCGTGGACCGCGGTCTTGACCAGCGGTGAGTTCACGACGGCCTTGGCCACGCGACGCGCCTGGTCGTCGTCGCGGGCGCCGGTCACCGTGACCACCAGCAGCGTCTCGGCCCCCTCGCCGTCGGCCGCGAGCTGCCGTGTGAGGTCCAGGCACACCGCGCCGAGGGCCGTCTCGAGGGCCCCGGCGTCCACCGGGCCGGCCGCGCCGGAGGCGAGCACAACGGCGGTGTCGGAGGTCGACGTGTCGGTGTCCACGCTGAGGCTGTTGAACGTGCGCGCCACCACCCGCCGGAACGCCGTGTCGAGCGCGGCGGCGTCGATCGCGGCGTCGGTGAGCACGAATGCCAGCATCGTGGCCATGTCGGGCTCGATCATCCCCACGCCCTTGGCGACGCCGACCACGCGGGCCGTGCCGCCGTCGAGCGTCGCCAGCTCGGCGACCGCGGTCTTGGCATGCGTGTCGGTGGTCATGATGCCGGTGGCCGCGGCGAGGGCGTCGGTGCCGTCGAACGGCGTGCGGAGCCCGGAGAGGTGCGCCCGGATGCGCTCCATCGGGTAGGTCCGGCCGATCACGCCGGTCGAGGCGACCAGCACCTCCTCCGGCGGGCACCCGATGGCCGAGGCCACGCCCGCGGCCAGCTCGGCGGCGTCGCGCCGGCCGACCTCGCCGGTGGCCACGTTGGCGTTCTTCGACACCACCACCACGGCCCGGAGCGAACCGTCGGCCGCGTGGCGCCGGGACAGCTCGACGCTCGGTCCGGCGAAGCGTGAGCGGGTGAAGACGGCTGCCGCCGCGCACGGGCGGTCGGCCGCGAGCACGACGAAGTCGTCGGTGTCGTCCTTGATGCCCACGTTGGCGACGTGGGCGGCGAAGCCCTGCGGAAGCGGCACTGCGTCCATCGCCGGAGTCTCGCAGACGCCCCGGCCGCGCCCGGACCCCCCGGGGGGGCGCGGGGTGGCCGCGCCGCGCGATGATGCCGGGCCGCCGGAGGCGCCGGCGGCGCGGAAGGGGGCCACCGGTGCCGGATCTCACGTCGCTGGACGGCAAGCGGTTCATCGTGACCGGGGCGGCGCAGGGCCTCGGCGAGACGATCGCGGCCCGGATCACCGATCTCGGCGGCCGCGTGCTCGTGGCCGACGTGCAGGACGACCTCGGCGTGGCCGTGGCCGATCGCCTGGGCGGCGAGTTCCAGCACCTCGACGTCACGTCCGAACAGGACTGGGCCGCGGCGGTCGACGCCGCGACGGACCGCCTGGGCGGCCTCGACGGCCTCGTGAACAACGCGGCGCTCCTCTACATGGGCCCCCTGGAGCAGATGGACCTGGACCGGGCCCGGCGGCTCATCGACGTGAACCTCGTCGGTCCGCTGATCGGGATCCGGGCGGTGGCCGCGGCGCTGCGCGACAACGGCGGTGGGTCGATCGTGAACATCTCGTCGATCGGCGGGCTGGAGGGCATGAACTCCACCGCCGCGTACAACGCCTCCAAGTGGGGCCTGCGGGGTCTCACCCGGGCCACCGCGCTGGAGCTCGGCCTCGACAACGTTCGGGTCAACGCCGTGTGCCCGGGGATGGGCAACCCCGAGATGTCCACGCCGTTCCTCGACCAGTTCGACCTCGACCGCTACATGGCCACCGCGCCGCGCATCCCGTTCCACCCCGAGCGGGGGCGGCCGCGGAACGTGGACGTGCACGACGTGGCCGAGATGGTGGTCTGGCTGCTGTCCGACGCCGCCCGCGGCTGCACCGGCTCCGACTTCCCGGTCGACGCCGGCTGGACCGCCGGCACCTACGCCGAAGGACTCCCGGGGTTCTGACCCCCGCGCCGTCCGGCGGGAACGGACCGGTCCCGCCGGAGGTTCCACGGATCATGCGCATCGGCTACAACCTGTCCACCGCCGTCGAGCCCGGGGTCGACCCCGCCGCCGAGGCCTGCGACGCCGAGGCGCTCGGCTACGACTTCGTGTGCGTGTCGGACCACCTGCACGGCACCCACCCGACGCACGAGACCTGGACATTCCTCACGTGGGTGGCCGCAGCCACCTCCCGCGTGCAGGTGGTGCCGAACGTGCTGGGCCTGCCGTACCGGGCGCCGGCCGTGCTCGCGAAGATGGCGGAGAGCCTGCAGCGGTTGTCCGGCGGGCGCCTGGTGCTCGGCCTCGGCGCCGGAGGAATGGACGCGGAGTTCGAGGCCTTCGGTCTCGACGTCCGGTCCCCGGGCGGGAAGGTCGAGGCGCTCGAGGACGCCCTCACGATCCTGCGCGGCACGTGGTCCACCACCCCGTTCACCTATCGGGGTCCCGAGCTGTCGGTCGAGGGCGCGAGCGTGGAGCCCAAGCCGGTCCGGCCGGTCCCCGTGTGGATCGGCGGCAACGGGCCGAGGGTGCTCGCCCTCACCGGTCGGCTCGCCGACGGATGGCTGCCGTCGCTGCCGTTCGCCCCGCCGGAGGTGGTGCCCGAGCGCGCTGCGATCGTGCTGCGCGCCGCGGAGGCCGCGGGCCGCTCGCGGGAGGACCTCACGTTCGTCTACAACGTGGGCATCGCCGTCGGTCCCCGGCGGGACGACCCGGGGCTGGTGAGCGGGAGCCCCGGCGAGGTGGCCGAGCGACTCCTCGCCTTCGCGACGCTGGGCTTCGACGCGATCAACGTCTGGCCCGCGGGCGATCCCGCCGAGCAGCGCCGGCGGGTCGCCGAGGAGGTCGTGCCGCTGCTGCGGTGAGGGCCCGCCGCGCCCCGCTCAGTCGGCGGGCGGGACGTAGAGCCGGTTGAAGTACTCGACGAGCAGTCGCTCGGCGAGCGGTGCGGGGCACACGTCGAGGATCGCGTTGATGCCCGCCGTCCCCTCGTCCGGCAGGTCCATGCCGCCGTCGGCCGAGGCGCCGATGCCGGCGCCCTCGAGGAGCGCGTCGAACGTGGCCGCGTCGAGCGTGTCGGGGTCGAGGCCGGCGAGCAGCTCCACGATCGCCGGGTCGGGCGGCGGGGTGGGCGTGGCCCGGGCCTCTGCCACGGCGGTGCGGAAGTCCTCGATCAGCTCGGGGACGAGGGGAAGGCTGGCCCCGCCGATCGACAGGTGGATGTTGGCCTTCGAGCCGGCGAAGCCGAGTTGGGGCTGCACGAACCACCGGTGGGTGCGCATCCGGTCGACCACGTCGAACACGTTCACCACGTCGGTGCCGTCCGGGCCGACCGCGGAGGTGAGCGCCACCAGGTTCGACTCCGGGGTGCCCATCACCTCGAGCTCGGGGATCGTCTCGATCCCGGCGACGATCTCCTTGCGGGCCGCCAGTGTGCGCGCCGCGATGTCGAGGAACCCGGCGTCGCCCACGTAGTTGAGCACCGCCCACGTGGCCGCCAGCGGGCCGCCCGACTTGGTGCTCTGGAAGGTGGTGTTGATGACCGTGTAGCCGGTCCACGCGGCCTTCGCGTAGAGCTGGTGACGGCGGATCGAGGCGTCGCGGTACAGCACCACCGACGCGCCCTTCGGGCAGTAGGCGTACTTGTGGAAGTCCATCGACATCGACGTCACGCCCGGCACAGAGAAGTCGAAGTCGGTCACGTCCTCGCCCAGCCGGCGGAAGTGGGGCAGCACGAACCCGCCGATGCAGCCGTCCACGTGGAGGAGCACGTCGCGCTCGAGCGCCAGGGCGCCGAGTTCCGGGACCGGGTCGACCACGCCGTGGGCGTACGACACCGCGGAGGCCACCATCAGGATCGTGCGGTCGTCCACGGCGGTCGCCATGACGGCGGGATCGACCTTCCACGTGGTGGTGTCCACCGGGACCGTCACCACCTCCACGTCGAAGTAGTGCGCCCCCTTGTGGAAGGCCGGGTGCGCGGTGACCGGCAGCACCATGGTGGGCCGGTCGAGGTCGGGCCGCAGCTCCCGGGCGCGGTCGCGGGCCGACTTCACCGCCATCATGCAGCTCTCCGTGCCGCCGGAGGTGAAGTGGCCGACCACGTCGGGGCCGCCGCGCAGGTGGTGCCGGGCCATGCCCACGACGTCGTTCTCGAAGCGCAGCAGGCTCGGGAACACCGTGGGGTCGAGGGAGTTCTCGTCGTACCACTCGACCAGGGCCCGCTTGGCGACGCGGTCCACGTCCGCGCGCCCCGGGTCGTACACGTAGGCCCAGGTGCGGCCGCCCTTCGTGTCGAGGTCGTGGTCGCGGTAGGTCGCCATGACCTCGAACAGTGATGACTCGTCGACGCCCTCAGTCGGAATCTGCATGTCCTGGTCCCCCCTCTGCGGCCGGGCCCGTCGGGTGCCCGGCCGCAGGATGCTAGGGGGTCACGCGGCGGAGCTGAGCTCCTCGGTCGGCCGGGACGGCCGCGGCGCAACGGGTTCCTCGTCGTCGATCGACGACGGGGTGGGGTCGGCGTGGCGCCGGTGGCGGTGCTCGCCGGGGGCGCCGTGCTCCTTCTCGGAGCGGTCCATCCAGAGCACGCCGGCGAACAGGCCGCCGAGTGCCGGGGCGATGAAGAGGGCGAGGAAGCCGCCGACCGCGGCCGCCTCGGCCCACAGTCCGGTGGCCATGCCGATCGCCACGGTGGTGCCGCCTCCGATGAGGACGACCATGGCGACGCACCAGAGGATCACCCGGGGCACGAAGCCGGCCGGCGGCTCACCGGGTTCGGTTGCGGTCTGGGGGGCGGGGATCGCGGACACGAGTTGCTCCTCGGTTCGTGGGTCACTCAGTTCTAGACCTGTACTACCGGAAACTGACAGCAGGAGTCAGGGTTCCCCGAGAGTCCCCTCAGGTCGCGGTCGCCGGCGCCGTCGGTCGCGCCCCGGTCGTTTGGACCTACGGTGCCGCCATGGCACCCGACCACGATCCCGCTCCGTCCGACGCCGGCCCGGCCGGCCCGCCGCCCTTCGGCTCCGCGTCGGAGGTGGCCGACGCCGTTCGGCGACGCGAGGTGTCACCCACGGAGGTGCTCGATCTCTACCTGGACCGCATCGACCGCATCGACCCCGAGCTGGGCGCGATCGTCCTGCGCGACGACGAGCGGGCACGGGCCGAGGCGCGTGCGGCCGAGGAGCGGCTCGTCGCCGGTGGCGACCTGCCCCCGTTCCTCGGGGTGCCGATCCCGATCAAGGACCTCGACGACGTCGCCGGATGGCCCACCTCCTTCGGCTCCCGCTCCGCGCCCGACGGCCCGGCGGCGACGGACTCGCTCGTGGTGGGCCGGTTGCGGGACGCCGGGTTCGTGCTGCTCGGGAAGACCGCCACGCCGGAGTTCGGCACGATCTCGTTCACCGAGTCCGAGCGGTTCGGCGCCACCCGCAACCCGTGGGACACGTCCCGCACGCCGGGCGGGTCCTCGGGTGGGGCGGGCGCCGCGGTGGCGGCCGGCCTGGCCCCGGTGGCGCACGCGAGCGACGGCGGTGGGTCGATCCGCATCCCCGCCTCGTGCAACGGGCTGGTGGGCCTCAAGCCGGCGCGCAACCGGGTGACCGACCGCGTGGAGGAGCTCGCCGCCGCGTCCACGTCGGGGGTGGTGACCCGCACCGTCGCCGACACCGCCGCGCTCCTCGACGTGCTCTCCGCAGCGGACCCCGGCGCGTGGAACCACGCGCCGCCGCCCGCCCGCCCCTTCCTCCGGGAGGTGGGCGCGGATCCCGGGCGGCTGCGCATCCGGGTCACCACCTCCAACCCGCTCGGCCTGCCGGTCGACGCCGACGTGGAGGCCGCGCTCGAGGTGGCGGCCGGCCTGTTGAACTCGCTCGGCCACGAGGTCGATCTGGCCCCGGTCGCCTGGCCCGACGCGGGCGAGTTCCTCATGGGCTTCCTGACCGTGTGGTCCACGATCTCGAGCGCGGCGTCGATCGCGGACGAGGCACTGCTCGAGGCACACAACCGGGCGGAGCGGGACCGCGCCCGGGCGACCGACGCGATCGCCTACGTGGAGGCGGTGACCGCGCTCCAGCGTGCCTCCCGCGACGTGACCGCCCAGTTCGGGACGGAGCTCGACGTGCTGGTCACGCCGACCATGGCGGTGCTGCCGCCGCCGGTGGGCTCGGTGTGGGCCGGCAGTGAGGACGACCCGACGGCGCCGATCGCCAACTGCACGCCGATGGCCACCTTCACCGCGCTGTTCAACGTGACCGGTCAGCCCGCGATCTCGCTCCCGCTGCACCGGACCGCCGACGGGCTCCCGGTGGGGGTGCAGTTCGCCGCCGCGCCCTGGCGGGAGGACGTCCTCATCCGGCTGGCGTCGCAGATCGAGGCCGCGGCGCCCTGGGTCGACCGCTGGCCGGCGCTCGCCGGCTGAGGACCCCGATGGTCGGTCGGCGACCGGGTCGACCTGCGCACGGCTCCTGACGCGAGAAGGGCGGCGGATGGAGAGGTCGCCCCCCCGCTCCATCACGCCGCCCAGACCTTGCGATCTCGTTGCCCGTCCGATGCACGACGTGCCCGGTGTCCACCCGGTGGAGGGATGGAAGAAACGGACACCGGGCCGCCGTGTGCATGGGATGGGATACCCCGTCCTCGTGGGACGAAGTGGCACCACTGTGACCCCCGGTGCCTCAGGCGTGGCCCTCGTTCCACTCAAGAGATCGTCAAGGTTCCGGCCCGGCGGGTGGGCCGGGCCCTCCCGGACGGCGTTCCGGAGTGTGCGCTCAGGTCCATCCGGGGGCGACCGCCGGACGAGGCCCGTGTGCACCACGCTGGAGCGCACCGAAGGGGAGTATCCGTACCGGTTCCGTCGTCAGCACGATCCCGAAGGGATCCGGCGGCCCGGCCGGAGGGGGACCGTGTCCCTCGCCGGAGGAGAGACCTTCCGACCACGGAAGGATCCCCATGCGCGCCTCGGCCGTCCTCGACCTCCAGCGACACCGTGACTACCCGTCGGTGTCGATCCTGGTCCGCACCACCCCAGGTGCGGCCCTGACCCACGCCGACCGGGCCCGGCTCCAGGCCCGGATCGATGACGTGGCCCGGCGGCTGCGCGACGACGTGGGCGCCGACACGGCGATCGACCTCGTCGAACGCCTCCGGGACCTCGCCGACACCACCGCCCGCCGCCCCGTCCGGCGCTCGCTGGCACTCTTCGCGTCGCCCGGGACCGCGTCGGCGCACGTGCTCGACGTGGAGGTGCACGAGCGGACGATGGTCGACGACTCATTCGCCACACGCGACCTGCTCGACCAGGTGCGACTCGCCGAGGCGTTCGTGGTGGTCACGGTGTCGGAGCAGCGGCTGCGTGCGTTCGACTGCGGACCGGACGGCCCCGTGGGGGTGCGCTCCGCCCACGGCGTGCTCCTCGCCCGTGAGGAGGACGACTCGCCGCGGGTCTGGGAGCGGCAGGTCGTCGCCACGATCCGGGACCTCGACCGCCGCGGGAAGCCGCTGGTGCTGGTGGGGGTGGAACGGCGCGTGGTCGCCTTCCTGCGCGCCGCCGGCGTTCGCCCCGCGGCGATGGTGCACGGCTCCCACGACCACACGCCGCCGGCCGCCCTCGTGGCGCTCGTCCGCCCTGCGCTCGGCGCATGGGAGGAGCGGCGCACCGCGAACGCCCTCCGGCGCCTCGACGCCGCCCGGTCCCGCCACCTCTGGGCCACCGGTCTGGACGAGCTGTGGAGCCTGGCCCGCGAGTCCCGCGTGGAACTGCTCGTGGTGGAGCGGTCGTGCGCGGTGCCCGTGCGCGTGGTGGGGGAGCACCTCGTGCCCGTCGGCCCGGCCGAGGTGGAGGCGCCGGACGTGATCGACGACGCCGTGGACGACCTCATCGAGGCGGTGGCGGTGCGTCGTGGCGAGGTGGTGCTCGTCCCCGACGGCACGCTGCGCGACACCGGCGGGCTGGCGGCGGTGCTGCGCTACTGATCCTCGTGACCGGGGCGTGTGACCCGGGCCGGCCGCTTCCGCCGGCCCGGGTCCACGCGGGGCCCGGGTCGCACGGTGATCCCGGCGCCCGCCAGCAGCCGGGCCGCGACCCGCAGCGGCAGGCCGATCACGGTGGTCGGGTCGCCGTTGACACGCTCGACGAGCACGGCGCCGATGCCCTGCACCGCATACGCGCCCGCCTTGCCCGTCGGCTCGCCCGTGGCGACGTACTCGTCGATCTCCTCACGGTCCAGTGCCGCGAACCGCACCGCGGCCCGCTCCACGGCGGTGGCCTCCACGCCGTCGGCCCCGACCACCGCCACCGCGGTCACCACGTGGTGCTCCGCCCCGGCGAGCGACGTGAGCATGCGGACGGCGTCGCCGTCGTCGACGGGTTGGCCGAGCACTGCGCCGTCCGGCGCCTCCACCACGGTGTCCGCGGCGAGGACCACCCGGCCCCGATGGCGGGCCGCCACCGTGGCCGCCTTGGCCGCGGCGAGCCGCAGCGCCAGATCGGTCGCCCTCTCCCCGGGTCGCGGGCGCTCGTCGAGGTCGGCGGGGTCCACCTCGACCTCCACCCCGAGACGGGCCAGCAGCTCCCGCCGCCGTGGCGACGCGGAGGCCAGGACCGGACGACCGTTCCCGAGGTCATCGGTGGCGGTCATCCGCCCGACACCAGCACCTCGGCCCCGGCCTCGAGGTGCACGTCCTCGTCGGGGTCCTCGAGCCACCCCTCCGGCAGCGCGACGCGCCGCAGCGGGCCGCTGTGGCTGCGCACGAGTCGGGCCGGATCGCGGGTGGGCAGGGCGTCGGGGTCGAGGCGGTCGAGGAGCGCCCCGACGTCCGCGGCGGTGCTGACCTGGCCCGCGAGTCGTCGCAGCTCGCCACCCACGGGGTAGCCCTTCAGGTACCAGCCGAGGTGCTTGCGGAACGCCGCGAGGCGATTCTCCCCGTCCCACGCCACCTGCAGCGCGACGTGGCGGCGCACCACCTCGGCCACCTCGCCGAGTTTCGGGTCGGGCCCGGTCGGCCTCCCCGCGAGACCGTCCTCGAGCTCGCGGAACAGCCACGGCCGGCCCAGGCAGCCGCGCCCCACCACCACGCCGTCGCAACCGGTCGCGGCGAGCAGCGCCCGGGCGTCCCCGGCCGAGAACACGTCGCCATTGCCCAGCACCGGCACGCCGGTCACCGCCGCCTTGAGCTCGCCGATGGCCTCCCACCGGGCGCGGGGCGCGTAGTGCTGCAGCGCGGTGCGGGCGTGCAGCGCCATCGCCGCCACCCCGGCGTCGGCGGCGATGCGCCCGGTGTCGAGGTAGGTGAGATGGTCGTCGTCGATCCCCATCCGGAACTTCACCGTGACGGGCACCCGCCCGCCCGAGGTGCGGTCCGCCGCATCCACCGCGGCGCGCAGCAGCCGGTCGAGCAGGCGGCGCTTGAAGGGGAGCGCTGCGCCACCACCCACGCGGGTGACCTTGGCCGCGGGGCACCCGAGGTTGAGGTCGAGGTGGTCGACGAGGCCGTCGCCCACCAGCCGTCGCACGGCCTCGGCGAGCGTGTCGGGGTTGGTGCCGTAGAGCTGCAGCGACCGCACGGGTTCGGCCGGGTGGAACCGGGTGAGCGCCCACGACGCGGGATGACCCTCGAGCAGGGCGCGGGCGGTCACCATCTGGTTCACGAACATGCCGCCGCCGAACGAGGCGCACAGCACCCGGAACGGGGCGTCGGTGACCCCGGCCATCGGCGCGAGCACCACCGGCGGGTCGACCGTGATCGGACCGATCCGGAGGGGCGCGGCAGCGTCGGGGGGAGGCCCGGCCATGCCCGTATCCTGCACCACATGAGCGCCCCGGCCCCCACCGCCACCGACGGCACGCGGTCCCCGCAGCCCGGGATCCTCGACCAGAGGACCACGTGCCACTGGATCCAGCAGTACACCGTGAGCTTCGCCGCGGACGTGGCCGCGCTGCGCCGCGCCCTCGCCGACATCCGGGCGATCGAGGGCGGCGAGAACGGCGCCCGCCGGGTGGTGCTGGCCATGGGCTCGTCCCTGCTGGGCACCCTCGCCACGGCCGAGATGCCCGCGGGGGCCCGCCCGTTCACCGACATCGAGGGGCCCGAGGTGGAGGGCGCCCGCAGGACGGCACCGGCCACCCAGGACGACCTCCTCGTCTGGTTCGCCTCCGACACCCCGGACCGCAACCTGGCCGCCGCGTGGCGGGCCCGCGCCGCACTCGACGGGCTGGCCGAGCTCCGGGAGGAGACTCCCGGCTTCCAGTACTTCGAGAGTCTCGACCTGACCGGCTTCGAGGACGGCACCGAGAACCCGAAGGGCGACGAGCGCCTCGACGTGGCGGTCCTCGCCGAGGGCCCCGGCGCCGGCGGGTCGTTCGTGCTCGCGCAGCGGTGGGTGCACGACCTCGCCCGGTTCGAGCACCTCGACGTGGCCGACCAGGAGCGGGTCATCGGCCGGACCAAGGACGGCTCGGTGGAGCTCGACCCGTTGCCGGAGCACTCGCACGTGGAGCGCGTGGTGATGGAGGACGGGGCGGGGGAGGAGCGCGAGATCTTCCGGCGCTCGTTCCCCTACGGCGACACGTCGGAACTCGGCCTCTTCTTCCTCGCCTTCGCCGCGGACCCCACGGTGCTCTCCGACATGCTGCACCGGATGTTCGGTCTCACCGACGGTCACTACGACCACCTCACGGGGATCTCCCGCCCGGTCTCCGGTGCCTACTACGTGGCCCCGGCAGTGGAGGTGCTCGACGCCGCGCTCGGCTGAGCCGGCGCTGGTGCGTTGCCACCGCGGCCGTCCTGCCGTACGCTGACGGGCGATGACCGCTGCGAACGTCCTCCTTCTGACCTAGGCGAGCCCGCCCCCGCCGGCTCGCCGAACCTCCTGCGTCCCCGCAGGAGGTTCTTCGGTTTTCGGGGGCGGTTCCCGCGTCAGCGACCGGCCGCACAGCGTCCGTCACGACAGCCAGCCAGACCCACCACACGACAGCGACCCGACAGGAACCCCCATGGCCACGGAACCCGCCGCCCCGAAGCAGATGCCCTTCGAGAAGTACCGGCCGTTCCTCCCCCTCGCCGCGGAGCAGGGCGGATCGCCGAACGGCGGGCTCGCTGCCCGCACATGGCCCAACCAGGTGCTCGACCGCGCCCCCACCTGGTGCTCGGTGGACCTGCGTGACGGCAACCAGGCGCTGATCGACCCGATGGACCCCGCCCGCAAGATGAAGATGTTCACCACGTTGGTGGACATGGGGTTCAAGGAGATCGAGGTGGGCTTCCCCTCGGCCTCGCAGACCGACTTCGACTTCGTGCGCGAGATCATCGAGGGCGACCTCATCCCCGACGACGTCACGATCCAGGTGCTGGTGCAGTGCCGTCCCGAGCTGATCGAGCGGACCTACGAGGGCCTGCAGGGCGCGCACTCGGCGATCGTGCACTTCTACAACTCCACCTCGGTGCTCCAACGCGACGTGGTGTTCGGCATGGGCCGTGACGGCATCACGCAGATCGCCACCGACGCGGCCCGTCTGGTCCGTAAGTTCGAGGACCGCATCCCCGACACGCGCATCCGCTACGAGTACTCGCCCGAGTCCTTCACCGGCACCGAGCCCGACTACGCGATCGAGATCTCGGCCGCGGTGATGGAAGCGCTCGACCTGTCGCCGGGGGAGCGGGTGATCATCAACGTGCCCGCCACGGTCGAGATGTACATGCCGAACATCTACGCGGACGTGGTCGAGTACGTGCACCGCAACGTCCCGAACCGCGACCAGGTCATCCTGTCGCTGCACCCGCACAACGACCGGGGCACCGCGGTGGCCGCGGCCGAGCTCGGCCTGCTGGCCGGCGCCGACCGGGTGGAGGGCACCCTGTTCGGCAACGGGGAGCGGACCGGCAACGTGGACCTGGTCACCATCGGGCTGAACCTGTTCACCCAGGGCGTGGATCCGGAGCTCGACTTCTCCGACATCGACGCGCTGCGTCGCACCGCGGAGTACTGCAACCGCCTGCCGGTCCACGAGCGCCACCCCTACGTGGGCGACCTCGTCTACACGGCGTTCTCCGGCTCGCACCAGGACGCCATCAAGAAGGGCGTGGCGGCCATCTCCGGGGGCGACACCGAGGCCCACGACGACTACGAGACCTGGCAGGTGCCCTACCTGCCCGTGGACCCCGCCCACCTGGGCCGGACCTACGACGGTGTGATCCGGGTCAACAGCCAGTCCGGCAAGGGCGGCGTGGCCTACGTGATGAAGGCCGAGTACGGCCTGGACCTGCCCCGGCGGCTGCAGATCGAGTTCTCCCGGGAGATCCAGATCCGGGCCGAGGCGTCGGGCGGGGAGATCACGCCGTCCGAGATGTGGCAGGCCTTCGACGGTGCCTACCTCACCGCGCCGGACGGCGGTCCGTCGGTGGTGCTGCGCTCGGCCGAGGCCACGACCAGCGGCGGGGAGCAGGGCGACCGGTCCACGATCACGGCCCAGTTGCTCGTCGACGGCGCGCCGGTGACGGTGACCGGCGCCGGCTCCGGCCCGATCTCCGCGTTCGTCCACGCGCTGCGCGACGGGATCGGCGTGGACCTCGACGTGGTCGACTACTCCGAGCACGCGGTGTCCGCCGGGGCGACCGCCGCGAGCGGGCCGGCGGCCGCGACCGGCAGCGACGCCGTGGCGGCCGCGTTCGTGGAGACGAAGGGCGCCGACGGCGCGATCCGCTGGGGCGTGGGGCTCGACCAGAGCATCCTCACGGCGTCGCTCAAGGCGGTGGTGTCCGCGCTGAACCGCCACCGCGGCACCTGAGGCTCACCGACCCCGCCCATCCGACCCGCGCCGCCCCCGGTCCGCCCCACCCGGTTCGGGGGCGACCGGGAGCGGAAACCCAAGACGGGTATCGTGCGTCCGACGACGGACGCCAGGGGGCCTGAGATGACGACGTTCGAGCAGATCGACCGCGGCGAGGTGCTCGACACCATCCATGCGGTCGAGGCGGAGATCCCGACCACCTTCACGTGGGACTACGGCCGCAGTCGCGCCGCGCTCGGCAAGCTGTACGAGAAGGCCAAGAACTCGCAGTGGAACGGCTCGACCGACCTCGACTGGTCCACCGACGTGGATCCCGAGAAGGTGGCGGCGGAGCTGGGCGGCGGGCTCAACCGTTTCGCGATCCTGGCCGAGCACCCCGACTCGCCCGTCCGGTCCTTCGGTGATGTCGAGTGGCTGCAGCTCGGCGTCGAGATGCAGAACTCACTGCTCAGCCAGTTCATGCACGGCGAGCAGGGCGCGCTGCTGTGTACCTCGCGGATCGTCGAGACGGTGCCGTGGATCGACGCCAAGTACTACGCGTCCACGCAGGTGATGGACGAGGCCCGTCACGTGGAGGTGTTCGCCCGCTACCTGCAGGAGAAGCTCGGCACCCAGTACGGCATCAACGACAACCTGCGGGCCCTGCTCGACGACATCCTGCGCGACGAGCGTTGGGACGTCACCTACCTGGGCATGCAGATCATGGTGGAGGGCCTCGCGCTGGCCGCCTTCGGCTTCATGCACCAGATGACGAACGAACCGCTCCTCAAGCAGCTGCTCCGCTACGTGATGAGCGACGAGGCCCGCCACGTGGCCTTCGGGGTCCTGTCGCTGCAGGAGTTCTACGCCGGTCTCACCACCGCCGAACTCCGGGAGCGCCAGGAGTTCGCCTTCGACGCGGCGGTCCGGCTGCAGCGACGCTTCCACCACGCCGAGGTCTGGGAGCGCATGGGTGCCGACAGCACCGCGGTGAGCGCGTTCCTCGATGAGCACACCCCGCCGCAGATGCTCGAGTTCCAGGCGCTGCTGTTCTCCAAGATCGTGCCGAACTGCAAGAAGCTCGGGCTGCTCGACGCCGGCGCCGGGCCCGGCGAGACGGGTTGGCTCCGCCAGCGGTTCACCGAGGTCGGCGTCATCCAGTTCGAGGACTGGGCGGACACCTCCGAGGAGTACGAGCTCCTCGACGAGGTGGCCCGCGACCGCGCCACCGCCTGATCGCCCCGGCTCCGGCCGGGTCCGGGCCAGGGCCGGGCGCCCGGTCAGCGACCGGTGGTGATGTAGTCGTGGAGGTGCCGGCGCTCGTCCTCGAGCTCCTCGAGGCGGGCCTTGACCACGTCGCCGATGCTGACGATGCCCGCGAGCCGGCCCTCCACGAGCACCGGCAGGTGCCGTTGGCGGTGCTCGGTCATCATGCGGGCGAGGGTCTCGATGTCGTCCTCCGGCGTGCAGGTGAGCACCGAGGTGTCCATGACCTCGGCCACCGGCTCGCCGAGGGCGGCGGCGCCACGTTCCGCGATCCGCCGCACCAGGTCGCGCTCGTTCACCAGGCCCAGCACCGCCCGGCCGTCGTCGGACACCACCAGTGCGCCCACGCCACGGAGCCGGAGCTGGCCGGCGGCCTCGGCCACCGGGGTCTGCGGGGGAACGGTGGCGACCGTGGCCCCCTTGGCGGACAGGATCCCTGCGACACGCATGACTGACCCCCCTGCACGGCGGCCGGGCTCCACCCCCGGCCGTGTGACGTTGTTCACTCCAGTATGGACGTACCGGGTCCGAATGTCACTCACGTCATGACGGGAAGGCCTGCGGCCCGCGTGCGGTTGGCCACGGCATGTCCCGCTTCCAGGTCGGTGTCCAGCTCCATCCCCAGGCGACCACGGTCGAGGCCCTGCTCGAGGGTGCGGTGGCCGCCGAGGGACTCGGTGCCGATTCCGTGTGGATCTGGGACCACTTCTACCCGCTCTACGGCGACCCCGATGCGACGCACTACGAGGCCTACACGCTGCTCGCCGCCATGGCCGCTCGCACCGAGCGGGTGCGGCTGGGGGCGATGGTCACCTGCAATTCGTACCGGAACCCCAACCTCTTGGCCGACATGAGCCGCACGATCGACCACGTCGCGGGCGGCCGCTTCACCCTGGGCATCGGCTCCGGGTGGTTCGAGCGCGACTACACCGAGTACGGCTACGACTTCGGTACCGCGCGGTCGCGCCTGGCGGACCTCGAGCGGGACCTGCCGATCATCCAGGACCGGCTGGCCCGGCTGACGCCGCCGCCGGTGGGGCCGTTGCCCATCCTGATCGGCGGCTCCGGCCGCAAGGTCACCCTCCGGCTCGTGGCCGAGCGTGCCGACGGGTGGAACACGTTCGGGCCACCCGAGAACTTCGCGGAGCTGAACGGGGTGCTCGACGACTGGTGCGCCGAGGTCGGCCGCGACCCGTCGGCGGTGGAGCGCACCGTGTGCATCAACCCCGGGGAGGTCGGCGACTGGCAGGCCTACCTCGACGCCGGCGCGACGCACCTCATCGTGATGACCGGTGACCCGTTCGACCTCGACGCCGTGGCGTCGCTCGTGGACGCCGCCCGGGACTGAGCCCGGCACCGGGGCTCAGCCCGCGGTGGTCGTGACCCGCAGCAGCGTGGTGGTGGTGCGCGGGAGCGTGGTGGTCGTGCGGGGCAGCGACGAGCTGGTCGCCGTCCCCGCTCCCGACCCGCTCGACGACCCCGACCCGCTCGACGACCCCGACCCGCTCGACGACCCCGACCCGCTCGACGACCCCGCGCCGCGAGTGGTGGGCGGGCCGGTCCGCACGATGGTGCCCGCGCCCGGCGTCTGGCTCTGGCTCGCGGGGTCCACCGTGGTGGTCGAACCGTCCACGGTGGTGGAGCCGGAGCCGTCGGTCGTGCCGCCGGTGGTGGTGCCGTCGGTGGATCCGCCGCGCTGCAGCGCCGAGTAGCGGGCGACTGCGTCGAGGCACTGCCCGGTGATGCCCTTGGTGGCCAGCACCCGGCGGACCGAGGCCGTCACCTGGTCCGGGTCGAGGCGCCGGGCGGTGATGGCGTCCACCAGGCGGGCGTACGCGGCGCGGGCTGCGTCCTGGCCGTTGACGACGGCCACGTCCGCGCCGGCCCCGATGGCGAGCTCCGCGGCCTCGGCCTGGGTCGTCAGCCCGGTGACGGCGGGGGAGCCGAGGTCGTCGGTGACCACGAGGCCCTGGAAGCCCTGACGGCCCCGCAGCTCGTCGGTGATGGCGGCCCTCGAGAGCGTGGCGGGCTCCTTGGTGCCGGTCAGGCCGGGGATCACGGCGTGGGTCACGAGCACTGCCGGGACCCCGGCCGCGATGGCCCGGTCGAACGGGACGAGGTCACGGGTGCGCAGGGTGTCGATCTGGGCGACGGTGGTCAGCTTCTGCGACGGGTCGGCCGAGCCGCGGCCCACCCCGGGCCAGTGCGAGACGACCGGCAGGACGCCCTGGTCCAGGATCGACGGGATCACCGCCGCGACCATGTCGCCGACGGCCGCCGGGTCGCTGCCGTAGGTCCGCGTGCCGAGCACGCCGCCGCTGCCGCTGTCGGCCACCGGGGCGAAGACCATGGTCACGCCCTGGGCCTTCACCTTCGCGGCGTGCTCGCCGGTGGCGGTGGCCGCATCCTGCGGGGTGCCCTTGCCGAGGGTGGCCGCCGCGGCCAGTTGGCCCGCCGAGTTGCGGAGCTGCTGGGTTCCGCCACCCTCCTCGTCGGCCGCCACCGTGACCGGCAGCGGCGCGTCGGCGATCGCGGCCGTGATCTGGCCCGCCACCTGCGAGGACTGCTCGCCGGACAGCACCATGCCGCCGATCGTCCCCTCCGCCACGAGCGGCTGGGCGCGGCCCGGGTTGGACACGGTGGCCATCAGCAGCTGCGAGGCCTTGCCGTCGGCGGGGAGCATCTGGGCGCAGTCCGGCGGCGCGGTCGTGGTGGTGCGGCGGGGCACCGTCGTCTCGGCCCGCACCGCGACCTGGGTGGAGGACGTGCCGGTGCACGCGGCCGCGACCGCCGCGGTGG
>JBMOJH010000051.1:0-22130 GCA_049316905.1 Microthrixaceae bacterium | reverse complement strand
GTGGTGGAGGTGTGCCCCACCGAGTGGGCGCGCATGGAGAACCGCTCGGTGCTGCAGTGGGACAAGGACGACTGCGCGGCCGCGGGCCTCGTGAAGTTCGACCTGCTGGGCCTGGGCATGCTCTCGGCGCTGCACCACTGCATCGACCTGCTGCGCGACCACCAGGGGATCGAGGTGGACCTGGCCGAGCTGCCCCAGGAGGACGCGGTCTACGACATGTTGTGCCGGGCCGACTCGGTCGGCGTGTTCCAGGTGGAGTCCCGGGCCCAGATGGCCACGCTGCCCCGGCTGCGACCCCGCTGCTTCTACGACCTGGTGGTGGAGGTGGCCCTCATCCGCCCCGGTCCGATCCAGGGCGGTTCGGTGCACCCGTACATCCGTCGCCGCAAGGGTGAGGAGCCGGTCACCTACCTGCACCCGCTGCTGCGTCCCGCGCTGGAGAAGACCCTGGGGGTGCCGCTGTTCCAGGAGCAGCTCATGCAGATGGCGATCGACGTGGCCGGCTTCAGTCCGGCCGAGGCCGACCGGCTCCGCCAGGCCATGGGGTCCAAGCGCTCGGCCCGGCGCATGGCCGAGCTGCGGGAGCGCTTCGACCGGGGCCTGGCCCGCAACGGGATCACCGGTGAGGTGGCCGACGCCATCTGGGACAAGCTCGCCGCGTTCGCGAACTACGGCTTCCCGGAGTCGCACTCGGTGAGCTTCGCCTACCTCGTCTACGCGTCGTCGTGGCTGAAGTACCACCATCCCGCCGCGTTCTGCGCGGCGCTGCTCAACGCACAGCCCATGGGCTTCTACTCGCCGCAGTCGCTGTGCCAGGACGCCCGGCGTCACGGCGTGACCGTGCTCACCCCGGACCTGAACGCCTCGGCCGCCACCGCCACCCTCGAACCCGCCACCCCCGAACCCGCCACCCTCGAACCCGCTCCCCCCCGCTTCGTGTCGCGTATGACGACACATATGTCGTCAGGAGCATCACAAAGCGGGGGGGTGGCGGGGGTCGGGAGGGATGACGGGGACCCGACCACCTGGGGGTTCGGCGGTCCCGCGGTCCGGCTGGGCATCGGCTCGGTGCGCGGCATCGGCGAGGACCTCGCCGAGGAGGTGGCCGCCGGCCGTCCCTACGCCGGGGTGGAGGACCTGGCCCGCCGGGTCCGCCTCGACCGGGCCCAGCTCGAGGCGCTGGCCACCGCCGGCGCGTTCGGCTGCTTCCACGACCACGACGGCCGGCCGCTCGACCGCCGCCGCGCGCTGTGGACCGCGGGCGCCGCCGCGGAGGTGCGTCCCGGCCGCCTGCCCGGCACCGCGCTGGGCCTCCACGCACCGCAGCTCCCCGGCATGGACGACCGGGAGACCGCGGTGGCCGACCTGTGGGCCACGGGGGTGGCGCCCGACGGCCACCCCACCCGGTTCGTGCGCAACGAGCTCGACCGGCGCGGCGTGGTGGTGGCCGCGGAGCTGGGCCGGCGGGAGGACCGCAGCCGCGTCCGGGTGGCCGGCGTGGTCACCCACCGCCAGCGGCCGGCCACGGCCTCCGGCGTGACGTTCCTCAACCTGGAGGACGAGACCGGCCTGGTGAACGTGGTGGTGTCGGTGGGGTGCTGGGCCCGGCACCGGACGGTGGTCCGCTCGGCGCCGGCGCTCCTCGTGTCGGGCCTCCTCGAGCGCACCGTCGACGGCGTCGTCAACGTGGTGGCGCACCGCATCGAGGCGCTCCCGGTGCCGGCCACCACCGGCTCGCGCGACTTCCGCTGATCGGCCGGGGTGCCCCGGTAGCGTGAGGTCCACCAGGCCCCTGTCGGAGGAGAGACCGCCATGCCCATCCACGGTTCGTTGTTCCAGGAGTTCGCGGAGACCACGGGCGCCGACCCGTTCACGCTGCAGAACAAGAAGATGCTGAAGTGCTTCATGCAGTACGGGCCGGTCAACGCCAGGACCGGTTCGATGGTCGCCTACCAGGGCGACGTGCGCTTCACGAACACCGGCTCGGGCGGCCTCAACAAGATGGTGAAGTCGAAGCTCACCGGTGAGGGCGTCGACATGATGCTGTGCGAGGGCACCGGTGAGCTGTTCCTCGCCGACATGGCCTCCGAGATCCAGGTCTTCTACCTCGAGAACGACATGGTCTCGGTGAACGGCGCCAGCGTGCTCGCCTTCTCTGCCTCGATCGAGTGGGACATCCACCGGGTCAACGCCGGCCGGGCCTCGATGATGGCGGGCGGCATGTACAACGTCAGCCTCCGCGGCACGGGCTACGTGGCGGTCACCACCAAGGGCGAGCCGGTGGTGCTCGACGTGGCCGGGGCACCCACCTTCGCCGACGCGGACGCCGTGGTGCTGTGGACCTCCGGGGTGTCGATGGACGTCCGGGTGGACACCGGCGGACTCAAGTCGATGCTACGGGGCGGCACCGGCGAGCTCGTCCAGATGGCCTTCGGCGGCCAGGGCTTCGTGATGGTGCAGCCCTCCGAGAACGTGCTGCAGGGCGGCGCGCAGCAGGCGCAGTCCGGTTCCTCGGGCGGGATGCTCGGCGGCCTGCTCGGCCAGTGACCACTTGACCGGGCGCCTCCTCCTGCCGATGGGAGGGGGCGATGAGGGACCATTCGTACGACCCAGGGCGCCCCGTGGCGGGATCGCGACCGGACGGGGCCGATCCGTCGGCGCCCGTCAACGTGGAGTTCCGCCGCTGCGTTGAACAGGGCGTGGAGCGCACACCTCGGGTCCCTCGCCGCCGTCACTGCGCGCTGCGCGGTCTGCTGGCCGTCGGCCTCGCCGCCGCCGTCACGGTGGCGTCGCTCGGCGCCACCGCCCAGGCCGCGCCGGCGCCGGTCCGGCCCACCACGACCACCGTGCCCGCGCCCCGCGTCACCGCCCCGCAGCGCGTCACCACCACGACCGCGCCGCCGTCGACGACCGCACCGTCACGGAGCGAGGCCCGCGCCCGCGTGGCGTCAGCGCGCGCCTCCCGCGACGACGTCCGCCAGGAGGTGGCACGCATCGACGCCCGCATCGACGAGCAGACGGCCCGCCGTACCGCCGCCCTCGCTGCGGCCGCGGATGCCGTCGCACGGGCGGATGCCGCGGGGGCGGCTGCGGACGCGGCGGTGGTGACAGCGGAGCGGGCCCGGGCCGAGGCCCGCACCTACGCGCTCGAGTCCTTCATCAGCCCGCCGAGCGGCCAGACGCTCACCGTGCTCGCCAACGACGACGCGACGGACGCGCACTACGCGGACTCGGTCCTGTCGATCGTCGCCGACCAGCGGCGCGTCGCGGTGGTGCGCCTGCAGGAGGCGGAGCGCGCCGAGCGCGACCGCCGCACGGAGGCGCGGGCCGCCGCGGAGTCGGCCCGCCGCGAGTCCGAGGCCGCCGAGCGGGAGCTGGCGGAGCTCGACGCGGCCCGGGCCGACAAGGTGGCCCTGGTCGCCGACCTCGACGACCAGCTCGACGCGGCGCTCGCGGAGTCCGCCGCCCTCCGGGCCGTCGACGCCGCGGAGGCCGAGCGCATGGCCGCCGCCGCGATCGACGCCCGCCGGGCCGCCCCGCCCACGCCGCAGCCGGTGACGGCCGCCCCGCCCGCACCCGCTCCGGCCCCGGCCGCACGCCCGGCCCCGGCCGCCACGCCGCGCCCCGCTCCGCCGACCACCGCACGGCCGGCCCCGACCACCACGCCACGCCCGGCGGTGCCCCCGCCGCCGCCACCCGGGTCGGGGATCGTGTCGCCCTCGGAGATCACGACCGTGGCCGGCATCCGGATCCACCGCAGCATCGCCGGCAACCTCCAGGCGATGTTGTCGGCCGCGGCCGCGGCGGGCATCCGCCTGTCCGGCAGCGGCTACCGCGACTCATCCGCGCAGATCGCGCTCCGGATCGCGCACTGCGGGCCGACGCAGTACGACACCTACCAGAAGCCCGCCTCGCTCTGCTCACCGCCCACCGCGATCCCCGGACGCTCCATGCACGAGCGGGGACTCGCCGTGGACCTCACCTCCGGCGGGGTGCTGATCCGCTCGCAGGCGGACCCGGCGTTCCGCTGGCTCGCCGCCAACGCCGGTCGGTTCGGCTTCCGGAACCTTCCGAGCGAGCCCTGGCACTGGAGCACGAACGGCACCTGATCCGGGATCAGCCGAGCGCCACCACGAGGCCGAGGCCGGCGCCGGCGACGATCGTTCCCACGGTCGTCCGCCAGGCCGGCCGTCGCCCGAGGGTCGAGCCGGCGCACCAGCCGACGAGGTGGAGGGCCACGGTGGCGGCGACGAACCCGCCCACGTAGACGAGCGGGTGGGCCGCGGCCGGTGCCTCCACCCCATGGGCGTGCCCGTGGACGAACCCGGCGACCGCGACGAGGCCCAGCGCCCAGCCCGCGCCGAGCGCCACCCCTGCCGCAACCGCCGCACCGAGTGCCACGACGGACATCGCCACCGCGGTCTCCCCGGCGGGGAGCGGCAGCCCGGCGAGGCCCAGTGCACCGCCGAGCACCATGGCGCCGACGAACGCTGCCGGCACGGACAGGCCCCGGCCGATCACGGCGGCCAGGATCCCGACGGCGACCATGGCGAGCAGATGGTCGGGGCCGAGGAACGGGTGCAGCACGCCGGCGGTGAGCCCGGCCAGGTCGCCGCCGGTGTGGGCCCCGGCCGCGGGCGCGACCCACAGGGCGACGCCGGTGGCCGTCGCCGTCGCGGCCAGGAGTCGGAGCGGGCGCTCGGGGCCGGTCACTGACGCAGGCGGGCGAGCAGCCGCAGCATCTCGAGGTACAGCCAGATCAGGGTGACCATCAGGCCGAAACCGGCGTACCAGTCCATGTAGCGGGGGAGGCCCATCTGGGTCCCGCGCTCGATGAAGTCGAAGTCGAGGATCAGGTTCAGCGCCGCAACGCACACCACGACGACGCTGATGATGATCCCGAGCGGCGACCCGCTGGTCCAGAAGCCGTCGGCCACGCCGAAGATGTTCAGGATCAGGATGCCGAAGTACATGAACCCGATGCCGAAGGTGGCGGCGATCACGCCCTTCACGAAGCGGGGCGTGGCCCGCAGCACCCGGAGGCCGTAGAGCACGAGCATCACCAGGAACACGCCGAAGGTGGCGAGCACCGCCTGCGCCACGATGCCCTGCCACAGCGCGCCGTAGTAGGCGGAGATGGCGCCGAGCACGAAGCCCTGGCAGGCCGCGTAGGCGAGCGAGGTGAACCGGGCCAGCTTCGGCTTGAACGCCGTGAGGAACGCGAGGCCCACGCCCACGAACATGGCGCCGAACATCAGTAACGGCGACCCGAACGTGGCGTTGAAGACCTGCTGACCCTCCGTGTTCACCCCGGCCGGCGTGACGGTGACCGTCTGCCAGCCGCCGAACGCCGCGGCCAGCAGCACCGCGAACATGATGAAGGTGGCGGCGGCCACGCCGCCCATGGTCATCCGGTGCGTGCCGGGACCGGCGGGGGTGAAGCGCCCACCGGTCGCGAGGCCGGCATCCGCGGCCGGCGCGGCCGCAGCGACCTGGCCGGGCATGCTGCGCGCGTTCTGCCACTCCTCGGCCGGGCTCGGTCCGCCGGCCGTGGCCACGCCGCCGCCGGCGGCCTCCTCGAAGGCCTTGTCGGTGAGGATCGGGTTGCGGGACATCGGGGCCTCGCTCGCTCTCGTGCCGTCGGGGACCGACCCTGATCGCGGTCCTGCTGCCCCGACACCGTAGTCAGCGCCGTCGACGGCGCTCCGTCACCCGCCGCGGGTGCGGCTGCACCGCGGACCCGCCACCGCCGCCCCGCTCGCCGTACCGCGCACCCGGCTCCGCCGCCTATCCTGAGCGGACCGATATGGACGAACGACCTCGAAGTCTGCGGGCCATGCTCGCCGAGGCCAAGGATGCCTCGGAGATCATGGTCGACCTGGCCTACGCGGCCGTCTACTTCAACGACCCGGGCATGGCCGACGAACTCGGCGAGCTCGAGGAGCGGATGAACGACCTCGTCCAGGAGATGCGGGCCATCTGCATCCTGGCCGTGCGTCGCCCCGCCGAGGCCGAGGGCATGGCCTCGGTGCTGCAGGTGATCTCGGCGATCGAGGGCATCGCGAACGCGGCGGTCGACATCAGCCGCATCGTCACCCACCGTCTCGGTATCCCGAACGAGCTCATCGGCGACCTGTCCAACGCGGACGAGGTCTCCCACCGTGTGTGGATCCGCGAGGGCTCCCACATGGCGCACCGGCCGCTCAAGGACCTCGAGATCCCCGTCCAGTGCGGCATGCGCGTGGTGGCGATCCGCCGCGGCCGCTCGTGGATGATCGAGGAGGTCGACGGCGACATGGTGCTCGTGCCCGGCGACGTGCTGTTCCTGCGCGGGTCGCCCGCCGGGATCGTCCGCCTGCACGAGCTCGCCGCCGCGCCCACCTGGGAGCCGCCCCGGGTGCCGGCACCCGACGCGCTGACCGACCTCGACCGGGCCGTCGACGTGCTGGTGGAGATGAAGGACGTGTCGGAGGCCGCCGTGGGTCTGGCCTACTCCGCGCTCGCCCTGCGCGACACCGGACTGGCAGCGGAGGTCCGGCACCTGGCGGAGCGCCTCGACGAGATGAAGGACCACCTCCAGCTGTGGGTGCTGCGGGCCGCCAAGCAGGACGTGGACCCCTCGCCCCTCCGCGGCCTGCTCCAGCTCGCGTCCGCAGCGGAGGAGCTCGGCGACCAGGCCAACGCGATGGTCTGGCTCATCACCGACGACTACGACCTGCACCCGATCGTGAAGGTCGCCCTGGGCGAGGCCGACGTGGTGGCCACCCGGGTGCCGGTGGCCCCCGGCTCGGTGGCCGACGGCAAGTCGCTCGCCGACCTGCAGCTCGACATCGAACCGGGCTTCCACGTGCTCGCCGTGCGCCGCGACAACCGCTACCTCTACCAACCTCGCGGCTACGTGGTGCTCCTCGCCGCCGACGACCTCATCGCCATCGGACCCCACGAGGGCCGTGGCCGCCTGGCCGAGCTGTGCGGCTGGGAGGTGGTGGAGGACGAGGACGACCCCACCGGCGCCCTCGAGCTCAAGCCCCTGCGGGCCGTGCGAGCCTGAGCGGCCGGTAGCCTCGGCCGGGTGACCGACCCGCTCCGGCTCCTCACCGTCCACGCCCATCCCGACGACGAGGCCTCCAAGGGCGCGCCGACCGTGGCCAAGTACGCGGCGGAGGGCATCCCGGCCACGCTCGTGTGCTGCACGGGTGGTGAAGCGGGCGACATCCTCAACCCGGCGATGGACCGCCCGGAGGTGCGCGAGCGCCTCGCCGAGGTGCGCATGGAGGAGCTGCAGGCCTCGGTCGAGGCGATCGGCTACGACCGGGTCGACCTGCTCGGCTACCACGACTCCGGCATGCCCGACACGCCGGAGAACGAGCGGCCCGACAACTTCTGGAACGCCTCGATCGACGAGGCGGTGGGCCGGCTCGTGGCGATCATCCGCCGTGACCGTCCGCAGGTGATCGTGACCTACGGCGACGATCAGCGGAACTACGCGCATCCCGACCACCTGCGCGTCCATGACATCTCCGTGATCGCGTTCGACCGGGCGGGGGATCCGGCGCACCATCCCGAGGCCGGCGAGCCGTGGCAGCCGCTGAAGCTGTACTACACGGTCTGGTCGCGCCGCCGGATGATGGCGGTGCACGAGAAGTTCCTCGAGCTCGACCTCGAGTCACCCTTCGACGACGAGTGGCTCGCCCGGGTCAACGACTTCCACCAGGACGACCGGATCACCACACAGGTCGAGATCGGCGACTTCTACGAGGTGCGCGAGAAGGCCCTGCTCGCCCACGCCACCCAGGTGGACCCGACCGAGAAGTTCTGGTTCGGGCTCCCCACCGACGTGGTGCGCGACCTGCACCCGTGGGACGACTACATCCTCGCCCGGACCCACGTGACGTCCGACCTGCCGGAGTCGGACCTGTTCGCCGGCGTGCCCGGCCGCTGAGCCGCCCCGTGGATGCCGCGCCCCGTCGCTCGGAGGGCCGGTCGGAGGGATGGCCGGTCGTGCCGTGGGGCCCGGAGCGCCTCGCGGATCTCGAACGCCTGTGCGCGGCGGCCCTCCCGGGTGAGCTCCTGCGGCCCGACGACCTCGCTCGGACCTGCTGGGACGAACCGCCGGAGGATCCCGACGGCGGTCGGTGCGGCCCGTCGTTCACGCTCGGGGTGGACGGTCCCGATGGCGCGCCGTGGGGCGCGGTCGGGGTCGCGATGCGCCACCTCGATGACCTGACGGTCGGGCACCTCCAGGTGCTCGTGGTCGATCCCGAGGTGCGGCGGCAGGGGATCGGCTCGGCGCTGGTCGACGCGGCCCGGGCCGCCGCGACCGGGCGCGGCGCGCAGCTGTTCACCGCCGGGTCGGCTGCGCCGTACTACCTGTACACGGGCGTCGACAGCCGGTGGACCGCGGCGCTGTGCCTCTTCGAGTCGTTGGGGTGGACCACGTCCGGGGTGGGCCTCGATCTCGGCTGCGACACGCGCGCACCGCGCCCGGCCCCGCCTGAGGGCGTTCGCCTCGAGGTGGCGGCGGGGGAGGAGGGCCGCGCCGATGCCGCGGCGTTCGCGGCCCGGTGCTTCCCGGAGTGGCGGGCGGAACTGGTGCGCGGCGTGGACACCGGCCACGTGGTGCTGGCCCGCGACGTCGCCGGCATGGTGGTCGGGGCCGCCGCGCACTCGGTGAACCGCGTCGGCGTGGTGGGCCCGATGGGCGTGGACCCGGCGCTGCAGCGGGGTGGCACCGGCGCGGCGCTGCTCGGCGCGCTCCTCGCCGACCTGGCGGCCCAGGGGATCGCCCGCGCCGAGATCCAGTGGGTGTCGAACGTGAGCTTCTACGCGAAGGCGGCGGGCGCCACCGTGGTGCGCTCCTCGCTGCACCTGAACCCCGGCCGGTAGCGTGCGGGCCGTGACGACCCTCGCCGAACGACTGGGCTTCGCGGTCGATGACCGCCTGCTCATCGTGAACTGCGACGACCTCGGCATGTGCCACTCCGCCAACGAGGGCATCTACGAGGCCTTGCGCGACGGGCTCGCCACCAGCGCGTCGCTGATGGTGCCGTGCCCCTGGGCCCGCGAGGCCGCGGCCCGCTACCGGGGCGAGGACGTGGGCGTGCACCTCACGTTGAACGCCGAGTGGGAGCTGTACCGGTGGGGGCCGGTCACGCAGGCGCCGTCGCTGCTCGGCGGCGACGGGGGCTTCCCCCGCACCGTGGAGGATGTGTGGGACCACGCGGACCTCGACGAGGTGCGCCGTGAGCTCCGCGCCCAGGTGGAGCGGGCGATCCTCTGGGGCTTCGACGTGACGCATCTCGACTCCCACATGGGAACGCTGCAGCTGCGGCCCGAGTTCTTCGACGTGTACCTCGACCTCGCCGTGGAGTTCGGTCTCCCGTTGCGCCTGTCGGGCCGTTCCAGCGAGGAACTGATCGGGTTCCCCTTCCGCACCCTGGCCGACGAGGAGGGCGTGGTCTCGCCCGACCACCTCGTGGTCACCCCGGCGGTGGGGGCCCGGCGCACCTTCGAGAAGCTGGTCGCCGACCTGCGGCCGGGCGTCACGGAGATCTTCCTGCACCCGGCGACCGACCACAGCGAGCTGCGGTCCCTCGCTCCGGACTGGGCGGCCCGGGTGGACGACCACCACCTGCTGACCCGCGACTCGGAGCTGCGGGCGATGGTGCAGCGCTCCGGCGTGCGCCTGATCGGCTGGCGGGAACTCCGCGACCTCCAGCGCGCCGGCTGAACTGTTCCCCGGGGGCGGGTCAGCGGGCGAAGGGATCGTTGTCGCGGCACGCCGACCAGAGGCCGGCCCCGGCGGCGCGGGCCTCCCGCACCGCGGCCCGGAACTCGGGCTCGTGTGCGACGTTCGGCGGGATCGTGAGCTGGTTGGCGAAGCCGTCGCGGGCGAGGGCCAGGTTCACGAACAGGCCGTCGTCGGCCCGGTAGACGTACCCGAGCAGCCGCCGGTACCGGTCGCGCGGTTCCACATCGAGCTCGACGCGCACCCGCGTGCCCGGCGGCACCAGTTCGGCGGTGTGCTTCGACGCCTCCTTGCCGAAGCACTCCACCGGCGAGTTCGGCTTCACGCTCTCGGGCGTGTCGACGCCGATCAGGCGGACGCGCTCCTCCTCGCCATCGAGGTCGACCACGAGGGTGTCACCGTCGACCACGCGCCGGACGGTGCCGTTGGATTCCACCGGGCCGCTGGCGGCGGGTCGGGTGGTGGGCGCGGCGGCGTTGCCGGACTCCCCGGCGCCACCGCACGCGCCGGCGACGAGGAGCAGGGTCAGGCCGACGAGGGCGGGGAGGGTCCGGCGCACCCGGAGGAGTGGAGGCACCGGACCCGAGCGGCTCAGACGCGCTCGATGAGCGTGCCGGTGCCGAGGCCGCCGCCGCAGCACATGGAGATGAGCGCCTGCTCGCCGTCGGTGCGCTCGAGCTCGTAGAGGGCCTTGGTGAGGAGGAACGCGCCGGTGGCCCCGAGCGGGTGGCCCAGCGCGATCGCGCCGCCGTTGGGGTTGGTGCGCTCCAGGTCCGCGCCCACCTCCTTGGCCCAGCCGAGCACGACAGAGGCGAACGCCTCGTTGATCTCGAACAGGTCGATGTCGGAGATGGAGCGCCCGGTGCGGGCGAGCAGGTGCTTCGTGGCGTCCATCGGGCCGGTGAGCATCAGCACCGGGTCGACTCCCACGAGGCAGGTGTCGACCACACGGGCCCGCGGGGTGAGCCCCAGCTCGGCGGCCTTCTCGGCGGTGGTCATGAGCACGGCCGCCGCACCGTCGGAGATCTGCGAGGACGACCCCGCGGTGTGCACGCCGTCCTCGCGGGCCACCGGCTTGAGCGAGGCCAGCTTCTCGAGCGAGGTCTCCCGGAGCCCCTCGTCGCGCCCGACGGTGTGGGTGGTGCCGGTGGGGTTGCCGTCCTCGTCGACGTCAGGTGCGTCCACCTCGAGCACCTGCCCGGCGAAGCGGTCCTCGGCCCAGGCCCGAGCGGCTCGTTGCTGGCTGGCGAGGCCGAACTCGTCGCAGTCGGCGCGGCTGATGCCCCAACGGTCCGCGATGCGCTCCGCGCCCTCGAACTGGGAGGTGAACTCGTAGCGGCCGAAGTAGGTCTTCGGGATGGGCACGCCGAGACCCAGCTTCTTGGACGAGTTGGCGCCGATGGGCACCCGGCTCATCGACTCCACACCGCAGGCGACCGCCACGTCGACCACGCCGGAGCCCACCAGCGCGGTGGCGAGGTTGGTGGCCTGCTGCGACGACCCGCACTGGGTGTCGACCGTGGTGGCCGCGATCTCCTGGGGCAGGCCGGCGGTGAGCCAGGCCGTGCGGCCGATGTTGAAGGACTGCTCGCCCACCTGGGACACGCATCCGGTGACGACCTGGCCCACCAGGGTGGGGTCGATCCCGGAGCGCTCGACGAGCCCGGCGAGCACGCCGGAGAGGAGGTCGGCGGGGTGCACGGTGGACAGACCGCCGTTGCGGCGACCGATGGGGGTGCGGAGGGCATCGATGATGACGACGTCGGACATGGCCCGCATCCTACGGGTGGCCGGCTCAGGCGGCCCGGCGACGACCGGCCGGATGACGGCGACGGTCGGCGGCCTCCACGAGCTGCTCCTCACGGCGCCGGAGCTCGGCCTCCTCCCGCTCGTGGGCCCGGCGGCTGGCGTCGGCGAGCGCGGCCCGGGCCGCCGCCACCCCCTGGCGGCCGGTCTCGATGGTGCCGCGGTCGAGCCAGCCGACCTGACCGGGACCGGGGCGGCCACCCCGGCGCGCGGCCCGACGTCGCGAACGGGGCGCCGGGCGGGCCGTGGCCTGCGCCTCGGCGGTGTCCTGCTCCCCGCCGGCGGGGACCTCGGCGGTGGTGATGAGGGCCAGCTGCGTCGTCATGGCCCCAGTATGCGGAGGGGGTGTGACAGTGACGCCACGGGGACCGGTCCCCGCTGAGCGCGCGGTCAGGCCGGGACCGGCCGGTTCAGGCGCCGCTGCCGTCCCCGGGCGCCGCCGGGAGCCGCCCGTCCGCGATGGCCTGGCGGAACCGCGCGTAGTCCTCGTCGTTCTGGTCCGCGTACGCGTCCGCGAACGCCGCGATCGCGGTGTCCAGGCCCGTGCCCCTGCCGCAGTAGGCGGCGATCGCCACGGCGTCGCCGCTGCGGGCGTGGCCGCGGGCCAGGGTCATGCCGCACAGGCGTGCGTAGAAGCCCAGCTGCGCAGGGGTCATGTCGGGGGCCTCTACGTCGACCGAGCCCTTCCAGTCCCGGAGCTGACGCACGTAGTAGTTCACGCCCTGCAGGGGCCCGCGGGTCCAACCGAGGAAGATGTCGCTCTGGGCCTGCACGAGCCGCTGGCCCTCCACCACCCGCTGCCCGTGGTTGTCGTACCTGCTGGGTGCGAGGTGCTCCTCCAGCACGGAGGCGTCGGCCTCCTTCACCTGGAGGAACAGGGGGTCCTGCTCGTCGCGGCCCCGCAGCAGCAGGACCAGGCACCGCGTGCCCACGCTGCCCACGCCCACGACCTTGATGCCGGCGTCGATGAACTCGTAACGGTCCAGCAGCGCGTGGCGGGCGTCGTCGATCGTGTCCTTGTACTGCTCGAAGGCCGACCGGGCGGCCTCCATCAGTGCGTCGGGCCCCTGTTCGTCGGGGATCTCCCGCAGCGGCACGAGGTAGGGCGGGTCGCTGCGGATGCGCCAGGTGCCGTCGACGGTCTCGGCGAGCTTGGCGAGCGCCTGGAGGCTCGTGCGCTTCTCGGCCTTGCGCTGGAAGCGGGCCAGCCGCTCCTCGAGGGTCTTCTTCGGCAGGCCGCCGAGGGCCGAGATGTGGTCGACGTCGATCACGTCGTACCAGAGGTCCACGAACCCGAGCTCGCCGAAGGCCTGCATCGCCACCCGGTACACCCGGGCGGCCTCGGCGG
This sequence comes from Microthrixaceae bacterium, assembly GCA_049316905.1. GTDB lineage: Bacteria > Actinomycetota > Acidimicrobiia > Acidimicrobiales > Microtrichaceae > CAIPVR01. Next base: position 9,228 of record JBMOJH010000051.1, on the reverse strand, counting down.
CCACCGCTCGGCCGTCGGCGGCGGTGAAGCCGTGGAACCGCGAGGCCACCACGAAGCTGGCCGCCAGGCGCTTCAGGTCGAACTCCCACGGCCCGGGCAGCGTCTCGTCGAAGTCGTTCTGGTCGAACACCAGCTTCCGCTCCGGCGACGCATAGGCCCCGAAGTTGGCGAGGTGCGCGTCGCCCGCGAGCTGCACCTCGATCCCACTGACCGGCGTCCGGGCGAGGTCGGCCGCCATGATCCGCGCCGCGCCGCGGTAGAAGGTGAAGGCGGACACCTGCATGCGCGCGTGGCGCACCGGCACCAACCACGGCACCCGGGTGACGTTCTGCTCGGCGATCAGCTCGACGGGGTCGGGGCGGTCCGGTCCGGGGGACCACTCGGCGAGGCTGGAGCGGGGCGTCACCGAACGGCGGGCACGGCCGTACTCCCGTCGCTCCTCGGGGGTGGGGAAGGCGGGCTCAGTCATGCGTCATGTCGTCAAGGGCGATCGCCACGCACAGCACGAGGGTGACATCGGCGTCGGCGTTCACCTCGATGCCGTAGGTGTCACGGACCCGGAACCACTTCTTGGACACCGTGGCGATGGTGTCGCCGTCCTGTTCCACCTCGTACTCGTGGTCCACCACGTTGCCGTGCACCTTGAGGTCGGGGGCGCCGTCCACGTCGACGTGGAACCGATCCCGGATGCCGACGAGGGCCTTGCTGACCGTGGCGTGCCGTCCGTCGATCTCGATGGTCATCTTGTCGCGGACGGCAATGGCCCGCTCCTTGATCTTCGCCAGCTCCCGGCCGGACGCGTCCTCCAGCACGAAGGTGTCCCGGATGCGGGCCGCCTTGCCGTTGGCCTTGAAGACGTGGTTGCCGGCGGCGTCGTCGATCCAGGAGTCGTCGCCGATGGCGACCATCTTCTGGCGCATCTGGTAGCGGATGACGTTCGGGCTGTCGGGGTGTCGGTTGCGGAGTCCCATCACTCATCTCCTCCAGGTGGTGGCCATCATCGGACATTTCGGCCCGGTTCGCTCGGTCATCCGTTCGGCGGTCCCACTCAGTCGATGCCGAACCAGGCCCGGACCTTCTCCTCGTGGTTGGCGTAGCCCTCGCCCGAGACGTCGACCACGACCTTGGCGATGGTCCCTCCCGTGAAGGGGAACGGCGCCTGGTACTCCGGGGTCACGGCGGAGGCGCTGTCGCGGCCCACGCAGATACCGTCGCCGGTCAGGCAGAAGTAACCCGGCTGGGTGATGATCGTCGCCTGTGCCACCTGCTGGTCGTCGACGTACAGCGTCAGCGTCCCCTCGGTTCCGGGCATGTCGGCGTTGCTGCTGGGCCCGGACGCCGCGAACTCGGCCACGCACACGTGCGTCCCCGCGGTCAGCGGTGTCGTGGACACCACGTCCTGCAGGTGGGTCCCGATCCAGTTGAACGTGTAGCGGAGCGAGCCGTCCTTGACGTAGAGCGAGTGCCCGCCGGGCACACCACCCGCAGCCCAGATGACACCCTCGACGTCGTCGGAGGTGATCTCGACGCCCGCGGCGATCGTGTACGAGCGACCTGGGAGCTGCGGTCCCGCGGACTCGGGCACGTCGCTGGTGCCCGGGTAGAAGACGTACTGGTCGCGGTCGGGGGCCCCGTGGGGTCGGTCGGCCAGCACCTGCTCGAGGGCGTTGCGGTCGTCGACGGGGAGTCCGTTGTAGATGCCCGCGTAGTAGAACCACAGGCCCTTCAGCTCCTCCACCTTGTCGGGGTGGTCGGCGGCGACGTTGGTGCTCTGGGACCGGTCGGTCTCCAGGTGGAACAGCTCCCACTCGTCCTTGCCGAAGTTGCCCCAGCTCGACAGCGGCGGGTGCACCGTGGTGGCCAGCCAGCCCTCGTGGTAGATCGAGCGCTGGCCGAGCATCGTGTAGAACTGCGTCCGCTTGCCCGGAACCGTCGGATCGGTCAGCGCCGCCGCGAAGCTCTCACCCTCGATCGGGCTCTGCACGTAGCCCTTCATGACCGCCGGTGGTTCGATGCCGAGCAGGTCGTAGATCGTCGGGACGACGTCCACGGCGTGGATGTACTGGGGCCGCGGGTCCTTGGACGGTTGGATCGTGGCGGGCCAGGACACGATGCACATGTCGGCGGTGCCGCCCTCGGCGCCGGCCCACCGCTTCCAGTACGGGAACGGCGTGTCGAGCGCCCAGGCCCAGCCGGTGTTGTAGTGGTTGTTCGACGCCGGGGTGCCCAGCTCGTGGAAGTGGGGGTTGGTCGTCTCGAACGTGTCGGGCACGCCGTTGAAGAACCGCCACTCGTTGAAGCTGCCGTTGGGGCCGCCTTCGCCACTCGCGCCGTTGTCGGACACGACCACGATCAACGTGTTGTCGATCTCGCCGGACTCCTCGAGGTGGTCGAGGACCTTGCCGAGCCGGTCGTCGTAGTACGAGATGTAGCCGGCGAACACCTCGGCCATGCGGGTGAAGAGCTTCTGTTCGTCCTCGGTCAGCGTGTCCCACGGGCGGACCGTGTCGAGCTGCGGCCAGGGCTGGCCGTCGGGACCCGTGCGGCCCGGCTCGCCGTGCGGGTTGATCGGCGACAGCTGCGTGCCCTCGGGCAGGAGGCCGAGCTCGATCTGACGGGCCAGGATCCCGGCCCGGATGGCTTCGTAGCCCTGGTCGAACACGCCCTTGTACTTGTCGGCCCACTCCAGTGGCACCAGGTGCGGGGCATGGCCGGCCTGGGGGGCCAGGTACATGAAGAACGGCTTGTCGGGATCGATGACCTTCGCGTCCTGGATGAACTGGACCGCCTTCTCGGCCATGTCGTCGGCCAGGTGGTAGCCCTCCTCCGGGCGGGCCGGCGGCTCGATCGGGTGGTTGTCGTGCACCAGGTCGGGGAAGTACGAGTTCGTCTCACCGCCGAGCCAGCCGTAGAAGCGCTCGAACCCGCGGCCCAGGGGCCAGCGGCCCTTGTACGCCGCCAGGTTGCACTCCTCGCCGGGGGTGAGATGCCACTTGCCGACGCAGTAGGTGTTGTAGCCCTTGTCGGCCAGCACCTCGGAGATGAACCCGTTCTCGAACGGGATCCGGGTGGAGATGCCGGGGAACCCCGACGCGAACTCCGCAATGGTGGCCATCCCGTTCGACGTGGCGTTCCGGCCGGTCAGCAGCGAGGCCCGCGTCGGTGAGCACAGCGCCGTGGTGTGGAAGTTGGAGAAGGTGACGCCACGGTCCGCGATGCGGCGCATGTTCGGGCACTGCACCGGGCCGCCGTACATGTCCATCGTGGCGTAGCCCAGGTCGTCCCAGGCCAGGATCAGGACGTTCGGCGCGCCGTCGGCTGCCTTGGGAGCCAGGTACGGCGCCCAGTCCGGTTCGGAGTCACGGATGTCGAGTTCGATCCGGCCCTTGAAGTGGGTGCTCATGTGGTGCTCCGGCAGCTGCTGCCCGACGACGATCGAGGGCCGTGGCGGAGTGTAGGGGGGTGCCGTCCGTTGGCAGAGGGGAAACGGTCGATGGCGGGCTAGGTTCACGTCGAACACCGACGACGTTCGACGACCCCCCTGAGCCGAGAGGCTCCCCCCGACGGAAGGATCCTCCGCATGTCCGACCTGATGGACCAGCTCCAGAAGCTCGGGGACCTGAAGGCCCAGGGCATCCTGACGGAGGAGGAGTTCCAGGCCCAGAAGGCGAAGCTCCTCAACGGCTGAGCCCGTGACGGCCGGGTCCTCGGCCCCCGCCCGGCTCGGACGGCCCTACCACGTCCTTGCCAAGCCGACGGGGCCGATCTGCAACCTCGACTGCAGCTACTGCTTCTTCCTGTCGAAGGAGGCGCTGTACCCGGGTGACCGGTTCCGGATGTCCGATGACGTCCTCGCGGCGTACATCGGACAGCTGCTGGCCTCGCACCCCGACGGTGAGGTGACGGTGGCCTGGCAGGGGGGCGAACCCACGCTCATGGGCGTGGAGTTCTTCCGGCGCTCCGTGGAGCTGGTGGAGGAGCTACGCCGTCCCGGTCAGCGGGTCCAGCACACGATCCAGACCAACGGCACCCTGCTCACCGATGAGTGGTGCGAGTTGTTCGCACGGAACCGGTTCCTCGTCGGGCTGAGCATCGACGGCCCTCCGGCGCTGCACGACGCCTACCGCGTCGACAAGCGCGGCGAGCCGACGTCCGCAAAGGTGCTCGGCGGCCTCCGCCTCCTCCAGGCCCACGATGTGGCGGTGAACGTGCTCTGCACGGTGAACCGGGCCAACCAGGATCATCCGCTCGAGGTGTACCGGTACTTCCGCGACGACCTCGGGCTCCGCCACGTCCAGTTCATCCCGATCGTCGAGCGGGACAACGACACGGGGTTCCAGGAGGGCGACACCGTCACGGACCGCTCGGTCGAACCCGTGGCCTGGGGAGAGTTCCTGACCGCCGTGTTCGACGAGTGGGTCGTGCACGACGTGGGCGACGTGTTCGTGCAGATGTTCGACGCCGCCCTCGCCGCATGGCTCGGCCTGCCGTCGACCGTCTGCATCTTCCGGGAGACGTGTGGTGACGCCCTGGCGCTGGAGCACAACGGCGACCTCTACTCCTGTGACCACTTCGTCGAGCCGGCGCACCTCCTCGGCAACGTCCTGCGCACGCCGATGGCCGAGCTGGTCGCCTCGCCGCAGCAGGTGGCGTTCGGGAGGGCCAAGGCCGACACCCTGCCGGGCCAGTGCCGGCGGTGCCCCGTCCGCTTCGCGTGCAACGGGGAGTGCCCGAAGAACCGCTTCACGCCCAGCACCGACGGGGAGCCAGGGCTGAACTACCTGTGCGCCGGGTACTACGGGTTCTTCACCCACATCGACGGCTGCATGCGGTTGATGGCCGACCTCGTCCGTTCCGGTCGGTTCGCGGACGAGATCCGGCAGGTGTTCACCTCGGCCGGACGCAACGAGTCGTGCCCCTGCGGCAGCGGCCGGAAGACCAAGCACTGCCACGGACGCTGAACCGACACCCGGGGCCGACCGGCGCCCGGGTGTCGGCACATCAGGACCGGTCAGTGGTGGAAGTTCCCGGCTTCCTCCTGGGTCATCGGGACCGAGACGGGGTGCTTGTTCAGGAAGTCGATCGCCTCGGCCATGTCGCGCACGAGGATCTCGATCTCGTCCTGGGAGATGTCCATGCGGATCAGGGCCCGCTGCACGATCTGGTGCTCGAGCTCACCCGTGAGCGGGTACGCCGGCACCTGCCAGCCGCGGCTGCGGAGCTTGTCGGCCAGCTCGAACAGGGTCCACTTCACGTCGGCATCGGCGGAGAGCATCCACGCCACCGACGGGATGCCCGTGGCCGGGTCGCCGTCGTAGATCAGCTCGAAGGGCCCCAGCTTGGGGATCTCGCCGGCGAGGTACTTCGCCGTCGTGTAGCTCCCGCCGTGCACGGCGGCGTACCCCTCGCGGCCCAGGCGCAGGAAGCCGAAGTACTGGGTGATGATCTGGCCGGCGGGGCGGGAGAAGTTGATCTGGAACGTCGGCATGTCGCCGCCGAGGTAGGTGACGTGGAACACGAGCTCGTCGGGCAGCTCGGCGGCGTCGCGGAACAGCACCCAGCCCACGCCGAGCGGGGCCAGCCCGAACTTGTGGCCGGAGGAGCTGATCGACTTCACCCGCGGGAGGCGGAAGTCCCACTCCAGGTCAGGGGCGCAGAACGGGGCCGTGAAGCCACCGCTGGCACCGTCCACGTGGATGTCGACGTCGAGCCCGGTGCGCTGCTGCAGGTCGTCCAGGGCGGCGGCGATGCCGGCCACGTCCTCGTAGATGCCGGTGTAGGTCACGCCCAGGGTGGGCACCACGCCGATGGTGTTCTCGTCCACCTGCGCCAGCATCGTCTCGGCGTCCATGCCGTAGCGGCCCGGCGCCATGCCGATCTCGCGCAGTTCGATGTCCCAGTAGCGGGCGAACTTGTGCCACACCACCTGCACGGGGCCGCAGACGAGGTTCGGCCGGTCCGTGGCCTTGCCCTCCGCGCGGCGCTTGTTCCGCCAGCGCCGGTGCATGGCCATGCCGGCCAGCATGCAGGCCTCGGAGGACCCGATGGCCGAGGTGCCCACGGCGTCGTGGACGTCCGGGGCGTTCCACAGGTCGGCCAGCATGTGCACGCACCGGCTCTCGATCTCCGCGGCCTGCGGGTACTCGTCCTTGTCGATCAGGTTCTTGTTGATCGACAGGTTCATGAGCCGGAGCTCCTCGTCGGACTCCCATGTCTGGCAGAACGTCGCCAGGTTCTGGTGGGCGTTGCCGTCGAGGGCGAGCTCCTCGGACACGACCTCGAACACCACCCGCCGGTCGCTGGCGGTGGCGGGGAACTGGTACTTCGGGATCTCGCCGGCCAGCCGGCTGAAGGTGGCGGTGAGGTCGGCGACGTCGGAGCGGCGGTGCAGAGGCATGCGCACCAGCATGCCCCCGATGGGCTACCGCCGGGGTCATCCCGATGGGGTGAACCGGCGTCGGTGAACCGAAGGTGAACGGCCTCAGCCCGGGGCGCCGGGGACCATCAACGGCCAGGGCTGCTCGGCCTCCCAGATGCGGCCGAGGTCGAGCAGCCAGGCGTCGCGGTGGTGCAGCGTGGCCACCTGCATGCCGATCGGCAGGCCGTCGACCGCGCCGATCGGCAGTGACAGCGACGGGTTGCCCACGATGTTGTAGGGGATCGTGAGGGCGCCGTTGTTCTCCGGCCCGACCCGCTCGTCACCCACGCGCGTGTTGAGCGACACGTCGGCGGGGAAGGCCACGTCGGGGTTGGTCGCGCAGATCACGAAGTCCACCTGGTCGAATGCGGCGGCCACGGTCTCGTTCGCCCGGGTCCGCGCCGTCTCTGCCCGGGCCATGACGGCGAGGCTCATCTCGTGCTCGGCGAGCTCCAGGCCGAAGGCGATCTCCGGGGTCAGCTCGGCCTTGCCGTCGGGCCACAGGTCGCCGAGCTCGGCCAGGAGCGACGACAGGTTGCCGATCGCCCACTCGAAGCCCAGGCCGGGGAACCGCAGGTCGAGGTCGACCACCTCGAGCTCGGCGGCGCGCGCCAGCTCCTCGCCTGCCTGCTGCACCCGTTCGGCCACCGCGGGGGCGACCACGGCCACGCCGAGGTCGGGCACCACGGCCACCTTCCGGCCGCGCAGGTCGGCCCGGTGGGAGTCGAGGTCGGCCTCCCACGTGTCGATCTTCGGGAGGGAGTAGGGGTCGCGGGAGTCGTAGCCCGCGCACACGTCGTAGAAGCGGGCGATGTCGCGGATGCTGCGGGCCATCACGCCGGAGACGACCGTCATGGGGTGGATCCAGGTGTGCGGCCCGCGGGGGATCCGCCCCGCGGTGCCCTTCATCCCGGGCAACCCGCAGAACCCCGCGGGGATGCGGATGGAGCCACCGCCGTCGCCGCCGGAGGCGAGGGTGCACAGGCCGCCCGCCACCGCGCCCGCGCTCCCCGCGGAGGAGCCGCCGGTGGTGCGGCCGTGGCGCCACGGGTTGTGGGTCACGCCGTTGAGCTTGGTCACGCTCACGTTGAGCCCGCCGAACTCCGACGCCGTCGTCATGCCGAACGGCACCACGCCCCCGTCGTGCTCGGCGCGCAGCAGCTTCGTGTCGGTGTACTCGGCGACCCGGTCCCGGAACAGGGTGCAGGCCTCGGTGGCGGGCCAGCCGCGGTAGGCCGACAGTTCCTTCACCCCGAACGGCACGCCGCCGAACGGCTTGTGCACGTCGGCCCGCGCCGCCTTGGCCCGTGCCCCCTCGGGATCGAGGAAGGAGAAGCAGTTCAGCTCGCTCGCCTCCACCGCCGCGAGGGTGGCGTCGAGCTCCTCGGCGGGGGACCGCTCGCCGTTGCGGAAGGCCTCCACGAGCGAACAGGCGTCGCCCTGCCAGGGGGTGTCGGTCATGGGAGGTCCTCCGGGGAGTCAGGGGCCCGCGGTCGGGCACGGTCGCGGATTGAGGGGGAACTCGCACTCCTGCAGGGCGGGGGGACCCACGTCGGAGGGCGTGGAGCTCACGACCGCCCGGCGCACCGCGGTCCCGTCGGGCCACCGACCCACGTCGCCGAGGTCGGTGTCGCACCAGCGGCCGTCGAGCGCACATCCCGACACCGCGTCCACGGTCCGGTCCGCCGACCAACGGTCGAGGTGGTCCGCCGACAGGGTGCCGAGGAAGGGGACGGGGAACGACAGCGGTCCGAGGTGGTCGGCAACGAGCGCGGGGTCGTGGCTCCGGTCGGACCGGACGGTCACGTGCACCTTGTGGTCGGCCGGTACGGCGAGCGCGCCCACGAGCTCGATGCCGATCCGGTTGTCGACGAACACGTCCTCGTCGTAGGCCACCACCGCCACCCGGGTGCGGGCGGGCACCTCGATGGGCCCGGTCCCGACGCGGAGGGCGTACCAGGGGGCGAACAGCACCGCCCAGGTGGCCCGGGCCCCCCATCCCCGCTCGGCGACCCGTTGCAGTAGCCACGGGGTCATCCCGCCACCGAAGGAGTGGCCGACCACGCCCACCCGGGTGGTGTCCTCGCGGTCGGTGGCGGCCAGTGCGGCATCGAGGCCCGTGTCGACCGCGCGGTACTGCGCCTCCGGGTCGAACTCCGCGTCGTAGGGAGGGAACACCACCACGAAGCCCTGCCCCACCAGGTGGTCCGCGAGGCCCTGGTACACCTCCGCCGCCGAGCCCCCGTAGCCGTGGGCCAGGAGCACCACGGGTCGTCGGTCGTCGTCGCAGGTGCCGCCGGTCCAGGGTCGGGCCGTCCCGGTGGGCTCGAAGAGGGTGACGTCGTGGCGCCACTCGGCAGGGTTGGGGACGTCCCGGCGGGTGACGGCGCACGGCCCGTCCGAGCCGGGCCCCTCGGTCGGCACCGACGACGCGGGCGCCGACACGCACCCGGTGGTCAGCAGCGCGAGGGCGCACGCCAACGCCGCCCGTCGCGCGCCTCGTACCCCCCGTGTCCGCCTCACGGGCCAATGCTGGCACAGGCCCGGTCGACGTCGCCCTAGCCTGCGCCGATGGACGTGGCCGAATGGCTCGGGTTGCAGGGCACCCACAACCCCACCCGGTGGTACCTGCCGGTCACCGAGGACGTCATGACCGGCGGCCGGTTCCTCTTCGGCGGTTGCGGGCTCGCCGCCGCGGTGTGCGCCATGGAGCGGGTGTGTGACCGGCCCCTCGTGTGGGCCACCGCCCAGTACCTGAGCTTCGCCCACCTCGGCGACGTGGTGGACCTGGACGTGACCGTGGCCGTGTC